>JALHRK010000490.1 GCA_022841505.1 Saprospiraceae bacterium | reverse complement strand
AGAAAAAAAGTCCTATTTCTCAGCTTTTTTCTCTTCGAGATGTGCCAGGATCATCCGGATCAGCTGCATACGAATCTGTCCGCCACAAGCGTCGTAGATGGGCTTCAACCGGTACGGCGGGCCTTCCAATCCACGCAAAGCGGATTTCACCATTTGGATTTCCCCCGAAGTCGCCAGTCTCCGGATTGGGATATCTTCCCCTGATTCAATGAGTTGGGCCAGGTGTTCGTAAATCGTTCCAACGCTGAGGTTGCGCTCCCGGGCAATAAGTTCCGGCTTGGCGCCTTCCTGAAAAAACTCCAGCGTAACCTGCAGCGTAGCCGGTGGTTTTGGCTTTGGCATTTTCACCGGTGGGGGATTTCTAACCACTGCAGGCTTGTCTGGTATCCCCGTCCTCCGGGCATAATCGTTGATGACTTTTAGGAATTCAACGCCGAATTGCTGCATTTTCTTTTCGCCAACGCCGGAAATATCCTGCAGGTCCCATTCATCGCGGGGAATCGCTGCCGCCATTTCCTCTAAGGTAGCATCACTGAAAACAAGGTACGGAGGGATGCCCTGCTTTTGCGACAAGCGCAACCGAAGCTGGCGAAGTTCTTCAAACAATTCGCCGCGCGAGCGCTGGCGTTCTTTGGTCACCTTCACCTTTGCCTGTTCGGCATCCATGCGTTCGCGCACGGTGGCCATCCGAACCAAAGCGACCTTTTCGCCTTCGAACAGCACCCGGTGACTGGCCGGAGTGAGGCAGGCTACATGGTGGCGGTCCGGCGCGAGCTCGATGTAGCCAAGGTTGATCAACTGGTGCAGGTAATGCTGCCATTCGCCGTAACCGATGTCGCGGCCTGCGCCGTATGTTTTCAAATCCTGGTAGCCTTTTTCAAAAATTTCCTTTTTGCCCGAGCCACGCAATACGTCAATTAACATCCCGATGCCGCTTTCTTCGCGCATCCGGTAAACAGCAGAAAGGGCCTTTTGGGCAATAACGGAGCCGTCAAAAAACTGGGGCGGGTTGCTGCATACATCGCAATTGCCGCAATTATGGCCCAGGTCTTCGCTGAAATAACTCAACAAAATGCGCCGGCGACAGGCTAATGCCTCCGCGTATTGCTTCATGCGCTCCAGCTTGGCCAACTGGATTTCTGTGTTTTCGCTTTCGTTTTTGGAAATGATATCCTGCAAAACGGCCACATCGCTGTAGCTATAAAACAACAACGCGTCCGCTTTGGCGCCATCCCTTCCGGCGCGCCCGATTTCCTGGTAATAGCTCTCTATGTTTTTGGGCAGGTTGTAATGGATGACCCAGCGCACATTCGATTTGTCAATGCCCATGCCGAATGCAACCGTGGCGCATATAACGGGCGTTTTGTCGTTGATGAAATCTTCCTGGATGCGCGAGCGATCCGAATCTGACATACCGGCATGGTAACACGCAGCGCGGATACCTTTTCCCATCAGCTTAACGGCTAATTCTTCTGTACTTTTCCGGCTCAGGCAGTATACAATGCCGGACTGTACGGGGCGCTGTTTGATGAAGTTGAGGATCTGTTCGATGCGCTTTTGGCCAGGGCGTACTTCCAGTGAAATGTTTGGGCGGTCGAACGAGGAGATGAACGTTTCGGGATCCTGAAGCGCCAATTGTTCGATGATGTCGCGCCTGGTCACTTTATCGGCTGTAGCCGTCAGCGCAATCATCGGAATGGCTGGAAATTGTTGTTTCAAAAACCGCAATTGGGCGTATTCGGGCCGAAAATCGTGTCCCCAGGCCGAGATACAATGCGCTTCATCAATAGCGAACAGGCTGATTTTTGCGCGTTGAAGCAACGGCAGAAAATTTTGGGAAACGACTTTTTCCGGCGACACGTAGAGCAAATCAATCCGTCCGCTATAGAAGTCGTCTTCCGTTTGCCGGGCTGCTGTGCCATCCAGGCTGCTGTTCAGAAATGCGGCGCGCACGCCATTGGCACGCAGGCCCTCAACCTGGTCTTTCATGAGGGCAATCAGGGGCGAAACCACCACGCAGGCGCCTTCCATGGTCAGCGCAGGAATCTGAAAACAAACCGATTTGCCCCCACCCGTTGGCATCAGCACCAGAGCGTCTTTTCCACAGTAAACGCGCTCGATGATTTCGGCCTGCATGGGCCGGAATTGATCGTAGCCAAAGTACTTTTTTAACGCTGCCCGGGCTTCTGTTAATTTCATATAGATAAATGCTTCTTGCTAAGATCGCGATAACGCATAAAAACAAAACAACCTGCCAGACAAAACACCATTGCCAGCAGCGTGGACAATTGCACGCCAAGCGGGTTTTGAACGCTTTTCCCCAGCAACAACAGCGAAGGAAAAATCAGGTTGGCTAATGAAATGCCCATTTTCATGGTCAGGTTGCGGGCTGCATAAAACATCCCGGCGTGCTGTTCGCCCGTGTCCGATTCGTGTTGGTACAGGATGTCGGCAATGATCGCCATCGGAACGATCCCAAAAACGGCCAATGGAAACCCCGATGACAAGGAAAGGACGTAAAACAGAACCTGGTTTGAAATCGGCAACACCCCGGAAATTGTGGTCAATCCAAAGATAAAACTAAAAACCAGAAACGCGGCAATCACCGTTTTTTTCTTGCCAACGCGCCGGACGATGATATTCACCGGCCAATACAACAACAAACTGGTTAGGAAACTGATGGTTAAAAACAGGGTTGCTTGTTCTTTGGGGAAACCCATCAGAATGGTCACATAATATCCCACTCCGGATTGGATGAACGTAAGCGCCAGCCAGTACATCAAATCCGCTATGGCAAAAGGAATGAAATTTCGGTTTCTAAACACCGCACGTACCGCATGAAAGGCATTGGTTTCTACTTTTGATTGCCGGCAATACCGCGATTCTTTCAAAAAGAACACGGGTACGAGCATAAAAACCAAAGCAACCAAAGCAAAAATGCCCATGGTTGTCTGGAAGGCTGCCGTAGCCGACTGCTGCTGTTGAAAAAACGCTTGCAAAGCATAGGCATTGCTCCCGATCATGAACCCCAACGCCCAGGTGACGGAGGTGACGGTGCTGATGCGCATGCGGTCGTCAGGATGGTGTCCCATCTCGCCAATCAGCGCGGTGTAAGGAATGACGTAAAGGGTCATAAATAAATAAAATAAAAAAATGCTGGCGGTGAGCCAGATTCCGTTGAGGGTGCTTTCACCATTACCCGGCGGAAAAAAAATCAGGAATGAAAACAGCGCAAACGGAACAGCCGATATGGCCATGAATTTTTTCCGCTTGCCAAATTTGGAGACACTGCGGTCAGACCAGTTGCCGATGATGGGATCCGTGATTGCATCAAACAGACGGCCACTGAAATTAATGAGGCCGATCAGAGCGATTCCCAAAATGGAGCCCTGGTATATAAAAGTGGGAAACAATACGCCCGTAGAGGCTTCCGGGGGCAGGTAAAAATAGACCAGCAGGTTTGCAGCACCGAAGCTGGCCAGCGACCAGCCCAATTGCCCCATTGCATAAATAATGATTTGAGATAGCGGCGGACGTTCTGCAGGCATTCTATTGGTTTTTTCTTTGCCTGCCAAAATAGGAAATTCTGATGATTATGGCACAACGCAAATAAAAACGGCCCAGACAAAAGCATGTCCGGAGCCGTTCAATTGCATTCGAGAACTTAGTTATTCGCCCTTTAAAGCGAAAACTGAGGTGTCATTTCCATAGCTTTAGCTACCTATTAATAAGAGCGCTGTCAACTGAGTGTAAAGGTATTGCCTGTATTTCGTTTTGGAAAACCATGTTTAGGGTAAGATCAGGTTTCTGAATGCAGTTAAAGTCTGTGCAATGGCCTGTTTGCTATGGATTGAACAAGAAAATATCCAGTATCTTGATGTATTCTAAGCTACTGCTGCCTCTGCCTAAGATTGTTCCCCTTTAGCCGCACAGATTTACCATCGTACATCTTCGGTTATTGAAATTTCCTTAGAAGTAAAAACAAAACTGCCAACTGCTTACTGAAATCCTGCCAACTGTCCCCTACCCTTCTGGTGTTGTACGCGGCGATTTCCTTTGGATTTACCAATTGCAGATTTTTTTGTTTTTTGATTTTTTATAGTGAGAAAATTTTGGCGGAGTAAAAAAAATCAAAAATAAAGTAAATACCCTGCTCATGCGCAGTCGGTAGCTGAGCGTAGTCGGTAGCTGAGCGTAGTCGAAGCTCCGCCTCGCGTGTCCCATTCGCCGGTCTCTGGCCGTCTTGCACCAAACTGAATAGAGTAATTACCTTGACTTAACCCACGGAATCAGCACATTCGTCCGCTTCCGATATGCCTGATAGGCCGGATTGTCGCGATACCGCTGTTCCAGCAAGGGCACGCCGGAGACGTAGGCGAGCAAATAAGTGATGGTAATCGGGCTGATGATGGCCCACCAGCCATTTTCAAGAGGCAAAACGACCAAAAACAGGCCCCACCAGATCAAAATT
>JALHRK010000489.1 GCA_022841505.1 Saprospiraceae bacterium | reverse complement strand
AACCAAACTTGCAAGCCTCTATGAAGAAGATCGGTATCCTTTTTGGACAAGAACGCAGTTTTCCGAAAGCCTTTGTGGACCGGGTAAACGCGATGAAAGTGAGCGGGGTGATCGCAGAGCCCGTAAGTATCAACAAGGTGGCCCAGGGCGTGGCAACCGACTATGCGGTGATCATTGACCGCATTTCGCAGGACGTGCCGTTCTACCGGGCTTACCTGAAAAATGCTGCCTTGACCGGAACTGCGGTGATCAACAACCCGTTCTGGTGGAGCGCCGATGAAAAGTTTTTTAACAACTGTCTGGCCCTGCAGGTCGGCGTACCGGTGCCCAATACGGTTTTGTTGCCTTCCCGGGATCATCCGACCGATACCAGTGCAGAGTCGTTTTCCAACCTCTCTTTTCCGCTCGACTGGAAAGGCATTTTCGAGTACATCGGTTTCCCTGCGTATATGAAACCGCACTCCGGTGGGGGCTGGAAAAGTGTTTACAAACTCAACAATGCTGACGAGTTGTTCGACAAATTTGCCGAAACGGAGCAGTTGGTGATGATGTTGCAGGAAGAAATCAAGTTTGACGCCTATTTCCGGTGCTATTCGATTGGCCGGAAATACATCCGCATCATGCACTACGAACCGCGCAACCCGCACCACCTGCGCTACGCTGCTCACTTCGATGTGCCGGATACGCTCATCAAAACGATGGAAGATTACGTGCTGCGCCTGAACAACGCGCTGGGCTACGATTTCAATACGGTTGAATTTGCAATCCGCGATGGCATTCCTTACGCCATAGATTTTTGCAATCCGGCGCCCGACGCCGATGTGAATTCAGTAGGGCAGGAGAATTTCGAATGGGTGGTGGAACACGCCGCCAAATACGCCATTGAGTGCGCATTAGCTCATAAGCCGGGTGGAAACAATTTGACCTGGGGTACGTACATTCAGCAATCGGCTCAGGGCAAGGTGCTTTCAGGGCCGGAAAAGAAAGCGGCTGCGCCTAAAAAGGCAGCGGCGCCGAAAGCGGAAGCCAAACCGGCAAGCCCGAAAGCTGCCGCAGCAAAGACGAAGAAGCAGTAAACTATAACTATTTTAGCACTGAGCGTGTTACAATTCTGTAGTTTTGAGTCTTAATGTACTGAAAGTCAGCGCTGATGCATTGAAAGGCGTTCTGCCTGAAACCAGGGAACGCTTTTCGATGTTGATACGACACCACGAATATTAAACGAACATACACAACATGGAAACGGCACGATTAGCCATTCTCGACATGTACGAAGGTCTTCCCAACCAGGGAATGCGATGTATCAAAGAGATCCTCAGCCAGTTTGGCGACGAAGTAGAATGGGAAATATTTGACGTAAGAAGCTTGGCGGAAGTACCCGATCTGAGTTTCGACATTTACATTTCCACAGGCGGCCCGGGCAACCCAACCGATGGCGACGGCGTTTGGGATGTAAAATACTATAAATGGCTGGATGCCGTCTGGCAATGGAACCAAAATCCGGAAAATTCGCGCAAGCACGTTTTCCTGATTTGTCACTCCTTTCAGATGGCTTGCCTGCACTTTGGGTTGGCAGAAGTGAGCCGCCGGAAATCGGTCTCTTTTGGTACATTTATCTGCCACATCACAGAAGAAGGACACGACGAACCCCTGTTTGACGGGTTAGAAAATCCGTTTTATGTGGCGGATTTCCGGGACTTTCAGGTGACGCAACCAGATGAGACCCGGTTTGAAGACATGGGCGCTAAAATTGTAGCTTTGGAAAAACTGCGCCCGCACATTGCCCTGGAACGCGCACTGATGGCCGTTCGGTTTTCGGAAGAAATCTTCGGGGTGCAATTTCACCCGGAAGCCGATTCCGAAGGCATGCTAAAACATTTCCTCGCCCCGGAACGCCGCGAAAAAATTATCCGGGAACACAGCGAAGAGAAGTACCTGCTGATGATTGAACATTTGAATGATCCCGGTAAAATCGGCCTGACCCACGACATCATCCTGCCCCAATTTTTGCGCCGGGCATTGAGTTCATTGTCGGGAAAGTTGGAAGTCAGCAGTTTGCAGTTGGCAGCGGGACATGGAAGTTACTAAACTATAGAAAAGTCGGCAGTCATCAGTGAGCAGTTGGCAGGGGATTCTGGCTCAACAAAAACTGCCCACTATTATTTCGGGATACGCAACCTTGTCAGGAGTAAACACAAAGACTGCCAACTGCTACCTGGAAGACTGCCAACTGAAAAAAGACTGCCAACTTTACAGACTAAAAATCTACAACATGATCGCCGGGTACCGCCAAGCCTACAATGAGCAATTCCGTATCGAGCGCTACGAAGACATGCTGGATCACATTACCGAAACTTACGGCCACCGCCCGAATTTTCGGGTAGCGGAAACGCCGGTTTTTGTGCCACATGCGCTGAAAGACAAACTCATAGCAGCATCTGAGGATATCCTGAAAACCCTGATGCGGCCTGATTTCCAGGCTTTGTCGGAAAGTGCGATTCCGCCGCACCTGCGCGTGCCCAACGAAACGCCCCATACGACCTTTCTGCAATTGGATTTTGGGATTTGCCAGGATGAAAACGGGGATTATTTTCCGCAATTGGTCGAGCTGCAAGGATTTCCGTCGCTGTATTTCTGGCAGGACACCGTTGCGCGGGCCTACCGGCAATTTTTCCATATCCCGGATCATTTCACGCACCTGTTTGGCGGCATGACCTCCGAGGATTACGTTGCAATGCTCCGCAAAATCATGTTTGGCGACAGTCGCCCGGAAAACGTGGTGCTGCTGGAAGTTGAACCGCCCAATCAGAATACAGCCATTGATTTTTACATCTCGCGCCGCGATATTGGCCTGGAGTTCGTGTGCATCAGTGATGTCATCAAAGAAGGTAAAGACCTTTATTATGTAAAAGACGGACGGAAAATTGGCATCGAACGCATCTACAACCGCGTGATTTTTGACGAGTTGCACAAGCGCAATGATTTGCCACGGGGCTTTGAGATTACAGACGAAATCAACGCACACTGGGTTGGGCACCCCAATTGGTTTTTCCGCATCAGCAAACACACTTTGCCGTTGCTGGACAGCCCTTATGTGCCAAAATCCTATTTCCTAAGCGACCTCAACGAGGCGCCGGCTGACCTCGACCGCTACGTACTCAAGCCGTTGTTTTCGTTCTCCGGCCAGGGCGTAATCATCAACCCGACAAAGGCCGATTTCGATGCAGTTGAAGACCGCTCGAATTTTATTCTTCAACGGAAAATGGAATACGCTCCGGTGATCCCGACGCCCAATGTGCCAGCCAAGTGCGAAATGCGCATGATGTTCCTTTGGGAAGACGGCGCAGCCAGGCCTCAATTGGTGAACAACCTGATTCGGCTCAGCAAAGGCGAAATGGTGGGGGTACGTTACAACAAGGATAAGGATTGGGTTGGCGGCAGTGTTGGCTTTTTTGAAGATTAGACCGGAGTTGGTTATTGGTTTTATCGGTCAGAAGTCGTTGTTCGTTATTGGTTGTTTGTTGTTCATTCTGTGCTCGCATCTTCAAATACTCAAATCTTCAAATACTCACTTATTATGAGCAAAAACATCGCACTCGTGTTGCTGGTTCTCGGAATCGGCGTTGGCATTTATGCATTCTCAACCAGCAAAGAAGACAAAGCTGAAATTGAAATCGGCAGCTTCAAATTGTCGGCTGAAGACAAGGAAGCTTCGCGGGAAACCACCATACTCTATGTGCTTGCAGGCGTTTGCGTGCTGGTTGGCGGGGCGTTACTGGTCCGCAAGTAGTAGTGGTCGCCAGCTTCAGCTGGCAGACCTTAATAATATAAAAAGCTTACTGCAAGGCAGTTAGCTGACAGGACTTGGCGTTTTTCGAAACACAAAATAAGCTCCGATCAACAGAAACGGGATGCTCAGCAATTGTCCGGTGCTCAGTGCGTTTCCAAAAGCGCTTTCAAATCCGCCCTGGCTTTCTTTCATGTATTCCCAGATGAAGCGGAATCCCCAGATCAACAACAAAAACAAGCCAAAGACAAAACCCGGTTTGTCTTTTTTGCCCGTGTTCCAATACACATAATAAAGAATGAAAAAGGAGACTAAGTAAGAAAGTGATTCATACAACTGCACCGGGTGACGTGGAACAGCCGTGGGGTCGCTGCGTACGAAGATAAAAGCCCAGGGCACGTCGGCAGCTTTTCCATAAATTTCAGAATTCATCAGGTTGCCCAATCGGATGAAACAGCCGGCTAATGCAGTGGGGACCACCACTTTGTCGAGAATCCAGAGGATAGATTTTTTCGATACCCGCACGGAAAACAGCCACAACATCAGGATGATGCCGATTGCCCCACCGTGGCTGGCTAAACCGCCTTCCCACACCTTCAGAATTTTAAGGGGATCCTGAGAATAGTATTCCCAATCATAAAAAAAGACATGTCCCAGGCGCGCGCCAACCACAGCGCCAATAACG
>JALHRK010000488.1 GCA_022841505.1 Saprospiraceae bacterium | reverse complement strand
TGACGAAAAACGGCGGCGCTACCTGGCAAAACGTGACCCCAACCGGCTTGGCCGAATGCCTGATCAATGCGATCGAGGTTTCGCCCCACGACCCGGCCACCGCATACATCGCCACTACGCGCTACAAATTCAACGACCATGCGCCCGGCTTGTACAAAACCACCGATTACGGCAAAACCTGGACGAACATCAGCAGCGGCATTCCCTATGGCGCGTTTACCCGCGTGGTGCGCGAAGACGACCGGCGTAAAGATCTGTTGTTTGCAGGCACCGAAACCGGGGTTTACCTGTCGTGGAACGGCGGTAAAAACTGGTTGCCTTTCCAGCTGAACCTGCCCGTTACGCCCATCACCGACTTGCGGGTACACCAGGGCGACCTTATTGCTGCCACATCCGGCCGCTCGTTCTGGATTTTGGACGATCTGTCCCTGCTGCGCCAGTTTAAACCGGGGATTTCCGGTTTTGCGCTGTTCCAACCTGAGCCTGCCATGCTGGTCAACGGCTCCAGCGAGTTGAACGGATCTGCTCCTGATTTTGACGGAACCAACCCGGAGCAGGGCGTGAACCCCGCCACCGGTGCGGTGATTTACTACCACTTGTCAAAGATAAATCCAGCTGATGTGCTGACGCTGGAAATCCGGGATGCGCAGGGCAATTTCATCAGAAGTTTTAGTTCTCAAGCCGATTCCACCTTCCAATCCTACGACGGCGGCCCCTCTGCCGAGCCTGTGCTGAACAAAAACAACGGCCTCAACCGCTTTGTCTGGAACCTGCGCTGCGCCACTGCGCCAGGCGTTCCCGGGGTTTACATTGAAAGCAGCTACAGCGGCCACAAAGTACCGCCCGGCAAATACACCCTCACCCTGAAGGCAGGCGACCAAACGGCGACCACTACCGTGGAAGTCTTGCCTAACCCGCTCTACCCCACGGATGCCAAAACCTACCAGGAATACCACGCGCTGATGAGCCGCCTGGAAGCAGAAGTGGCCAAAATGCACCGCATGGTGAATGCCCTGCACGCCAAACGCGAACAATTGGAGGGCCTGCTGAACACCTTGCCCGCAGAAGAAAAATACAGCGCGCTGAAAAAAGACGGCCAGGCCCTGGCGCAGCGCATGAAAGCCTGGGACGAAGACATGGTGCAGCGCAAATCCAAAGCCTACGACGACGTGGAAAACTTCCCCAACAAGTTCACGGCTAACTACCTGTTCATGATCAACCACAACGAAAGCGATATTCCGCGCATCAACCAACCCACCTTAGACCGACTGGGGGAACTGACTGCGGAGTGGAAGGTGTTGGAGGCCCGGGGCCGGGAATTGCTGGATAAAGAGTTGCCCGGGATGAATCAACGCTTTTGGCAGTTGGGGGTTGGGGCGGTTTGGATGGAGTAGGGTGGTTATTGGTTACTGGGGAATTGGTTATTGGTGGGGTTTGGGGAATGGTGAGGGTTGCGGCCTGGCTGGCGGAGGTGAAACCTTTTTGGAAGGTGTTACCTCTTGAGAAGGGCTTGGATTGATAAAAAAAACAACCTCGCCGAATCCAGGCAACTTATTTACGCCACGTTCCTTAGGTAAAAAACAGTCTAAGCTTGAATAGGAACCCTTTTTTAAAAAAAACCTTATTTTTTTTAAAACTGACAATCATGAGTCATCAAATTTCAGCCCGACCACCCTTAAACAATTTGCAGTTAGAGTTGCTCAAGCTGTACGCTGATGGCATTTCGGACGTTGACTTAAAAGCTATCCAACGGCTAATTGCAAGATATTTTGCGGAGAAAGCTTCTGATGAAGCTGACAAAATTTGGGAGGAAAAAGGATACTCCGCAGAAGAAATACTGAAAGAACATAGCCGCCGACCCTGACGATAATAAATTCGTGGATTGTGCAGTAGCAGCATTTGCTGATTTTATAGTAACGGAAGACAAATATTTCAAAGTGTTGAAAAATATTCCATTCCCCCCTGTCACTGTTATCTCGGCTAATGATTTTGTGGAGATATTGACGGGGACATGGTCTTAAGGAAATTGAACAATCCCAATCCCAAACGCTAAATTTTTCATTCCACCTTCACCTCCCCAACAACCACCCCCTTCCCTTTGCCCGAAACCCGCACATAACGCGCCACCTTTCTATCCATCAAAACCACCACCCCCCCTGGTTTTGCTGCCAATTTCCCATCAAAAACCACTGTCCATTTTTCCGGCGTGCGCTCGGTCGCTACGGCAATTTGGATTTCTTGTACTTCGCCTTTCGGCAAATCGAGCAGCAGCGTTTTCAAGCGTTTCTTTTTCCGAAAATCCAGCGTCAGCCAGTCGCCTTGCCAGGTGCTGGCAGGATCTCCATCGAACAGCGCGCTGACGGGGTGTTCCGGGGTCTCGAGGGAAGCCGACCACACCATGCCGCCGAGGTCGCGCAGGCGGATATTGCGCCAGGCAATGGTGCGTCCGACTTTCGATGCGTCCTGCCCGATGTCGTGTACCTGCAATCCGATATGCCCGCAGCGGGTGAGGCCGTCGGTCAGGTCGGCGACGGGCACGCCGTTCACCCAGGTCCGGATACGGTTGCCGATGGCTTCAATGCGGTAGTGGTTCCAGTCATTTTTGCGATAAGCGCGTTGGGCTTCCGGTTTTCCCTCCAGCTTAAACAACCAGCCGCGCCGGCTTTCGTCGTATACGCCGCCACTCCAGGCACGCGGCGTAGGGTCTACTTCAATCTGATACCCGTGAAAAACGTCTTTTTTATAATCCGGGAAGTGGTTGGACCGGATCTGGATGCCGCTGTTGAGACTGGAATCAGCCCGGAGTTCGAGTTCCAGTACAAAATCAGCGTAGCGGTTTTCGGTGATCAAAAAGCTATTCGGCGTTCCGGGTACGGTCGTACCGACGATGCTGCCATTCTGCACGGCGTAGGTCGCTGTCCCGCCAATCTGCCGCCAACCGCGCAGCGTTTTGCCATCGAAAAGCTTGCGCCAGGGCGGACGGGAGCCGGGTTGCGCGTTTCGAATCGGCGCCGATTTGATTTTTGGTGTGGAAACCGTGGGTGTTGGCGCCGCCATTTCGGGTTCTAAGCCATCCGGCAACAACTCTGCGGCCTGGTACGGGTCTTTCCGGTCTTTCGTTGCGGCACGCACTTCCCCGACTTCGCCTACCTGAACCGCACCCGCGTCGTTGCCCCACGAATTGCGGATATAGGTGATGATTTTGGCGATGGTTCCATTATTGGTCGCGATATTTTCGCGGAGGCCGGGCATCACTCCCGGTAACGAATAAGGCTTACCAGCCACCTGAACCGGCCCTTGAAGCCCGTCCAGCACCAACCGGATGGGAATGCTTTTGTCGGCGGCGTTGACCCAGCCCGATTGCACCAACTGCGGCGCAAGGTTGGGAATGCCCTCGCCGGATTTCCCATGACACATGGCGCAGTAGGTTTCGTATAGTCCGCGCCCTTCGTGGTAGAGTTCGAGATCCGCTACGGAGAGTTTGGCCACGACCGGGTCGCTCGATTTCGCCCCGGTTTCTGGCGCTTTTTCAAGATATTTCATTAAAACGGTCGCTTCAGGAACGCCCTTTTGGGCAAAAAATCGCCGCCAAACACCCACTTGTTTCACCGAACAATTTTCCCAAAATGCGCCCGCCAACACTGCTGCGCAAAGCGTATCGGCAGCGTGGGCCGCAGCGAGTTTTTGCAAAACAGGCCGGATGCCTTCGGCGTGTTGCCGGCAAAACGCGGGCACGGTCGCCGCAAAGTAGGCCGCTTCGGTTGCGCCGGCTATTTCAAACAGTTGTTTGAATGCAACCAAATTATGCGGCGCGCACAATCGAATGGCGAGCCGCGCCACTTCGGGGTGGTTGCTGTTGTCAAAAACGGTTTTTAAAAACCCGGGCATGGAGGCGCCCAGACCATCAAGCGCCCACAGCGCGTGCAACCGGGCACGCGGGTCGGCATGATCGAGCGCCATCTCGCGCAGCAGGGGCGCAACGGACGTATCGCCGCGTTCCACGAGCAGCCACTGGGCTTTGTCGCGCCGCCAGCCGTTGGGATGCGCCAATACCTCCACCAATTGCGCAGCAGACAACGTGGCGAACGACGCGCAGGGCTGCGGCGGGTTTTCAGTTTTTCGGATGCGGAAAATGCGGCCCAAATGGGTGGGGGGCAAAAGGTTTTTTGCCCGTACGTATTCCCGCAAATACGGCGTCAGGTAGGTGGCGTGCTGGATCAGTCCGCGATGAAAATCAGCTAACCACAGCGTGCCGTCGGGGGCGGTATAGGCGTTCACCGGCCGAAAACGCTCGTCGGTTGCGGTCAAAAAATCAATGCCCTCCCGGTCGGGTTGCCCGGAAATGCCGTCCGGCGCATGCGTCAGCACCACACACTTGACCAAATGGGCGGCGGCTTCGGGTACAAAAGCCAGAAACTGCGTCGCATTTGCCGGCGTTGGCGCTCCAATGACATCTTTCACGGAAAAATTATCCCCCCG
>JALHRK010000487.1 GCA_022841505.1 Saprospiraceae bacterium | reverse complement strand
AGGAACGGGAGCAAAAGCGAACGGGAGATGTAGGGCAAAATGCGGAAGACGATCATACTTTGAAAGAAAGGGTAGGGGAGCAGTTGAGCGACAAAAAAGAAACCGTTACTGGAAAAATGGAAACCCGGAAAGAAAAACTGAATACGAAATTAAATAGACTAGCCGATGCTACATCTCCCAACTCCGATATCATTAAAAGTACCACGTTGAAAGATGCATTAGATAAAATTGCAAAAGGGATGGTATTCATAAAACGCGGCAATTTCATGATGGGGTGCCTGGATGGAAGGGATTTAGCTTGCAAAAAAAATGAAACTCCTTGCCAAAACATTGCAGTTAATGATTTTTACCTTAGTCGCTTTGAATTTACTCAAGCACAATGGCAGGCGATAATGGGTGATAACCCTTCTGAATTTAAAGACTGTCCACTTTGCCCCGTAGAAAATGTTAGTTGGAATGATGTTCAATTGCTAATAAAAAAGTTAAATGTTTTGACTCACAAAAAATATCGTCTTCCAACAGAGGCCGAATGGGAGTATGCAGCAAGAGGAGGTATAAAGAGTAAAGGATATACCTATGCAGGTGGAAATAATGTTTTTGACATAGCTTGGTATTTCTCTAATTCAGGTTATCAGACTAATCCGGTTGGCAAAAAAAGGGCCAACGAACTGGGGGTGTTTGATATGAGTGGCAATGTATCAGAGTGGTGTGATGATTGGTATGCTGATAGTTATTTGATAGATAGACGTTCTAATTTTGACGGACACAAAGGAAAATATAGGAAAATAACACGTGGAGGATGTTGGAATGATTACCAATCAAACATTCGTTGTTCATATCGTATTGGTTATACAACAGGCTTTAAAAGTAAGCATTTAGGGTTTAGGTTAGCAGTTTCTTTTTTGGAGGATTAAACCTGTGATCTTTTCCGCGTGCTCAGTGGCAAATGAGTGAAGCCGAAGTCGCGTATTCTTCGGACTCCTGCCCGACCGAAACGACCGGAAAATCAAAAGCCAGATTAAAACACCCCCAATCGAACCAGCTCCCGGCGCTCGATAAGCTGATCAGGATGATTGAATTCGAGTAATTTGATGGTAACTGCGCCAATATCGCTTTTGGCTTGTATATCTCCGTCCAAAACTTCATGCAGCAGAAAGCCTTTGCCGGGCATGTATTTTAGCCAGCCGAACAATGCGCTCAACCACAAGGTAGCGCTCCATTTCTTCTTTTTCGAGGTCGCTCAGATTGCTTTCTTTGTGTTTCCACTGGAGTTCGTCCATGCGTTGCTGCGCTCCTGGCGAAGCATGGTAAGCCAGCACCTTTTCAGGATCCATAGCGGCTAGGAAAGCAGTTAATTCATCGAAGACATTTATTTCTGGTGAGACCATAGCGGTTACTTTTGTATTGGCTATCTGCAAATATGCATAAAAATTAGAAAAAAACCGCTCGCGCGACGGCTATGGTAACTGAGCTGGTGGCTGAGCGACTTGTACTGAGCGAAGTCGAAGTAAGTCGAAGCCAAGTCGAAGCTCCGCCTCGAGTGTTCTATTCTTCAGGCTTTGCCCTTTGCTGTCTAAAGCGCTGTGGAACACAGCATTTTCTTCCGCGTTGTCCGCGTTCCAATTGAGGTTTTTTAGGAACGCGGACGACGCAAACGACGCGAAAAACGCGGATTGCTGTACTGTTTTCCACCTGCATTCTTGCCTTCAACAAGGTTTTAGACCCCGCTGGCGCGAGGCTCCGGCCTCGTGTCTACTATTCTTCGGGCTTTGCCCGAAACCCTCCCAAATAAAAAATTCAGAAAAAACAACGATCCTTCTAAAAGCCCGCGCACAGATCATATCTTTGCGGCGCTTTTCACGAACAGCGCGCAAAGCCAATGAACGAGATTCAATCAATGCCAGCCGTATTATTATTGGAAGATGGAACGGCCTTCCACGGTAAAGCCGCCGGCAAAATCGGCGCCGCCATTGGCGAAGTTTGCTTCAATACCGGCATGACCGGCTATCAGGAGATTTTTACCGACCCTTCTTATTTCGGGCAATTGCTCGTGGCCACCAATGCCCACATCGGCAATTACGGCACGAAAAACGCCGAAACAGAATCCGGCGCGATCAAAATCGCCGGCCTGATCTGCAAAAATTTCACCAACGAATATTCCCGCTTCAAAGCGGATTTGTCCATCCAGCAGTACTTTGAAAACGAAGGCTTGGTCGGCATTTCGGACGTGGATACCCGCGCCATTGTGCGCCACATTCGCAGCAAAGGCGCCATGAATGCCATCATTTCTTCGGAAACCACTGACTTGGACGAACTGCGCCGCCGCTTAGCCGCTGCGCCGCAAATGGAGGGCCTCGAACTCGCTTCCAAAGTGAGCACCCCCGAAGCCTACCACATCGGCAACCCGGACGCCCCGCTCAAAGTGGCAGTACTCGATTTCGGCGTCAAGCGCAACATCCTGCAATGTTTGTCGGATCGCGGCTGCTACCTCAAGGTCTTTCCGGCCAAAACCAGCATCGCCGACCTGCGCGACTGGAATCCCGACGGCTACTTCCTGTCGAACGGCCCCGGCGATCCGGCTGCGATGGACTACGCGGTGGAAACGGCAAAGGCCATCCTGGAAGAAGACAAACCCTTGTTTGGGATTTGTCTGGGGCATCAATTGCTGGCGTTGTCCGTTGGCATCAGCACCTTCAAAATGCACCACGGCCACCGCGGCATCAACCACCCGGTGAAAAACCTGCGCACGGGTCGCAGCGAAATCACCAGCCAAAATCACGGCTTCGGCGTCAATCCCGATTCCGTAGCGGCACACGCGGAGACGGTTGAAATCACCCACGTTAACCTCAACGACCATTCGATAGAAGGCATTCGCCTGCGGCACAAAAAAGCGTTTTCGGTGCAATACCACCCGGAAGCGTCGCCCGGGCCACACGATGCGCGGTATTTGTTTGATGATTTTGTGGAATTGATGCAGTGACGTGCTGTACCTCCGAACGCTGTTCGGAGATAGGTACAACACGATACGATAGGTACAACACCCCGCCGAACTGGAGTTCGGCGGTACATAAAAGCGCCGAACTGGAGTTCGGCGGTACAGGTAAAGCTAAAACACTTAAAATGAGTACGATAATTGACATTCGCTCCCGCGAAATATTAGACTCCCGCGGCAATCCGACGGTTGAGGTAGAAGTCATGACCGAAGACGGTTCTGTAGGCCGCGCGGCGGTACCTTCTGGTGCATCTACCGGCAAACACGAAGCTGTGGAGTTGCGCGACGGCGACAAAAGTCGCTTCCTCGGCAGGGGCGTATTGGGCGCTTGCCGCAATGTGGACGAAATCCTGCACGAAGAACTCATCGGCGTGGATGTGTTCGACCAGATTTACATTGACCGGCTGATGATCGAATTGGATGGCACACCCAACAAGTCGAAACTTGGCGCCAATGCGATTCTCGGCGTTTCCATGGCAGTGGCCAAAGCTGCGGCGATGAGCTTAGAGCAACCGCTCTACCGCTACCTCGGCGGGGTGAATGCACATGTGTTGCCCGTTCCGATGATGAACATCCTCAATGGCGGCTCTCATGCGGACAATAGCATTGACTTTCAGGAATTTATGATCATGCCCATCGGCGCCGACCTGTTTTCGGAAGCGCTGCGCATGGGCGTGGAAGTTTTCCACCACCTCAAAACGGTGTTGAAAAGCAAAGGCTATTCGACCAACGTGGGTGATGAAGGCGGTTTTGCGCCCAACATCAAATCGAACGAAGAGGCCATCGAAATCGTGCTGAAAGCCATCGAAGCGGCAGGCTACCGCCCCGGCGAAGACATCGTGATTGCGATGGACGCAGCCGTATCGGAATTCTACGACGACGAAACCAAAATGTACCATTTCCACAAATCCACCGGCGACAAGCTCACGTCTTCTCAAATGGTGGATTATTGGGCAAACTGGTGCAACAAATACCCAATCCTGTCCCTCGAAGATGCGTTGGCTGAAGACGACTGGGCCGGCTGGCAGGCACTGACCACAAAATTGGGCGATAAAGTCCAGTTGGTGGGCGACGACTTGTTTGTGACCAACACCACCCGCCTGCAAAAAGGCATCGAAATGGGCGTTGCCAACTCGATCCTCATCAAAGTGAACCAGATCGGTACGCTGACGGAGACCATCGAAGCGGTTCGCTTAGCCACACGCAACAGCTATACCAGCGTGATGAGCCACCGTTCGGGTGAAACAGAAGACACGACCATTGCCGACCTGGCAGTGGCGCTGAATACAGGGCAGATCAAAACGGGTTCTGCTTCGCGTTCGGACCGGATTGCAAAATACAACCAGTTGCTGCGCATCGAGGAAGAGTTGGCCGATTCGGCAATCTACCCGGGCAAAGCGATTTTTGGGCTGTAAATTTTGAATACTGCCGGAATGTTTGAAATTTTGGGTTTTATTTAGAGTATTTGTACCACATAGTATTTTTACCACATAGATCACATAGTTTTTTTCACATAGTTCACATATCTGTTTTT
>JALHRK010000486.1 GCA_022841505.1 Saprospiraceae bacterium | reverse complement strand
CTGACGGCGGGCAGAATCACCACATCTTCGCCCCATTCCCAGTCTACCGGAGTAGCCACGCTGTGGTACGCGGTCAATTGCAGCGAATCAATGACCCGCAAAATTTCGTGGAAATTGCGGCCCGTTGAAGGCGGATAAGTCATCGTCAGCTTGATCTTTTTGTCAGGCCCAATGACAAAAACCGTGCGCACCGTAAACTTTTCGGTCTGATTCGGGTGAATCATGTCGTAAAGTTCGGCCACATGCCGGTCATCGTCCGCAATCAGCGGAAAATTGAGGGTCACGTGCTGCGTTTCTTCGATGTCTTTCACCCATTCGTTGTGCGAGCTGAGCCCGTCCACGCTTACAGCAATGATTTTGACATTGCGCTTGGCGAACTCTTCTTTCAGCGCCGCTGTCCGGCCAAGCTCGGTGGTGCAAACCGGTGTAAAATCGGCTGGATGTGAATACAAAACGCCCCAGCTGTCGCCGAGCCATTCGTGAAAATCAATATCCCCTTCGGTACTTTTCGCTTTGAAGTTTGGCGCGATATCGCCTAATCTTAATGACATGGTTGTAGTTATTTTTAGGTTTTGAAATTGTACCGCTGAACTCCAGTTCAACGGCGTTTATTTTATCGTTGTTTTGTACCGCTGAACTCCGGTTCATCGGCACCTATTTTATTGTATCCGCTGCGCCGAATCGGAGTTCGGAGGTACAAGTCGCGCCGAATCGGAGTTCGGCGGTACAAGCCACGCCGAATCGGAGTTCGGAGGTACAAGTCGCGCCGAATCGGAGTTCGGCGATACAAGCCACGCCGAATCGGAGTTCGGCGGTACAAGCTGCGCCAAATCGGAGTTCGGCGGTACTGTCAAAAACGCTCCGATCCCGGCAACGCTTTTTTGAGAAACGAAGATTGGGCCGCATTGGTTGTGTTTCTGGTTTTTTCCACAAACCGCCGTCCCATAAAATCGCTTACAAGCGTAGCAATCTGTTCGTATTCAATCAGAAATCCATCATGGCCATAATGGCTGTCCATGATTTCTAAATAGGCATCCGGAATGTTTTTTGCCAAAAAAGCCTGTTCTTCCGGCGGAAACAACACATCCGATTCAATACCAATGACCAACGCCTGCGCCCTGATCTGTGCCAACGCTGCTGTTGCACCTCCCCTGCCCCGCCCGATGTGGTGGCTGTCCATGGCTTTGCTCAGGGTCAGATACGTGCGCGCGTCGAAGCGCCGGTGCAATTTCAGTCCCTGGTAGCGCTGGTAGGAGCTGGCCAAAAAATCGTCAATTTTTTCGGTAGTGGTTTCCGATTGCGAACGCCGGTACGATTCATAGCTGCGGTACGACAGCATGGCAATGGCCCGCGCGGCTTCGAGTCCCTGCTTACCGGCCTCCGGGGCGTCGGTGTCGAGCGTCGGGTCGGCCTTAATGGCCATGCGCTGGGCTTCATTGAAGGCAATGCCCCAGGGCGAATGAAAAGCGTTGGTGGCCAGCAGGCAAATCTGTTCGAATAAAGCAGGATCGCTCACCGCCCATTCCAGCACCTGCTGTCCGCCCATCGAACCGCCGATGGCGATCCGGATTTTTTCAATGCCCAAATGCCCCTGCAACAACCGATGCGCCTGCACCAGGTCCCGAATGGTCAGCAATGGAAAATCGGCGCCGTAGCTTTTTCCCGTAGCCGGGTTGATGCTTTTCGGGCCGGTGCTGCCGTAGCAGGAGCCCAGCATATTCGCACAGACAATAAAATAGTGTGCCGGATCGAACAGTTTACCTTCCCCGACCAACCCTTCCCACCAATCGGCAGCCTCCGCGTTGGCCGTTAGCGCGTGGCAAACCCAGACGACATTGTCGCCCTGCCTGTTTAGGGCGCCGTACGTTTGGAAGGCAATTTGCAGCTCTTCCAGCACGGCGCCGCTTTCCAGCACGAAAGGCGCCTTATGGTGGTAATATTGCACAGTATCGAGGTTTGAAGCGCCGCGGAGCTGGATTTCGTTGCTCCTGCCCGGCAGCTTCCTGGTTACAGAGGAAGGCCGCTTGAGCCGGCGCACTGGTTTTGCAATCAGAATGCTCATGCCAATACGGGTTCTTTCACGTCAATTGCTGAAAAAGCTTGCTCCAAATCCGCCTTGATGTCGTCAATATGTTCGATCCCTGCGGAAATGCGCAGCACATTGGGCAAAACGCCCGCCGCCAATTGTTCCGATTCGGAAAGTTGCTGGTGCGTGGTTGCCGATGGCTGGATGATCAGCGTTTTGGAATCGCCTACGTTGGCTAAGTGGCTCACTAATTTCAGGCTGTCCACAAAACGGATGGCATTTTCTTTTTCGCCTTTAACTGCAAACGACAAAACGCCCCCAAAGCCGTGGCGCAGGTATTTTTTGGCCAATGCATGGCTGGGATGGCTTTTGAGGCCCGGATAATTGACAGATTCTACTTTTGGATGCTGCTCTAACCACGTGGCCAGTTCAAGGGCATTGTCCACCGTGCGCTGCACGCGCAGCGACAAGGTTTCCAGCCCTTGCAGCAGCAGAAAGGAATTGAACGGACTGAGTGCCGGACCAAAATCGCGCAGACCTTCTACCCGGGCGCGGATGATGAAAGCAATGTTGCCAAAAGGCCCGCCCGAACCGAATACATCCCAAAAAACCAGTCCGTGGTAACCTTCTGAGGGTTCCGTAAACTGCGAAAATTTGCCGTTGCCCCAGTTGTAATTGCCGCCATCCACAATGACGCCGCCGATGGACGTGCCGTGGCCGCCGATCCATTTGGTTGCAGATTGCACCACGATGTGGGCGCCGTGTTCCAGCGGACGGAACAAATAGCCTGCTGCGCCAAAGGTATTGTCCACGATCAGTGGAAGGTCGTATTTGCGCGCAAGTTCGGCAAGGGCTTCAAAATCGGGGATATTGAAACTCGGGTTGCCGATGGTTTCTACATAAATGGCCTTGGTGTGAGAATCAATCAGTTCTTCGTAATCCTCGGGCAGTTCGCCTTCCGCGAAGCGCGCGTCAATGCCTAAGCGTTTAAAAGCGACTTTAAACTGGTTGTAGGTGCCACCGTAGAGGTTGGCGGAAGCAACGAAGTTGTCGCCGGCCTGCAGGATATTGTTCAGGGCGATGAACTGCGCGGCTTGTCCGGAACCTACCGCCAGCGCGGCCACCCCGCCTTCCAGTGCGGCCACCCGGCGCTCGAATACGTCAGTGGTGGGGTTCATGATGCGGGTATAAATATTGCCGAATTCCTTGAGCGCGAAGAGGTTGGCGCCGTGTTCCGAATCGCGGAACGTGTAAGAAGTGGTCTGATAAATTGGCACCGCGCGCGATCGGGTGGTACCCTCTACTTCTTCCTGGCCTGCGTGCAATTGCAGGGTTTCAAATCTTAAGTTTGACATGATTTACAGCGTTTTATATGTTTTAAACAAATGCGAAAAGACATGCGGGAGGAAAGCGGAAGCATCGTTCAGGTTGCATCAGGCATAAAACGAAACTGCTGTTCCCCAACAGGGAAACGTTAGTGCTTTAGCCCGAACCCGATGCAATCAGCTTGCCGGAAACGGATCAGCAACAACAACAGCAACAACAGCACATCATGGCGTGTGCAGCAGCAAAAGTGGAAGGTTGTCCCGTGGCGGAACTTGAAAGCGAAAGAAAACCCTGGTTGGTAAAAACCGATAAAGTCATGGCGTTGTTTTGATTTTATATGCCCAAAATTGCTCCGGCAAAGGCCGGTTTTTTTGGCAGGATTTGGCACCTTTCTCCACTTTGGAGGGGTTGCCAGGGTTTCGCAGAGCCTGTCTCTCCACCCTTCGGTATAAAATCAATCCTCAAAAAGAAGCGATTGATGGGGGCAAAAATAGGGGGCATTTTTTAAAAGTCAAATTAATTTTTTGTTAAAACACTTTTTTCATGAAAATTGACATACACCGCTTAGACGATGCATTCCACCTCCAGGCGGTTAACGAAGAAGGCAATACCCTTGAAACAGACGGCGCTGCCGACATCGGTGGCCACGGCAAAGGCATGCGCCCGATGCAGGTGGTGCTGGCCGCTTTGGGCACTTGCAGTTCCATTGATGTCATCCTGCTACTGCGCAAACAAAAGCAGGACCTGAAGGACATCCGCGTGAGCATCGAAGCGGAACGGGAAAAAGACAAAACGCCGGCGCTGTTTACCGATATCCATGTCCATTACCGGCTTTTTGGCGCCATTGACGACAAAAAAGCAGAGCGGGCAGTGAGTCTTTCGATGGATAAAATGTGTTCGGTGGGAAAAATTCTGGAGAAAACGGCGAAGATTACTTGGAGTTATGAGGTGGTGGCGTAACGTACCGCCGATCGCTGATCGGCGGAAAACGCGATGCCGCTGAACTGGAGTTCAGCGGTACAAGGCTTCAAAAGCCAGCGCTTCCAAAACATCTTCTTTTTCAAGGAAAGAAAAATCGGCAAGAATTTCTTCGGTTGTCATACCACCTGCCAGATACCCCAGTAGTGTAGCTACCGGAAACCGCATTCCCCGGATGCACGGTTTCCCGAAACATACTTCGGAATTGA
>JALHRK010000485.1 GCA_022841505.1 Saprospiraceae bacterium | reverse complement strand
TGCCACGCACCGTGCAGCCTGAAATAAACAAAGGCAGGGAGCACCACGAAACGACTTTGGAAAAGCAAAAAACCAAACAAAGCGCAGAGCCGCGCCGCGAGCCTGCGCCCAAAGTGACGGCGCCGCCAAAGCCCAAACCAGCTACAAAAGAGCCGCCGAAACAGGAAAAATCCAAAAGGGATTAAGCATCAGCAAAAGTGAGAAGAGTGATTTTAACAGCAGGGACCTGCACAAGTTGTGGGTCCCTGTTTATTGATGTATGGTGCAACATCCGTTTAAAAACCCCACTTCAACCTCAAAATCAAGGAATTGCCTTCGTTTTTAAATCGCTTGTTTTCTGGAATAAAAAACGACTGCGCCACGAGATTCAAGTCCCAGTTGTCGTTCAGGGAATACGTCAGCACCGGGAAAATGATCAGCGCATCCGGGCCGGGGCAATAAATCACACTTAGGTTGGCCATAAAAATCGGGGTAATTTGTTTGGCACTTTGAGCCAAAACGGAATGCTTAAAAGGCATCAGCTTTTTAGGAGATAGCTGCTGGTTGTCCAGTAAATTTAATGCATTGGGATTGCTGTATCCACTTCCGGTGTAGAGGTAAGCGCCGCTGAGGTACCACCCGCTTTCAAAGGTATAATTGCCCTCTAACGTCATGGAAAGCGTTCCGGTCGTATCCCAAAAATTACTGCGTGGCTGAAACCAGGTTGCTTCGCCTTTGAAGCCCGCATCGCCGATGTTGCCCGCCCAACCGCAACCCAGCGCCAGGTCGCTCTGGTACCAGGCGCCCAAAACCTGGATATCGTATCCCTTGCTGTTGAAGCGATAGAGGAATGCTGCAGTCGTCGTTTCCGCTGCCTTTCCTTTGCTAACCGCAACATCGAAACCCGACATGCCATCGCTGCTGTACCGCACGCGCAACGCATCGCTGCCGGGGCGTTCTTCATAATCGAAATCAAAAAAATTAAAGGCATTGAACAGGTCGTTTGGGTTCCAGGCGGTGGTGATGCCCCAATTGATCCGCTGCCGGCCAAGTGTAATTTCCCAGGCTCCGGATTGCCAGTCCAGAGACAACCGGTCAGCAATCGTATGGCATACGAGTGCCGGGGTTTCAATTGCAATCCAGGATAAATCCACGATCCCGCTTTCGTAATCTGCCAATCGGGCAAACCCAGGGGTGAGGCGCACCTGTTCTCCCCAAAAGAGGCGGGTGCGCAGTTCCAGCCGCGCCGACAGGGCAGTTGAGACCTGATATTTGAAATTCAGTCGGTTATGGAGAAAATTATGGGTAAACAAGGATCCTTTTTCCGGCCCAAAAGCAACGGTTTGCAGGTCTTTCAGGTAGCCCTGAAGCTGAAACCGGGCAGGTTTTTCTTCTGCAACTGAATCGGTTTGGGCTATTGCAGGGCATGCGGTCATTAAAAGAGACAGCAGAAGAAAAGCCCCGCGAACGGCTATCCCATTGCCCCCGGGATGAAGTGCATTTTTCATGATTGGAACTTTTAAAAATGGCAAAATCCAAAATGCCCCGCTATGCCCGGTCGTGAATTATACCTTAACCGCTCCCGTGTCAGAGGCCACCCGTCCGTCCTCCAGCGTAATGACCCGGCGCGCGCGTTCGATTACGCGGGCGTCGTGGGTAGAAAAAATGAAAGTCATTTCTTCTTCCTGGTTAAGTTTGGCCATAATATCTAAAAGGTTGGTCGCTGCTTTAGAATCGAGGTTGGCCGTGGGCTCATCCGCAAGGATAAACTGCGGTTTGGACGCCAGTGCCCGGGAAACCGCCACGCGTTGCTGCTGACCGCCGGAAAGCTGGGCTGGTCGCACATCCATTTTATCGCCCAACCCCACCGAGGCCATCAGATCGTGTACCCGCTTGTCGCGTCGGGCTTTTGGCACGCCTTGCAAAAGCAGGATGAATTCGACATTTTCGCGGGCGGTCAATACCGGGATGAGGTTATAGGATTGGAAGACAAATCCAATATTGTGCAGGCGAAACCGGATGAGCTGGTTAGCCGACAAGCGAGTGATGTCTGTTCCGTTGATAATGACCTGGCCTTCGCTTGGCGCATCCAAACCGCCGATAATGTTTAGCAGGGTGGTTTTGCCCGAACCGGAAGGGCCAACCAGCGCAGTAAATTCGCCCCGCTCAAAGTGCAGGTGGACGTTGTTCACCGCTGGTACCGGAATGGTATCCGGGTTGTATATTTTGCTGACGTTGTGGATGTCTATAACCGGCGTATCCATGGTTTTATCTTTTGATGGCTTCTACCGGATTCAAGCTCAGCGCTTTCCATGCCGGAAAAACCGAAGCGAGCAATGCGGTAACAAAAACGGTTAATACGATTTGCGATACTTTAAATCCCGGCAAGTCGGGGTAAATGATGGCGCCGTAACCAAAATCCTTCATTAAATTCCCTGCAATGACGCTGAGGTCAATCCCGGATTTTGACAACCATTCGTTTAAAGTCCAGGCAAACCCGAAACCGATGGGGCATCCAATCATGGTGAGCAGCACGGTTTCCAGCACGACCATGCCAAACAGCCGGATTTTGGTCATGCCAATAGACATCAGCATCCCAATTTCGCGGGTGCGCTCGAGCACAGCCATCAGCATGGTGTTGATGATGCCAAACGCTAAGGCCAACACGATGATGACAATAATAATGAAGGAGGAAATGTCCAAAGAAGACATGATCAGATCCGTTTCCGGCGAGATGGTGCGCCAGCTTTCCACTTCAAGGTCCGGAAGTTCTTTCTGAAGGAAGGCCAACGCTCCTGCTATTTCGTTTTCTCCGTGCATTAAGATGGCGGCTTCCGTACCACAACCCTGCATTCCGAGCAACTCATTGAGCTCTGTCTGGCCAACGTATACATTGCGTTCATCTAAAGGCGCATTGCTGGTTTCGTAGATGCCGCAAATTCGAAAAGCTCCGGACTGGATGTTCTGTTCTGCGTCCAAAAAGGTCAGGACGATTTTGGCGCCGGGGGCCAATTTCATTTTATTGGCTAATTTTTTCCCCACCAGGACCTGGTTTTTTTTCTCCGGATCGAAAAACACGCCGGCAATGATGAAATGGTCGAAATTCCGCGTTGTAATTTCTGCTGCCGGATTAACACCATTAATTTGCACGCCGTTGCTGCCGGCAGCATTGGCCAGCATGCCCTGTGCAGTTGTGCGCAGCGACCAGGCTTTTACCCCCGGTGTGCGCTGCAGGGCATCGTTTAAGCGATCGAGTTTAAAATTCCAGACCGCTTCAAAATCCTCCCGGAATTTCGGGTGGTGAATCTGGAGGTGCGATACCTCTTCTTCAATTGCAATGCGCACCCGTTCGTTGCCCATCCCATAATAAAGCGACACAATAAACGCGCCAGCCCAAACCCCAAGCGCTACGGAAGCGATGATGGCCAAACTGCGCGTCCGGTGACGCCATAAATTCCGCCAGGCGATGGAAAAAAGCATTTTATGATTGTTTTTTATGGAACCGAAACAGGGCTGCCAACTGCCAACTATTCCCTGCCAATTGCATCACCCCCTCATCGCTTCCACCGGTTTCAAAAACAAGACCTTCAGCACCGGGTACAGCGACAGCAACAATCCGATTACCAGCACGACTACCGCCTGATTCCAAAAAATAGAAGGCGCCATCGAAGCCGGGAAAACAGCCTCAAACCCGAATTTTTCGTACACTTGTGCAGTTTCGCCTCCAACCCGGATGGGATGGCGCGCCAGTTGCCAGACAACCGGCAGACTGACAAGGATACCCAATACGCAACCGCTGAGCGTGATAAAAACCGATTCGAACAAAACCATCCGCGCCAGTTGTATTTTTTTCATCCCCAGGGCTATTAACATTCCGAATTCGCGTTGTCTTTCGGCCAGCATCATGAGGATGGTTGCGAAAATTCCAAAGGAAATCAACAGGTACAATACCCCAAGAATGATGGCGCTACTCGCCGTATCCGTTTTGATGTGTTCGTGGATGTCGGGCATAATTTCATGCCAGGTCAAGGTTTCAAAATCGGCAGGTAGGGCTTTTCGCAATCCGGCAGCGACAGCCTCCGCAGCAGCAGGCTCGTGGGGCGAAATGACCAGCGTCGTTGCCAGTCCCGGCGCATCAAGCCAGTGCTGAGCCAGGGCAATGGGCAGAAAAACCACTTGATTGTTCAATTCCGGCGAGCCAAAATGCAACAGCCCGCCAATCCGGTATTTTCCGGCAGCGGTGGTCCCGTAATAGCCCTGCCCCAACAGCAGCAGCGTATCGTTTAGCCCCAATTGCAGGCGTTTGGCCAAACCTTCTGCCACTAATACGGTGGTGGCGCTGTCGCGCAAATATTCGCCGGCAACGACTTTGTTTTTGAGTCGGGTGACCAAATCTTCGCTGTCCGGGTCAATGCCGGTCACCAAACACCCTTTGGTTTTTTCCCCCGACGACGCAAGCGCGAACGCTTCCAGCCTTGGGGTTGCAAAGGCCACTCCTGGGGTAGACAGCACTGTATCCTGCATGGCACTGTTTAGCGTAAAGCTGTTTTCCAGGGTTTGTTCCGCCT
>JALHRK010000484.1 GCA_022841505.1 Saprospiraceae bacterium | reverse complement strand
TTTAAATCAGAGAATATTATCCACGGTCGGGAAGCCGTCAATCACAAGTGAAGCCGATCATCCAAAAACCGAAAAAAACACTTACTTTTGCGACCGCGTTAGTCTTTCGCCCGATTACATGGCGGAAAAATCGCGGATTTTTGTAATATTTTGTACCTTATTGTAAAAGGAGAAGGACTTTATGAGAAAGATTTCATTTTTGGTATTGCCATTGTTCTTTTTTTGTGCAGCCTGTTCAACTGACTTTGATTTGGAAGCTGAATGGCGTGATATTCCTATTGTTTATGGATTCCTTTCTTTTAACGATACAGCACATTATGTTCGCGTAGAAAAAGCTTTTTTGCCTGAAGGCGGAGATGCACGAGACGTAGCCCAGATTGCCGATTCGCTTTATTACGGAGATAACGTGTCGGTTCAGCTTCAAAACCTGCGAACAGGCAACACAGTAACCCTTCAAAAGGTTGACGGCGCTCTGGAAGGCTACCCCCGGGAAGACGGGCCTTTTGCTACGACACCGAACTATTTATATAAGGTAAAAGCTGGTCCTGCTGGCATTTCTCCCGGCGATGGGATGAAGCTCATCATCAACAGAGGAGATGAACTGCCGGAAGTAACCGCAGAAACAAAAATGCTGGAAGCCATCACGCCCCTTGCGAATGGTCCTGTTACGCCAATCCGGTTTGGCGATTACGACAGAACGACGATCCTGCGCTGGACTGCCGGCCCTACTGCCAAAGTTTTCGATCTTCGCCTGATCCTCCACTACCGGGAAGCCAATGCGGCGAATCCACAGGTTTTGGTTCCAAAACAATTGGAATGGATCCTGACACAGGAACTGGAGCGCCCTAATCCAACCGGCGAAACGCAAACGTATACGATCAATAACGAAGCTTTGTATATTTTTCTAAAAAACAACGTTTCCATTGATCCCGGCGCCATCCGGGTCTTTGATTATGTAGACGTTCAGATTGCCGGCGCTGGTCAGGAACTGGTGGATTTGCTTGGCATCCTGCGGATCAATGGCGGGATTACCAGTTCGCAGTCTATTCCGAAATACACCAATATTTCAGAAGGCCTGGGCATTTTTACGTCGAGGACGACGGCATTGCGCCCTAATCTTACGTTGGACGGCGTCGCGCTGGATACCCTGCGCCTCGGGATTCATACCAAAAACTTGAATTTTCAATAACCGCTTATGATCGTTGTTACGGGAGCTGCGGGGTTTATTGGAAGTTGTCTGGTGCGCAGGCTAAACGACGACGGCGTGGTCAACCTGCTGCTATCCGACGATTTCAGTCGGGCGGATAAAGCGCGGAATTTGTACGGCAAGCATTTTATTGCTAAAGTTCACCGCGATGACCTGCCCGATTGGATGGAACGCATGCACGCAGACATTCAGTTTGTTTTTCATCTTGGCGCCCGAACAGATACGACCGAAAAAGACGAAAAGATTTTTGACCGGCTCAATCTCCATTATTCCCAAAAGGTATGGGAGATTTGCACCCGCCATCAAATTCCGCTGGTTTATGCCTCCAGCGCGGCTACGTATGGCTTGGGCGAACTCGGTTATGAAGACAACCACGAAATCGTCAGCCAGCTGAAGCCCTTAAATCCTTATGGCTGTTCTAAAAATGACTTTGATCAGTGGGTCTTGCAACAACCAACGGCGCCGCCTTTTTGGGCAGGGCTGAAGTTTTTTAATGTATACGGTCCGAACGAATACCACAAGGGACGCATGGCCTCTGTGATTTTTCACACCTTTCGGCAAATCAAAGCAAACGGAAGCATGAAGCTTTTTCGATCCCATCGGGAGGGCATTGCTGACGGTCACCAAAGCCGGGATTTTGTCTATGTAAAAGACGTGGTGGATGTGATGATTTTTCTGAGCAAAACCCGCCCGGCTAATGGGCTTTACAACCTCGGAACCGGACAAGCACGCACTTTCCTCGACTTAGCTACGCTTACCTTCCGGGCAATGGGACTGACGCCCAATATTTCTTTTGTTGATACGCCCGAAGACATCCGGGACACCTACCAGTATTTTACCGAAGCGAATATGCAGAAGCTGATCCAGGCAGGGTATTCAAAGCCATTTACCACGCTGGAACAAGGTGTTTCCGCCTATGTTAAGGAATACCTGACCCCGGATCAGGTTTGGTAAGATAAGGCAATAACTACCTCGTCTAATTCCTCTATCGTATTGTAATAATGCGGCGATAACCGCAGTGCCCCGGGTACGCCTTTTTTATCAAAATCAATCAACGCGACCTGGCGGCTGCTTACTCCGCAGTTGATGTTCCGGTCATTCAACCGTTCCTGCAGGGCTTCTGCACTGTGATCGCGGTGGACAAGCGTAACGATGCTGCACAGTTCCGGGCCTTTATCCAACAAAGAAATACCGTTGATTCCGGATAGTTTTTCCCGCAGGTAGGTACACAACTCCCTGTTTCTGGCGGCAATTTGTTCTATGCCGATGGCCAGCATGTATTCTGTGGCAACTTTTGCGCCAAGCACCAGTGCGTAAGGAAATTCCCAATCCTCAAAACGGCGGGCCGTGGGATTGGGCTGGTAGCGCTCCGCTCCTACCCAATCGGCGCCGCGCATGTCAAGAAACAAAGGCTCCAGGCCTTTTTGCAAAGCCCGGTCAGCTACGTACATAAAACCCATGCCACGGGGTCCGCGCATAAATTTCCGGAAAGTGGCCGTCAGAAAATCGCATCCAATGGCCTGCACATCCAATGGCAGTTGCCCTGCCGCCTGGCAAGCGTCTACCAGATAAAGCACATCGTGTTTCCGGCATTCCTGCCCGATTGCTGCAATTGGCTGAACGAGTCCGGAATTGGTTGGAACGTGGGTGATTGCCACTAATTTTGGGTGCAATTTAGCAATGGCTAAGTTAAAAGCGCCGGTGTCGAGTTGCCCGCGCTCATCGTTGGCAAACCGTTCGATGCGGACGCTAAAGCGCTTTTTCATAGATAAAAAAGCGATGTGGTTGGAAGCGTAATCGCTTTCTGTGGTCAGAATCAAATCCCCTTCCGAAAAAGGAATGGAGGACAGCGCCCTGGAGTAGGCGTCTGTTGCACTGGAAGTCAGGGCAATTTCTCCCGGCGTGCAATTCAGATAGCGGGCCAGCGCATGGTAGGCGCCCTGAATTTCGCTTGTTTTTTGTTTGTGCGCTTCGTAGCCGCCTGCAAGGGCTTCCAATTCCAAATGTTCGTGAATGGCATCCAGAACGGGTTTGGGCATGAGGGCAGCCCCGGCATTGTTGAGGTGATTTTTATGGGAACACCCCGGCGTGTCGGAGCGCAATTTCAGAATGTCCATATTTGTCAAGGTGATTTATTGCTATAGTGAGATCAATGACCGGTGTATTTCCAGCACCTGGGGAACGAGGAGCCGCTCGCCGTCGTTGAGGATGACGTAATCCGCGCGTTTTACTTTTTCTTCTTCCGGCCATTGCTTTTCGATGCGCGCCAGGACTGCATCGGCTGTTACCTGATCGCGTTCCATCACCCTTTTTATTCGTATTTCCTGCGGCGCCGTCACGACGATCATTTTGTCAATGGCCCGATAGCTGCCGCTTTCAAAAAGCAAGGCTGCTTCACGAAGCGTATAGGGCGCCCCGGTTTGGGATTGATGCCATTGAGATCCATCGCGGAAAACGGCAGGATGAACCAGCGCGTTGAGTTGTGCTAATTTTTCAGCGTCCCCGAAAACCACTTTTGCCAAATAAGCGCGATTTAATTGGCCTTCAGGCGAATAAGCAGCCTGACCAAAAGTATTGCTTATGGCCTCCACCAGCTCTGGATCGTGGGTCATCAGCCATTTGGCCCGGTCGTCGGCGTAGTAAACCGGGATGCCCAGCGTTTCAAAAATTTTGCAGACGGTGGTTTTGCCGCTGCCGATGCCGCCTGTGATGCCAACTTTAAGCATGGGCAAGGAATTCAATGCACGTTAATCGTTTAGATAAAGCCTCCATGTCATTTTTATGATTATACGAATCGCACGAACAAATTAGAATGTTTACCTTTTACAAAAATAAGTGATTATTCGGCCCCAATAGCCAAAATTCAAAAAAATGCCTATTTTGTGGGGAAACAATGCCGGATTTATGGATGCAAAATTTACATTCGAAACCCTGTTAAAGCTGGGAACGACGCCGTTCAAATCCATTGTATTTTGTTCCTGTCTGCTGCTTTCAGCAGGTAGTTTTGCTCAGGATCTCCACCTTTCGCAGTTCTACAACGCACCGCTCAACCTGAATCCGGGGCTCACCGGCGTTTTTTCCGGCGACCTGCGTTTTGGCGCAAATTATCGCGAACAGTGGGCTTCTGTTCCGGTTCCTTACCTGACTTTTTCCGCTGCATTTGATCAAAAATTGTATACTGCCGTTACCCCCGGAGGGCTGCTGAGTTGGGGGTTGGTTTTTAATTACGACCGCGCCGGCGACGGGCAGTTGAGTTGGTCTCAAATCGGCGGGAGTGCTTCCTATATCCAGCAAGTAGGCTCAGAGCAATACCTAAGTGCGGGCGTCCAGCTGAAAACCAGATCGGAAGAGCG
>JALHRK010000483.1 GCA_022841505.1 Saprospiraceae bacterium | reverse complement strand
CTCATTGGAGGTCAGCGTCGGGGCGATGCGGAGGAGGAAATCCAATTCGTTTCCAGCTTCTAACGTGCCGCAATTGGCCATATTGGCAAACTCAGCCAACGGAACTTCAGAAACGCCGGGTGCGATCCCGCCAGTGACTGATCCGTTTTGAACACGCAGGTAGTACACGCCACATTCAAACAGCCACCAGGTATTGTCGTTGTTTTTGCGGACGGCAATGATGTATTGTTCTCCAACCTGAAAATCATTTAATATGACCACACAATTAGCTCCGCTGCCGCTAATAAGGCTCAGATTTTCGCCGGTATTAATCTCTCCAAAATACGTTTTTTCAACCAGCAGGTTGACGCCAATCCCGGTTTTTTCGGAAACGGTTCCCAAATAAATATGAAGCCCGTCCTGGATTTGGCCATTGTTTTCAAAGGTAATGCTTTCGCAAAAAGTGGGCGAGGCAAGGCAGTCGCAGGCATGGCTTTTTGCTAAATAGCCAAAAAGGGCGAAGAGGAGGAGGGTAGAGGTTTTTTTCATGTAGATGGTTTATTGGGAAGACGGGGGAAAGTGGGGGAAGGGTTGGGGAATATCCCATCGTAGCCAGCCTTTATTTCCCGAACGTTCTGTTCAATAATTCCATCAAATTTCTACGACGCTTATATTCGAGGCGGATGGTTTGAATTTCCTGCTGAAACGCCTTATCCGGGACAAGTACTTTCATATTTTTCAACGCGTCTACAACGAGGTGGTAATGATTGTCCCCGGTGTGAGGCAATTCCTGATTCAACTGTTCGCGGAAGCAATTGAGCGCTTTTTGGGGTAACGATTTTTTCTGGCGAACGTAAAAATCATAGCGGGAAAAGCCATAGGTGGAAGCGTACTGGAAATCCTGTTTTTTCTTTTCGATGATGTCCACGATTTCCTCTAAGCGGTTTTCACTTTCTAAATAAGCCAAATATTCGTGGATATTTTTTTTGCGCAACAATTCTTCCAACGCCTTTTTTTGGCCGGGCGCCAGGGCCAGCGCCCGCTGAAGAGAGGTGGTTCGGGGGACTAAGCCTACGTACTGTACAGTGATTTTTTCTAAAGGTTCTTTAAGTGTTTGTGCCAGCCGGATGCGCTCTTCCATAATTTGGCTGAAAATTTGTGAAATCCCGAAATGCCTAGTGCCTTCTGACAACTGCGACTCAATGACTTTATCTAAAAATTTAGCCGCTTTTTTTGCATCGCCTTTTTCTTTTTCAACAAATAAAGCCATCGGAAGTGCAAATCTGATCGATTTTTTAGTCAGGATTTTCAACCACTTTTCTTTTTCGTCAGTTGGGATGGCCGACTCGAAAATGCTGTAAATTTTTTCGGCAAAATTGGCATTGTCCATGAGTTCCGAATCGAATAAATACGGTTTAACGGCAATCCAATCGTCAGGCTTCAGGTAATCGGACGCCTTGTCGAAGAAAGTTGAAAATGAATCATAACTTTCCGCACCGGCGGCGTCCCAAAAAAACGGAAGATAAGCAAGCCGCTTTGCATCGGGTAGCTCGTTTAAAAAATCGCAGAGCGCGTCCACCAGGTCGCTGCCGTCGTAAGTTTCTTCAGAATAATATTCAAACATCGAGCCGTCCTCCTGCGCTTCGTTTACCGCGTTTATGATTTGCAGAAACAGGTCTCTGACCTCATCCGGCTTGGCGATCCAAACGCCGCGCAATTTTTTCACCAACGGCTTCAGGTTTTCGTCAAAATCCTGACTGCCGTTGTAGCCGCCGAGCTGAGTGAGCAGTTTTTGTATTTTCTTTTTGAGGTCAAAAAAAGCCTGGGCGCGGTTGTCAGCACTTCCATGCCGGAGTCTGATTTCTTCCCGAAAGGCCGGCGTAGCCAACTTGTTGAGGGTTTGCCGCAATTCTTCCATGGACAGGTTATTGAGCCAGGTTTCATATACATCGTTGGGGGCGGCGCCGCGTCCGGCCTTGCGCGTTTTGGCAGTAGGGGCTTCTGCTATTGTGTTTTCCGGAATTTCCTTCCAGAGTTTGTCCTCCACCGCCTTGATCAAGGCTGCGGCAATGTGTTTGCACAGCTCTCCCCACTCGCTGCAATGAGGACAGGAGCATTTCACCTCCACACTTCCGGAAGCGGCAACGATCTTCACTTTGTATTTTTCGGTACCCAATACCTTCGTTTTGACTGTATTGGCGTCTTCCACGTTGAATTCCCCCACCGCATCGTCCTCGTGATAAAACAACCCTTTTTGGTAAATGGTCTGCCCCAGTTTTTGTTGAATGACCTGGAGGCTGAGTTGCTGAAAAAAGGAACGGAGGGATGCCGCATCGGCGAGTCGCGTAGCGCTCATTGCAGTAGTTGTGGTGATTAAAAAATGTAAGATGGAGTTTTATGAGTTGGGGATAAAGGTAAAGAATGCTTGATTTTAAACCTGCTGTTGCTTACTTTTGTTAGCATAAAAAATCTTACCAAGCATGACAGCGATAACGATCAAAGAAGAAGTGCGCAAATTATCCCGTGCGGAACAACTTTCGCTGATTCAATTCATCGTACAAATCATCCAGGAAGATGATGACTTTGTCTTATCCGATGCCTTGAAAGAAGAATTAGACCGCCGGGATGAAGCCTACCGCGAAGGCAGTGAAAAGCTGCATACCTGGGCTGAGGCGCAAGAAATGATTACCCGCCGGTCATGAAATATACGCTATACCTCCAAACAGCGGCTATACAGGATATACAGGAAGCCTACGATTGGTATGAGGCACAAAAAACCGGTTTAGGCTACACATTTCTGGCAACGGTTGGCGAGATACTGGCGGTTATAGAACAAAATCCTTTAGTGTTTGTAAAAGTCTACAAAGAAAAGCGGCGGGCTGTCCTACAAAAATTTCCTTATAACATCATTTATGTAGTAGAAGCGGATTTGATTCGTGTTTCCGCCGTCGTTCATGGGAAGCAAGATCCAAATAAATGGCAGAAAAAGAAGTAGTAACTCATCATACTGATAGTGATAGCCTTACGCTCAGCAAGACCCTCACTGATATATTTCCCTATTTTATCCAAAAACTCAACGAACTGACAGGAGAAAGATACCGCTTGCCAAGTGAGGCAGAATGGGAGTTTGCAGCACGTGGAGGGATACGTACCTATACGCAGGTAGCAATAAGCTAAAAGAAGTGGGTTGGTACGACGAAAACAGCGATGATGAACCAAAACCGGTGGGGCTGAAATTCCCGAATGAATTGGGCTTGTACGATATGAGTGGAAATGTGTGGGAGTGGTGCGAAGATGTATGGCACGAAAACTATGAAGGGGCTCCACTAGACGGTAGTGCGTGGCTAAAAGGCGGGAATGAGTACTCCCGCGTTCTTCGCAGTGGGTCTTGGTACGACGACGATTACAACTGTCAGGTGTCCTTCCGCACCACTTACTATGACCTTGTCAAAAACGCCTATTTCGGTATCCGGCTTGCCCGGTAGTTATTCCCTTTCAACCGCTATCTATTTCGGTTATAGTTTAAGTAAGGAAAAGGGGAATTAAGAAAATGTTTTTAAAATGAAAAATGACTACCATGATTATGGAACACCTGAAAAATTATCTGAATCAGAATTCTCAGAATTTTAGAATTCACAGAATTGGCGTCCCGAATTCAGGAAATTCTAAAATTCTGAGAATTCTACCCATGACAGATTTTCTGTCAGCCTAATTTTTTATACCCAAAGGGTAGCACTCACCTGATTCAGACAACAGCAAGCTACATTTTATCATTCATTTGCTACCCATGACAGATTTCCTGTCAGTCTAATTTTTTATACCCAAGGGGTAGCCTCCCTGCTTCAGACAATTATAATTGGTCGCATAACCGGCGGCAGACTCCAATCCCAGATGTGAGGCGGTGACGTCAGGGTCTCCCTCAAAATGTAATGTCGCTCCTTAACGCCGTGAAAGACCCTGCAAGGGTCAAATGTGAATAGCCGCCGATGCAATCGGGGGAAAATGTAGGTATGGTGAGGTAACGGGCAACCCCGAATGGGGTTGAATATTGACAATGGCGTGTGGCGTATTTACATTCAACCCCATTCGGGGTTCGGCGTTACCCCGTTTGTGCGACCAACCCCCGATTGCATCGGGGGCTATTCACCTTCAACCACTTCGTGGTTATCGTTCGCTAAGTTGACGACATTACACTTAAAGTGACACCCTCACTCGTCGTGCCCTCACTACTCGCTGACCTCCCAAGTATGATCCGCCAACAACCTTGCCGTTGCCACAAAATCCATCGGCATCCTCGCCCCCCATTCCTCAGGGCCGATCATGGAAAGCACGGAGCGGCCATTGGAGCGGCGATAAAGGTGGTAGGTATGCCCAGTGAGCGGTTCAAAGTTCATTTCCGACAGGTAAATTTCTTCCGAAATGGCCACCCGATCCTGGATGGCTTTGGCCTGGCGAGCGAGCAGTTCCACCTGTTCGCGGATCTGGGCAATTTGGCGATCGGTTTGTTCGTACATGGCCGCCATGGCGCGCCCTTTCACCTTTCCGCGGTCAATGGGTTCGATCAATGCGCCGCCAACGGTGTGCGCATAAGGCAGCAGGTGCGGGTTTTCCGCCACCTTGTCT
>JALHRK010000482.1 GCA_022841505.1 Saprospiraceae bacterium | reverse complement strand
TGCCGGACTGGGAACAAATGACAATTTACGAAAATACCGATACAATAAACGGTATATTTCAGAATCTTCTATTAATTGCCCGGACAAAAAAATTGGGGTGGTTTCCTGGTCCAGCTCACATTCGTCTACCACAGCAAGGATGTAGTAGAGGAAGTCCTTTGCCGTTTGAAAAAAGAAAGCATTGCTGAAATAAAGATGGGTTTCGTCCAGCAGAGCCAGCCGGACTTCTCCATAGCCCGTGTGAATAAACAGATGCCTGCCCCCCTTCCGCTCCTTGACCAACGCCCTCGCGCCACTCAAAAAAGTAGTGGTGCTGTGCAGTACCTTGCTGTCCGGAAATTGTTTCTGGCGCCAGGCTTCCCCTTCGGAGGGAATTGCATAAACTAAGCTGGATGCAAAATTTGGCAATTCATCTGCGGCATATTCCCACGCACCTTCCGGTTTTGTAAGGTATTGCAGGTAAGTTGATTTGTGATCGGCATCGTAGAGTCGCTGGGGAACCAGCGTCAAAAATGGAACCGTCCATCCAATGCGGATTTTGCCAAAGGATTGATTGAGATGAGAATTTTCCTTGCAAATTTGTTCAAGGCCGGGCAGGGAAAATGCGCTTTGCCCTTGTTTCGTTGGGGATAACGCACGGGACTCCCGCTCGTATTCCCGCAGGACAAGCACCTGATGGTCAGCTGTATGGATCAAATAAGCAAACCTGTCCATTCCAATAAGAATGGACAGGTTGTTGCCGGCATCAGCCGATTTGCTCAGGTAGGTATCTTCAATGATATCTACGCTTAGTTTTCCCAATTCCCGGAAAGGTTAGGTGCATTCATATTACCGAACTTGAGCGGCTTCTCCGGATCGTAATTTTTGTCATAGCGCGCATATTTCTTATCTGCGTATTTGCCCATAAAAACTTTGCGCTTGACGCCTACTTCACATACCTCTACCTTGGCTTTCTGATAAGTAATGGTATCGGCCTGAATATCAAAAGTAGCGCCGCCTCCAAAAGGCACGTACTTGAGTGAATCCAGGTTGATTCCCAATGACTTGACCGAGTCAACCGCTGGTGAATAATACGTTTCGTAGGTGATCTGCCCTGTAAAATTGGGATCATCCGGGTCACCAAGTACTTTTACGATCTTAAAACTGTCGGTTTTAAGAACCATAGAGAGTTTGTCGAAATCACCCGCAAATTCACCTTTAATGCTGCGGAAAAGTTCCTGAGCGGTGCGAACTTCAGTAAGTTTAGCAACGACGGCATCTTCCCGGTCATTCTTTTCGTTGACGAATTGAATGGGTTCACGGATGCCGCTGACGAGCACCCATACAAAGACTCCTGCGATAGCGAGTAGAACGAGATTGATAGCAAGCCTCATTTTCGGTTTGTTTTGACGCAATAATACGGCTTTTTGATAAAATGCCGCGATTGAACTTAAATCCTTTTGTAAGATGCAACAATTTTTGTGAATGGTGTCTGGAAAACAAAAAAAGAGCGGGCTTTTTTCAAAGGATTAGCCGTCAAGCGATCCAACTGAAGTAGTTTTGTGTTTTGATACTTTTCCTTAATTTTAAAAAATGATCATACTCGGCATTGAATCTTCCTGCGACGACACTGCCGCCGCCATTGTTGCAGACGGCAAAGTACTGAGCAATTGCATCGCCGGGCAGGAAATCCACCGCTTGTACGGAGGCGTTGTCCCGGAGGTTGCCTCCCGCGCACACCAGGTACACATTGTGCCCGTGGTGAATGAAGCCTTGAAACAAGCCGGCGTTTTGCGCAGCGAGATCGGGGCAGTGGCCTTCACGCGGGGGCCCGGGCTGATCGGTTCCCTTATCGTTGGGGTGTCTTTCGCGAAAGGATTGGCGATGAGCTTAGACATTCCGCTCATTGAGGTACACCACCTTCAGGCCCACGTCATGGCGCATTTCGCAGGCGAACGGCAGCCGCCTTTCCCGTTTTTGTGCCTCATTGTATCCGGAGGACACACTCAAATCATGCTGGTACGCAGCCCTTTTGATATGGAAATCATCGGCCAAACGATTGACGACGCTGCCGGGGAGGCGTTCGACAAGACCGGGAAGCTGCTGGGTCTGGATTATCCGGCCGGGCCTGTTATTGACCGGCTGGCAAAAGAAGGAAAACCGGTTTTTGATTTTCCGGAACCCCATATCTCTGGCCTGGATTTCAGCTTCAGCGGCCTCAAAACTTCAATCCTGTACTTCCTCCGAAAAGAAATAGAACGCGACCCGGCTTTCATTCAAAACCGCCTGCCCGACATCTGCGCATCTGTGCAAACGCGCATTGTCAGCATTCTGATGAATAAACTCAAAAAAGCAGTGCAGCAAACCGGCATCCGCCATGTGGCGCTCGCCGGGGGCGTTTCCGCCAATTCCGGGCTGCGGGAAGCCCTGTTGAATACAGCTTCCAAGTTAGGCTGGGAAGCCTACATCCCAAAATTTGAGTATTGTACGGACAATGCCGCCATGATTGCAATAGCCGGGTATTACAAATATCTGGATGGCGATTTTTGTGACCATTCGGTGACGCCGGTGGCGCGGTGGGCGATGTAAGTAATAACGTCAAGTAGCTTGCAAAAACATTGATTTCTTGAGCATTACCCTCGAAAGCAGGCTAAATTGCCTTACTATTCTATAACCATAAAACTTAATTCCAATGAAAATTTTTAAGCCTCTTTGGCTGATCTCCATCCTGTTTTGTTTTTTCAGCTACTACGCTTCCGCAAATGGTTTATGTATTGTAAATGCAGCTGAAGGTACCCACCTGGAGCTTATTTCTACCCACACGGTTGTTGTTGTTAACGACCAGGTAGCCACGGTGACGACCTTGCAAACTTTTCGAAACCACCTCGGGTCGCCTCATGCCATAAAATTTGGATTTCCGCTCAGCGGCACCGCCAGCGCCACCAACCTGCGTTGGCAATATGCCGGGAATTGGTACACCGCTGATTTTTCTCCGATGCCTCAGGATACCACCCTGCCTGGCGGCGGCGGTAGTGAAGATATTGAAACCAGTATTCGCGATTACCTGGGATCCAACCCCTTGTATTTTGATTTGGAACAAACCATTGGCGCCGATTCTTTCCTGACCGTTGAGTTGACTTACGTTGATCTGCTGCCTTATGCATTTAACCGGGTGACCTTTGATTTTCCGGGCGACTACACCGTTTTTCAGACTGCGCCACTTGAAATTCAAACGTTGATCTTTCAACTCAATTCTCAGCGCACCATTGACTTGCTTGCCTCCGAAAGCCACCCCGACGCTGAAGTGAATCTCCAGACTTATCAGGGCACGCTCACCATCCAGCGTGTCAATGAGCCCGCGAATAAGGACTATGAAATTCATTATGAGTTGAATGCCAATGAACTGGGGTTGTTTAGTTTCAGTACCTATTTGCCTGATTCTGCTGTTGTTTGTGATGATGCGGGTCGGGGCTTTTTTGCTTTTATTGTGGAACCTGACCCCAGCGAAAACACGGAAACGATAGATAAGGTGTTTACGTTGATCATAGATCGTTCGGGGAGTATGTCTGGCGACAAAATGGTTCAGGCAAAAAATGCCGCTAAATTTATCGTCAACAACCTGAACCCGGGCGATTATTTCAATATTGTGGCTTTTGACTCCAATGTAACCACCTTTGAGAATGATCATGTACCTTTTTCCCTCAGCACTCAGGCCGAAGCGATTCAGTTTATTACGGCTCTTTTCGCAAGTACAACGACGAATATTTCAGGGGCTTTTACGACGGCAATTTCTCAATTCCAGGGCAGTAGCTCCAGCCAGGCCAATATCATCATTTTTTTAACCGATGGCGAGGCTACGGCGGGTATCACTTCTACGCCCGGTATTTTGGAGCACGTGGATGACCTCATCACCACCAATGAAGTACAAGGCCTCAGTATTTTTACTTTTGGCATAGGCTCCAGCGTCAACGTGCAGTTATTAAACGAGTTGGCCATCCAAAACAATGGGTTTGCCCAGTTTTTGGGCGATGATGAACTGGAAGCCGTCATCAGCCAGTTTTACCTGACTGTACGCAATCCGGTGCTGTTGAATACCAGCATGAGTTTTGATCCTGATATCATTGTGGAAACTTATCCCGCCCAATTGCCCAATTTGTACAAAGGCCAGCAATTGATCGTTGTTGGTCGCTATGCAGAACCTGGCCCCATCACGGTGCATTTCAGCGGCGAGGCATTTGGGCAGCCGGTATCCTACGAGTATGCTTTTAACTTAGCCGATACTTCCGTTGAAAGTATGCAGTTTTTACCCCGCTTGTGGTCAAAGAAAAAAATGGAATCGCTGTACACCGAGTTTCTTTCAGAAGTTCCCGATAGTCCGGAAGCCAATGGTATAGAAGAACAGATCGTAGCAATCAGCCTTTGTTATGGGGTAATCAGTCCTTTTACGAGTTTTGACGATAATTCGGGCGGCGGTGGGCCCACGGGCGTGGTGGAGTATAATTCCCGGGCGCAATCAGATGCACAACCGATGGTGGCGATGCCCAATCCATTCCGCACGGAAACTTTGTTGCAATTGCCGGAAGGGCAGCATCTCGCGGGCACAGTTTGGGTTGCTGTCTATGATTTGCACGG
>JALHRK010000481.1 GCA_022841505.1 Saprospiraceae bacterium | reverse complement strand
TAAATTCCGTCATTCTATTTCGACTGCCTTTTTCATGTACCTGCCGTTCAATTTGTTGCGCTACCGTTTCGCGGCGGACAGGTCTGGAGAAAAAAGTATCACCGGATTCAGCTAAAACAACCGTGGCGATTTCAACAAAGGCCATCTGCCCATTAGGCCGAAAATGTGCAGTTCCTCGAATGGTTACTTTTTCTCCCCAATACTTCGCTATTCCTGCAGCAGGCAATGTTTCCCCAAGAAATCCGGTAATGGGGCTTCCTTTGTCGGGGATAAACGTCACTTTTGCCTTTGAAAACTTAAGCTCTTCTACAAGCCCGGAGATAACTACTTGCTGGGGATCAGGTATCTGTTCTTCTATTTGCTTCAATTTGGAAAAATCTTCTATTCTCAAGTTTAAGGCCGGTAAACTTTCTCTGTTGCTGATTTGAAGAACCTGAGTGTCGTTAATGAATAATTTTTTAAAGTTGCTCAAGTCTTTCAGGATGTTCTTGTCTAGCAAGTTACCGTCACTTTCAGGATTAAGCGCATCAGCAAACGTTTCCATAACCAAGCCTATTGGGGTTTGGTCTGGAAGCCGATTCAGGATTTCTTGCTGAAAAAGATTACCCTGAACATTATGAATTGTCTCTCTGAATGGCTGGCACTCCAAATGAAGCACTGTACTGCCCTGGCTTAGGCCCTTTAGCCTGATGCGCAGTGCATTGGAAACTTCTTCCGTTTCCCGACCTTTTTTAATACTGGTTCCAAAGAGCCGCATTTGCAGTGCCCCTTTGGCTATATCGCGAAGGTATTGCGCAAGCAATTCCAGGCGATCGAGGTCTATTCCTCCATCGTCGAAAGATGTTCCGGAAAGCTTGATGTCATATTCCATACCACGAGGGTTGAAGTCTGTTATGGTGAATGCGTAGCTATTGGTTGTCCAAAGATAAGGGTTTTGCGTGATTTTACTTGTAAGAGGAGCTTTTTAACAGGCTATGAATAGTTCTATTCATATTCAGTTTTTCAAAGACAAAAAATTACCTTCCATAGCACTCCAGTCAGGTCAAACCTGACCAAATGAATACAAAACATAACCAAAACCACTTTTAAACATTCATGCCTACTACCTGGCTTTTCCCCACCCAACCTTCCCTCTCTTCCAAAAAATCCGTACATTCGCTCATCCTACACGACGAGCACCAGAATGAAACACTTTTTTAGCGCTTGCCTGTTGGTATGCGGCTTTGTGTGGCCGCTCCGGGCGCAATATGGTTTGGCTGATGTCAAAGTTTATGCCTTCGACGAAGGGCTGAGCCACCGCATTGTCTCCAAAATCCTGCAGGATCGGGAGGGCTATATCTGGATCGCCAACCTGAAAAACGGCCTCAACCGTTTCGATGGCTACGAATTCCTGAGCCGCGAGCAAGACATGCCTTTTGACGCCATTACCGACATGGTGATGGACGAACGCGGAACGATTTACCTGTCCAATCCCGGCTACCTGACTACGTTTCAGCCTGCAAGCAACCGCTTTGATACCCTCCGGATTCACCAAAATAATGCGACGCGCCGGGAAGTGCTGTCGCCCTACAACCTGACGCGGGACGCTGTCGGCCAGCTTTGGATGGCGGCCTACGACGAGCGCACAGCAGCGACGTACATTCAGGTGGCAGACCCGGCAAAACGGGCATGCCGGCGCTTGTTTCAGGCGCCCGGGACTTACGCGCGCCGTCCCATCGCGGCTTTCGGCGATTTCGTATACGTGGGCGCTTTCGAAAACGAATTGTGGCAATTGGACCGCCAGGGCAATATCGTGCAAAAGTTGCAACTCCCGCTCAGTGGCGGCGTTCGGCAAAACAGCCGTATTGTGCAGATGCAGGCCGAAAGCGATGCGTTGTGGATTCTGCTGGCCAATGGCCGCCTGTTCAAAATGCCCGCTGGCGGAACACCCCGCTTTGAACCGCACCCGCTGAACGCGCAAATCGGTCGCCGGGCAACGGGCATGGCAGCTTCCTTGCTGGTGGAAAACAACGGGCAGGTCTGGATCGGCGGATTGGGCATGCTGCTGCAATACGACAACAACACAGGAAAACTGACAGATTACGACGAACCGGTGCGGCAGCTCATCAAAAACACCTGCCTTTACAAGCAGATCTACCGCGACCGCTCCGGCGTGCTGTGGGTGGCTTCGGACTTTGGGGCTGTGAAAATCATCCCTGCCGATAACCTGTTTACGCACTACCTCAGCGGCGGCAGCGAATACTGCAACAACGTGTTTTGCAGCACGCGCGGCATCACGGAAGACGAGCAGGGGCGCATTTACATCTCCTACTACAACTCAATCCACGTCCTCGACCCGCAGACCAACAACATCCGCCTGCTTTTTCCGACCAGCGATTTTTTCAACTACCCGTTCGGCATCACTTACCACGACAAAGCACTCTGGACCGGCAACGGCCTGCGCATTGACCTCGCCACGCTGAAGGTGGATACGATTTTTAAAAAACCGAACATTGACCTCGGCGCGGTCATCGCCGACAACGAAGGCGTATTGTGGTTTGGCTACCAGCACTGGCTGTACCGCTACGATCCGCGTACGCGCAAGCTGAGCGAATTCAAAGACAAGCGCGGCAAGTGGGCGGAAGACGACGGCAACATCAGCTTCCTGCACCAGGGCCGCGAAGCGCACGTCCTCTGGGTGGGCACCCTTGGCGACGGCCTTTACAAAATAGACAAACGCAATGGCCGTGTGGCGCACTACCACGCCGGCGCGGGCAGCCCCGTGAAACTGAGCAACAACCAAATCAATTCGATTTACGAAGCCGCAGACGGCATCCTTTGGCTGGCGACCGCAAAAGGCGTACACCGCCTGCAATTGGCCGACAACCAATTGCGCGTTTTCAACTCCCTCGACGGCCTGCCCAACGATTTCATCAACGGTTTGCTGTCGGAAGGCGATTCCTGCATCTGGGTGAGCACCGACAACGGGTTGTGTCGCTTTAGTTTGACAAAAGAGGGTTGCGCTAATTTTTTCCAGCAGGACGGGCTGTCTTCCAACGAATTCAACCGCATTTCTTTCTACCGCTCGCGCGATGGGCGCATGTATTTTGGCGGCCTGAACGGGGTGAATGCGTTTTATCCGGGTCGGCATTTCCTTGAGCGCAAAAGCGAGGCACGCGAAACGCCCATCCTGCTCACGAATTTCATGCGCTACGACGGTGACAGCCTCTACAATTACAACGACGGCTTGTCGGAGATGGAAGAGTTTGTGTTGACGCACCGCGACAAATCCTTTTCTTTCAGCTTTGCATTGGCGGATTACAAACACCCGGCGCAAAATACCTTCAGTTATTACTTAGCGGGCTACGACAAGGAGTGGTCGCTGCCTTCAACCGCCAACGTGGCGCGCTACCAAAACCTGCCTGCGGGCGAATACATTTTTCGGGTGCGGGCGCGCTACAGCAAAGACGAGTGGAACCGGCAGGAGTTGCGCATCCGGGTGATTGTGAAAGAAGCGTATTACCAATCGTCGTGGTTTCAGACGTTGTGCGGCATGCTGTTGCTCGGCGGGATTTGGGGCGGGTTGCAGTATCGGATCATGACCATCCAAAAAAGCGAAGAGGAGTTAGAGCGCCAGGTAGGGGTGCGCACGCAGGAATTGGAAAGCGAAAAGAAAAAATCGGAGGAGCTGTTGCTCAATATCCTACCCGCCGGCATTGCGGATGAACTAAAACGAAACGGCTCCGTCAAAGCCCGGCGGCACGAGCTCGCAACGGTGATGTTTTCGGATTTTAAGGACTTCTCCCGCATTTCGGAGTTGATGGAACCGGAGGAATTGGTCACGGAAATTGACCTTTGTTTTTCTGCTTACGACGAAATCATCGAGCGGCACGGCCTCGAAAAAATCAAAACCATTGGCGACGCTTACCTCTGTGTGGGGGGTATTCTGAGCAACAAAACTGACGAAGCGGTGCGCGTCATCAAAGCAGGTTTGGAGATCCAGGCGTTTATGCACAAACTTGCCCTCGAAAAACAAAAAAACAACCAGCCTTATTTTGAAGCCCGCATCGGCATCCACTCCGGACCGCTCGTAGCGGGGATTGTAGGGATTAAAAAATTCGCTTACGACATCTGGGGCGAAACCGTCAACATCGCTTCCCGCATGGAAACCTACGGCACCGTGGGCAAGGTCAACCTTTCGGAAACGACTTACCACTTGGTAAAAGACCACTTTGTTTGCGTGCCCAATGGCCGGTTTAATGAGCACCAGACCGATTTGGAAATGTATTTAGTAGAGGCGCCGGTAGACGAGTCGTCTGAAGCATAACGCAGTTATCGGAGTCAGGTTTGGCTCCGCATGAGTCATGCGAATCAGGAGCTCTTGAGGCTATCAATTGCACGGGATAACCTCGGCGCTTTTAAGATTGCACAGAGTTTCGCGGAGTGAACACGGAGTCTCACAGAGTAAAAGGAGTCACACAGGGGGGCCTAACTCCGCGAGACTCCTTTTACTCCGCGAAACTCCGGTGCGCCACGAGGCGTGCGGCAAATATAAACAATTAAAAGCCTATGTGGATGGAAGAGCCACACGAGCCAAGATGCCGATCAGCTTGAAGGAGGTGCGATTGGTCTGGAGGAA
>JALHRK010000480.1 GCA_022841505.1 Saprospiraceae bacterium | reverse complement strand
GCACGCCACACACGCCGGCCTTCAAAAAATTGACTGCCAGTATTGCCACGACGGCGCCCGTCGCAGCAAACAATCGGTTATCCCGGCTGCCAATACCTGTATGAATTGCCACAAGGCGGTGAAAGTGGGTTCGCAATACGGCACTGCCGAGTTGACCAAAATTTTCGCTTCAGTTGGTTTCGATCCATCCACCGATAAATACATCGAGGGATACGACAAGATGAGCCAGGCTGATATCGAAAAGATTTACAAAAAATGGATTGCGGACACTTATGTAAAGGAGAAAGGTTCACTCGACGGAATTGGGGAAAACCTCATCAATAAACAGTGGGACGGAATCGTAACGGCACTGACCGACGAAGAAACCGGCGATGAAAAAATATACGGCCCGATCGAATGGGTGCGTATTCACAACCTGCCCGACCACGCTTATTTCAACCACGCACAGCACGTAGCGGTGGGCAAAGTCGCCTGCCAAACCTGCCACGGCAAAGTGGAAGAAATGGAAGTCGTGCAGCAGGCCATGCCGCTTTCAATGGGCTGGTGCATCAACTGCCACCGCCAGACGGAAGTGAAATTCGCCGACAATGAATACTATAAAACTTATGCCCGTTTCCATGAAGAGATCGCAAAAGGCGAACGCGCCAAGGTCACGGTAGAGGAAATTGGCGGTCTGGAATGCCAGAAGTGTCACTATTAATTGATAGTCGCAGACACACCACTTTAAACTTGTTTCATTCGAGCAAATTCTTGAAATGAAAGATCAAAATAAAGCCGTTTGGATCGGGGTCGAACACCTGCAAAACGATCCCGCATTTCAACAAGTAAGCAACTCGGAGTTTGTTGAACTCCCCCTCATTGATCAATTGTCGGAAGAAAGCGCACTTTCTACGGAAAGCAGCCGCCGTGATTTCCTGAAATACCTCGGATTTGGTATTGGCGCAGCAACCATTGCGGCAAGCTGCGAAATTCCGGTAAAAAAGGCAATTCCGTATGTGATCAAACCCGACACCATCGTTCCGGGTATTGCCACATATTATGCTTCCAGCTTCGTTCAGGGCGGCGATTATTGCGCCGTTTTGATCAAAACCCGCGAGGGACGCCCGATCAAAATTGAAGGCAACAGCCTTTCAAAAGTGACGATGGGCGGTACCAGTGCGCGCGCTCAGGCCAGTGTGCTGAGCCTTTACGACACCAGCCGCCTCGATGGCCCTTATATGGTGAAGGAAGGCAAGCTCGACCGCCCGCGCAACAAACGCGAAGCCGGTCCATCCTGGGAGCAAATTGACAAAGAAATTTCTGGTAAACTCAAGCCGGATGCCAGCATCCGAATCCTTGCCAATACCATCCTCAGCCCAACTACGAAAAAGGCGATTGCCGATTTCACCACTAAATTCCCGAACACGAAGGTGGTCATGTACGACCCGGTTTCGAGTTCGGCCATCCTGGAAGCCAACCAGGCTTGTTTTGCACAGGCGGTTATTCCGGGTTACCATTTCGACCGCGCCCGGGTCATCGTCAGCTTTGACGCGGATTTTCTGGGCACGTGGATTTCGCCGATTGAATTTGCAGCACAATACGTGCAGGGGCGCCGCATTCCGGACATCCGCAAAGCAAACATGTCGCGCCATATCCAGGTAGAAAGCCACATGAGCCTGACCGGCTCGAATGCCGATAACCGGATCCTGGTGAAGCCTTCAGAGCAAGGCGCAGCGATCGTCGCGTTGTACAACGAAATTGCGGCATCCAGCAACGGTTCCCGCATCAGCGGCCCGCAACTGGACGCTAAAAAAACGGCTAAAATCAAAGAAGTCGCCAAAGAACTGCTCGCCAGTCAGGGCACTTCGCTCGTCGTTTCCGGTTCCAACAACCAGGGCGAGCAAATCATCATCAACGCCATCAACAACCTGTTGGGCAACTACGGCAAAACCATCACCTTCAACGACGCTTCACTGCAGCGTCAAGGGATGGATCGCGACGTACGCACACTGGTCCGCGAAATGAACGCAGGCAGCGTCAATGCCCTGTTCGTTATGGACGGCGCCAACCCGGCTTACGATTTGCCGGATGCGGAGCAGTTCAAAAACGGCCTGGCTAAAGTTGGCCTGAAGGTCTCTTTTGCCGGCGTGGCCAATGAAACGGCTTTGCTTTGCAACTACGTAACGCCCACGCATCACTACCTCGAAAGCTGGAGCGATGCAGAAGCAAAACGCGGCCATTACAGCCTGATTCAGCCTACGATTGCGCCTTTGTTTGCCGCTGTTGGCAGACCGGGAACCCGCCAGGCAGAAGAAAGCCTGTTGCGCTGGGCAGCAGCCGAAACGCTGGATTTGACGGCAGAGCAACCTTACCTCGAATTTTTGAAAAACAACTGGAAAGATACCATTTCGCGCCAACAGTCGAGCTTCGCAACGTTTGAAGCCTTCTGGGACAGCGCTTTGCACGACGGAGTATTTGAAGCGCCGCAGGTGGACATTCAGGTGGCCTTCTCCGGAGATGTAGCGGCTGCCGCTGCCAAAGTGCGCAAGCCTGCAAACAGCGAACTGGAAATCGCCTTTTTTGAAACCGTCAATATGGGCGCGGGGCAATACGCAGCTAACCCATGGTTGCAGGAAATGCCGGATCCGGTGACCCGTTGCGTTTGGGGCAATTACCTCGGCGTTCCGGTTAAGTGGGACGGTAACAACGACTTCACTTCCTTCAATGGCCTGAACGGCGCTGAAATTTACAGCGAAGCGGATAAGGTGGAAGTTGAGGTGAATGGCAAAAAAGAACTTTGCACCGTCATTCGCCAGTTCGGCCAGATGGAAGGCGCCGTATCGCTGGCTGTTGGCTACGGCCGCAGCGCTACCGGTGAAATGGGTCGCGCATTAGGGAATAAGGTTGGCGTAAATGTCTACCCCTGGTTGAGTGTGGATGCCGATGGCAACACCCAATATTATGCAGCAACCGTCAGCGTTTCCAACGCAGTTGACAAAGATAAGGAGTTTGCCTGTGTGCAGTACCACCACACGATGGGGGTTACCGCACGCGGCGATAACGGCGAACTTGTCAAAGACGATGCAACCGGTAAGCCATTGAATGTGGATGAAAAAGCCATCATGTCTTTGGGCTCCGGATTCCAGGGAGGATTGACCAACCGTTCCATTATTTATCAGGGGAACGTCAAGGAACTGGAAGGATTAGTTGAGCACATCAAAGAAAAACGCGAAGAAGCGCAGCACCTCAACGAGCAGACGCTTTACCCGTTTGAAGAATACAAAAGAGAATTTTACGAGCAGGGGCACTGGTGGGCCATGCACATTGACCTGAACGCCTGCACGGGTTGCGGCGCTTGTCAGGTTGCCTGCACGGCAGAAAACAACGTGCCTGTGGTCGGCAAACGCGAAGTACACCGCCACCACGAAATGCCGTGGATTCGGATTGACCGCTATTTCTATGGCGATTATGAAAACCCGAATGTTGTTTACCAGCCGATGATGTGCCAGCATTGCGACAACGCGCCTTGCGAAAACGTATGTCCGGTTGCTGCAACGAACCACAGCTCGGAAGGCTTGAACCAGATGACCTACAACCGCTGTATCGGCACGCGCTATTGCGCCAACAACTGCCCGTACAAAGTGCGTCGCTTCAACTGGTTGGATTATACGACCGCCGACCTTTTCGGCATCAACGAAAATTACGTCAACGGCGAAGAACTGCCATTTGCAGCAGACAACCTGATGCGTATGGTGTTGAACCCGGATGTAACGGTTCGTTCGCGCGGGGTTATCGAAAAGTGCAGCTTCTGCGTGCAGCGCATTCAGGAAGGCAAGCTGACCGCGAAACGCGAAAACCGTAAATTGGTGGATGGCGATGTGAAAAGCGCCTGCCAGACGGCTTGTCCGACCGGCGCCATCGTTTTCGGCGACCGCAACAACAAAGAAAGCATGGTTTCCAAGCGCATTGAAAACCCGCTGAACTACCTCGTGCTGGAAGAAGTGAACACCCAATCATCGGTGTTCTATGCCGCCCGGGTCAACAATCGCAACGAAGCGTTAGACGCATAAGATACATTCATGAAATCACGGACAGTATTGACTGTCATCGTAAATAACTTGATATGAGCGCACCTGTTTCTCCGATTCGGGAGCCACTAATTGAAGGTGGAAAAACCTATCATCAGATCACGGAAGACATCTGTGCACCCACGGAAAGGGTGCCCAGTATGACCTGGATTATCGCATTTATGGTTGCGGTAGCGGGCCTGACGCTGTATGTATTTTGTGTGGCCTGGACCATTTGGGTAGGGATCGGTTCCTGGGATTTGAACCGAACCATTGGCTGGGGCTGGGACATTACCAACTTCGTTTGGTGGGTCGGTATCGGTCACGCCGGAACGTTGATTTCGGCCATCTTGCTCTTGTTCCGCCAACGCTGGCGGACGGGGGTAAACCGTGCTGCGGAAGCCATGACGATCTTCGCGGTTATCTGTGCGGGACAGTTCCCGCTCATTCACATGGGCCGCCTCTGGTTGGGCTTTTTCATTTTCCCCTATCCGAACACAAGGGGGCCATTGTGGGTAAACTTCAATTCGCCGCTGTTGTGGGACGTATTTGCCATCTCCACGTATTTCACCG
>JALHRK010000479.1 GCA_022841505.1 Saprospiraceae bacterium | reverse complement strand
GTTCAGATAAAGCGCATTGGCAATGTACTTTTTCAGCGTCAGACTTTCGGGGTTTTCTTTTAGCAGCAGTCCTGCCGTGTAGATAGCGTCGGCATGTTCGTCATTATGAAGATACAGCTTAGGCAATTCATTACGGGCAAGTTGGCGCACACGTTCAAAGCGCTCAGCTGATATGATATAATCTGATTTACCGAGCGTATCGGCCTGTTGGTTGAGGATAGAGAACATGGCCTCGCGGCGCGATTTGATGTTGGGGTGCGAGCTGCGGATGTCGTCTTCTGCTTCGTCTTCCCCTTCAATGGGTTTTATGCTTTCTAACCAGTAAACATCGGGCAGGCGATAGTGTTCCGACTCCAGCAGGCTGCGCTCAAAGGGCTGATTGGCATAGGGGAGATAGCTGTATTTGAGTACATCAAAGACCCTGGGCAGTGTAGCTGTCCGGTAGGGCGAAGTGAGGATGCGATCCAACCCCAGTCGGTCTGCCTCATTTTCATTTTCTTTGGAAAAGGCCACCAGACGCAGGAGTTTTTCGTCGGTAGATGCCCGTTTCAGCACGCTGCGGCTCTCATTTCGCTCCAGATCCTGGGATTCGAAATAAAATTTGAGCGAGTGCCTTTCTTCAACGTGCGCCAACTCATGGGCGATGATGTAGGCTAATTGTGCTTCGTTTTCCAACTGTGCCAACAGGCCGAGCGTAACAAATACCTCGCCCCGGCTGGTCGCAAAGGCATTGACGGCGCTACTCCGAAGGGTATAAATTTTGATAGCCCGGCCTCCTGCTAAAGGTTTAGCCCGGAGCAGCACCTGGCTTACCTCGAAAAGGTAATTGGATACTTCGTCGTTAAACAACACCCGACCGCTGCGCAGCAATTCATCGAGGTTGTAATTGCCTTCCAGCTCAAAGCGGCTGAGCATTTTTGCTTCCTGTCGCTTCCGTTCTTCGGCGGAGTTATTGCGGAGCGCCTGCTGGTATTTGGACTGCGAAGAGCTGAGAAATTCTTCAGGAATTTTCCCGCTGCATTCCAATGGAGCCGGGCTGTATTGAGCATGCAACAATAGGGCCTGAGCCGAAAGCAAAATGACGACAAGGATGGTGGTTTTCATGGAAAAAAGGATTTGAACAGCCGTTTTTAAAAAAGATAACCAGCGCCAATTTTGAAAAAGAAAAAGGAGTGTGCCAACATGCGCCGGGTCGCAGTGTCCCTGAATAAACTCTGATTTCCTGAAGCAGAAGCCGAGGAGGATAGCCCCATAGCTAGGTTAAACTCAGCGCTTACGCCCAGCAAAATATGATCAGCCACGATATGATGGGATCCAGCTTCCATCCCCAAAGCCAGACTGGTGTGGCGCGGATCAATGTTAATCGGGCCATGTCCGAGTGCACTCCCCTCGTCATACTGAATTTTGTGCTCAAATACCTCGCCCTTCAGGAAAGAAACGCGGGCGCGCACGGCTGCATAAGTCCCGAGTGGGGCAAGGCTGCCTTTCCTCAGCGTGTAAGACTGAAAACTCAGCCCCAACTCCGGCCCGCCAAGGTTATAAAACAAGTTGTGCGTATCCTCGCCATTGGAAGAAGCCAAAGAAGGTGTGTATGCCAGTAATGCCATGCCGGTCTTCATATAACTGCCTTCTACTGCCACCACCCATTTGCGCGACATGACATAACCGGCTTGTACGCCGTAGCGGGTACTGAGCCCAAACCTTAGTTTATCGTTGTAGGGGTCTTCCCCTCCTTTGTTATCTGCTGTTGGGTTGAATAAGGCGACGGTAGAGGAAAATTCCGGTTTGAGAAACAAACGCCTGCCCATGTAGCCGGGCGACTGGGCCGATGCGCCGAAGGCAATACCGAGCATGAGCGCGCTGAATAGCAGTACTTTTTTCATGTTAGTTGAAGTGGGTATGTATTGAATTGTCATTGAGTCTGGCCAAAAATAGCAACTTGGCTGGAAGTTTCCCGATTTCTCTTATTGTTTTTGTTTATGGGAAATAAATCAGCGCAGGAACCTGCGGGCCGGAAACGTAGTATTGGGTCGTTTCTTTACCGGAGTTGGCGGAGGTGAATTTAGTGATTTTGCCGTTCCAGTTGCTGTTGGCTCCGCCGGTGTAGTCGGTGTGCCGCAGCAGGTAGAATGGTGCTTCGGCACGAGCGCGGAATTATTGAAACAGCGGAGGCATGAATTCATTTTTAATTTTAACTGAATCTGTATAAATTTCAATAACAACCCACTTAACCAAAAACAGCGTAACTTTAGCATGAATTATTTCCTTTGTATCTCCTCTCCGTATCCATAAATCATGCTGGCCGATTGATTTAAAATCGCAATTTTTTCCCCCTAAACAACCTACGCAAATTAACCATAACTTTGCAGTTTTAGAAACATCGCAATCATACCTATCCATGAAAATACTCATCATCGGCGGCGGCAACATGGGGTTGACCTACGCGCAAAGCTTCCTCCGTTCCCACATTACCGTGAAGGAAGACATGATGATTTTAGAAAAATCACCGGAAAAGGCGGATGAACTCCGTAAAAAAGACATCGGTACCGTGTATGGCGAGCCGGAAAATTGCATCCGAAGTGCTGATCTGGTTATCCTGGCGGTGAAGCCGCAGGATTCGGAAGGTTTGTTCCAGGGCCTGCGTCCGCTGATTGACCCGCAACAGGTGTTCCTTTCCATCATGGCCGGGGTGCGCATCGAAACCATTGGAGCACAACTGGGGGCGCGCAAAATCATCCGGGCCATGCCCAACCTGCCCGCCCAGATCGGCATGGGCATGACGGCTTTTACGTCGTCAGACGAGGTCACGCGCATCGAGTTGGTGATGGTTCAAAACCTGCTGAATACCACCGGGAAAACGGTTTATGTGGCACAGGAATCCGCCATTGATGCCGCAACTGCCATATCCGGAAGCGGCCCGGCCTACGTCTGGTATTTTATGGAAGCCATGATGAGTGCAGCCCGCGACATGGGCTTTAACCAGTCGGAATCGGAATTGTTGGTGAGCCAGACTTTCCGGGGCGCCATCGAGTTGTACGACAAATCCGATTTTTCCTGCGAGGAGTGGATTGAAAAGGTGTGTTCCCGGGGCGGCACTACGGAAGCGGCCCTGCGGTCGTACGCCGAAAATGCTTTGCGCAGCGACATCATAGAAGGCGCAAATGCCGCGCTGAACCGCGCGGTTGAACTTGGAAAAAAAGCATAACTGAGCACGAGAAATCCTGAAAGGATTGAATATGAATAGCCTCCGTTTGAAGTATTGCCAGCGATTGTTAACTTTGGTGTGAAAATCACGTCCCCTTTTAAAACGCATGGTCATCTAATGGATAAATTACAATTGATTGCGGAAGTTAAGCGCTTGGTTGGCAACGCCGATATAGAGCATGCCCTCCAGCGCTTAGTGGAAGAATTGGAAAAAGCTGGCAGTAGTTTTGCCAACGACGCCATTCAGGCACAGTCTCTGTTCCAGAAAACGCAAAAAGACGAAAAGCAGGGCTTGGTCAGTTTTGAAAATGCCAGGCTGAATTATAACCAGGTCACGGATCAAATTCTGGATTTGCTGGAAGCCCTGAAAAAAGATGGCGGCAGCGAGCTCCAAAGAAAACCGGCAAAGCGCCTGCTCCCGTGGATTGTGGGCGGGGTGCTGGCCCTGGCGGCGATTGCGGCGTTGGTTTTTAGCAATGGGAAAGAAGATCCTGCTGAGCAAATTGAAATTGATCCGAATTGCCCCGACTTCGATTCCACTTCCGTATTCAACGTACTTGTATTTCCTTTTCAGCCTTTGGAAACAAAGGAAAAAAGAGCCTTTACTACCACCCATGTAACCATCAAAACCAGGTTAGTACAACTTAGTGAAGCGCTGAGAATCAATGCCAGTATTCAGAATTACAACTATGATTTTGAAAAAAACTTCGAGAATTATCCAGGCACGCCTTCCGTTGCTGCCAAGGCACTTGCAGACAAGTGTCCGGCGAATTTGATCATTATCGGAACGACGGAAATGCAGCCTTCCGGTTCAATTACTATACTTAAATACAAATTTCTGAATTCAGAATACACCCATCTGAAAATAACAGAAAATTCGGTCATTGATACGCTTACGTCTGTTTCCAGTCTCCTTTCTGAAAACTCCATCCTCACGTCAGACATCGAAAATGTTATGAAAATTCTCTTTGGCGTGATCGCTAAAGAAACGGGAAATACAGAAGCGGCCATTGCCCAGTTGGAAAATGCCGAAACATCCGATTCAACTGCGTCACTCCTTTGGGGAATGGCCCTGGCTGACAGTTACATGGCTAACGGCCAGCCCGAAAAAGCAAAAGACACTTACGACAAAGTGCTGGAAAAAAAACCGGACTATTGGCTCGCCCTGAACAACCGGGCAGCGCTTAATTTTAAAAAAGGAAATGACGCAGCAGCCCTGGAAGACTACAATACTTTAGTCGAAGTAAGGTTAAAACAGGTGGAAGAAAAAAATGATACAACCGGGCTCACCGAAGCATTTGTTTCTCGCAGCACAGTACATTTAAAAAACCTGGCACTGGATAAAGCAGAGCAGGACATCAATGAGGCAAGTAAAGTGAATCCCACTTACCCCGGCATCTCGCGCATGAAAGAAGAGGTCAAGG
>JALHRK010000478.1 GCA_022841505.1 Saprospiraceae bacterium | reverse complement strand
GCAGCCGTAGGCGTAGCGCGTACCTTCCGGGATGAATACGAATTCAGTGTGGAAGCCTATTACAAGGAAATGGACAATGTCATTTCGTTCAAAGAGGGCGCTACCTTCTTGTTTGGTTTGGAAAACGACTGGCAGGACAAAGTGACCCAGGGGAAAGGCGAAAGCTATGGATTAGAAGTTTTTATGCAAAAAAAAGTGGGCCGCACTACGGGCTGGATTGGCTATACCCTGAGCTGGAACTGGCGACAATTTGATGAAATCAACAGCGGCGAACGATATCCGTTCCGCTACGATCGCAGGCACGATATATCCGTAGTTGTGAATCACGATTTTACACCCAGAATCGGCATGTCTTTTGCCTGGGTCTATGGCACGGGCAATGCCATTACCCTGAGCACGTACCGTTTTCAAACCGTGGATCGCGATGAGGAATACGTTTATTCCAACACGATAGAATCCGGGGGAAAACGCAATGCTTTCAGAATGACCGACTACCACCGGCTGGATTTCAGCATTGAATTCAGGAAGCAAAAAAAGAATTGGGAGCGCAAATGGGTAGTTGGGGTCTACAATACCTATTGGCACCGCAATCCTTATTTTATGTATGCCGATACCCGTTCGGTGCAGCAACCGGACGGCAGTTTTAAAAACGAACGGGTATTTCGGGAAGTCAGCCTGCTCCCGTTGATTCCTTCTGTTTCTTATCAATTTAAATTCTAAAACCATCCAACATGAAAGCTCAAACACTGTTCATTTGGCTTGGCTTCCTGAGCCTGCTGGCACAACAAGCTTGCACCGATGAGTCATTCAGTCAGATTGTAAAAATTGAAATTCCGGAGCATAAATCATTGCCAACGCTGGGTATGGACCTCAGGAATGGCGATACCCTCGCACAGATTATCGTCAACAAAAGCCTCGGCATTCTGGATCAAAATGAATTCGCGCCAATAGATAACATAAAGATTCAACTGTTGCGAAATGGCGCCTTGCTCACCGATAACTTTTTGCTTGCTCCAGGTGATCAATTTTTTAAAGCCCAGCTTCCTGCTCCTATAGAACATACTCCCGGAGTCACCTATCGCGTGCAGGTAGAAGTTCCTGGCGTAGGGACGGCTTTCGCCGAACAAATCATGCCCGCCAAACCGATGGTTTCATCGGTCGTTTTTTCCCCGGATGGCGGCGTTTCGCCCGATGGTGAGCGGGTAGATGAAATAAAAGTAACGATCCAGGATGTTGGCGGTGAAAAGAATTATTATGCTCTGGATCTTATCGAGGGGTGGTTCGAAATTGATCAAAACGGAGATACCCTTTTCCAAACCTATAGTTCTTATCTTGAAACCAACGACCCGGTTTTGAGTCCGGGTACGCCCTATGCCCTCGTCTTTTCCGATGAAGCTTTTGACGGGGGGAGCTATACGGCCCGTACATTTAAGTACGGCAACACCGGCGGCGACGGTTTTGCCCTTGTCCGGGTTTATCAACTGACCCGCGATGCATTTCTCTACGCCCGGTCGCTTTCTCAATATTGGAATTCGAACGGCAACCCGTTTGCAGAGCCTGTTACGGTTCACGGCAATGTAGTGGGGGGATACGGCGCTTTCATTTTATCCAATTACCTGGAATTCAGGATACAGTGAGGTAAGTTGGCAAGGGGCAAGGGGCAAAAGGCAAGTTAGCAATGAGCAAGAGGCAAATAGGCAAAAGGCAAGTTGGCTATTTTCTTGCTTGCTAACTTGCCTATTTGCCTTTTGCCCCTTGCCCATTTGCCCCTTGCTCATTTGCCTCTTATCATCACTACTTCACGCCGCATTGCTTAAAAATAGCCTCATTCTTCTTGACGTACGAATCGTCGCCTTCTTTTTTGGCCATGTCAAAAGAAATTTTCGCGTCGGCGACTGCCTTTTCGCAATTGCCCATCTTGGCGAGGATGCGGGCGCGGAGCTGGTAAGTCCAGTACTGCTTGTCCTTTTCCACCACTTTGTCGGCCCATTCCAGCGCCTTGTTCAGGTCCAGGTTTTTTTCGTAATAATAATCGGCAGCGACAAAGTAACTGTCTGTGGTGCAATCAGCTTTTGACGTTTTGTCTTTGATTTCTGCCATAATCTGGTCGTGCGCGTCGTGGGAAACCGCAAACTTAACGGCCGTTTTATCCCAGGCAAGGATCACATCCAAATTGGTAGGCGAGGTCTGCTCCAGCGCAATTGCCAAATTTTCCGCTTTTGCGGTTTTGTAAGGCGTCACTTTGAAGCGGGCCACGTCTTTCTTTTCGTCATAGCCATAAGCGCCCCACTGCTTGTCGTCGGAGTTCAGGATGATGGTCCATTCTGCTTTTCCGGGAATGGTGTACCAGCCATAGCTGCCCGCAGGAACCTTTTTTCCGTTGATCATGACGTCGTTGTCAAATTTAATCGTCGTGATTTTGTTGGCGCCCGTACGCCATACTTTATCGAAAGGAACCAGATCGCCAAATATTTTGCGACCTTTTACCGCCGGACGGCTGTATTCGACCGTAACTTTGGTCAGGCCGACGCGCTGGGAAACCATTGCCGCAGGGCTGGCTGCCGGCGTTTCGATCTGAGCGGACAACCCGAAAGCAGTCAGGCTCAGCAATAAGCACAATACAAGATGTTTTTTCATGATTGGATGTTGTGACGAGTGAATAATGATTTTTATTCGGATGATAAAACATGCCAAAAATAAGACAACTTTAGCAACCACCTAGTAATTGAAAGGCGATGAAAAAAACAAACCTGGTTTTTGGACTTGTGGTACTCCTGGGTGCAGTTTCCTGCAACCGCCCTCCGGCTGTTCCCTCGGTTTCAGAACCTGCGGTACAACCTGCTGCAGGACCTCCCACTCCGTCCTTCTCCTGGATGGAAGCCCTCGATAAACAGGTCTGGGTAAATTTTGCCCGCGGAGGCTATATTGAAGATACGCTTTTAGCCGCCAAGATGTATGCCTTGTGGAAAGAAAAAAGCCGGACGGCAAACCGCTTCCGGGACGAGTTAAAATATTACACCCTCCCCGATTCCAGCATTTTTTATGAGTTTGTGGATTTTGGCGCAACGGGGGTTCGGAACAACCGCGCCCTGGCGTTGTGGATCGGGCAGCCACGGATTACATTTGTAGAAGACGGAGGAAAAGGTTGCGAAGCTGAGTTATCGGGATTGGGTGAAATCCTGGGCGCCAAAGCATTGTTGTTGCTTGATACCGAACGGAAACACATCCTGCAGCGGCTCGATTCTATTCCAGGCAGTGAGATTGAAGACGGGTTTTATGCGCCTTTTGCATCTTCTAATCTGGAAAAAATGGATGCATTGCACTTGTTGGACTTAGATGGCGACGGCATCGCAGCAGAATTGCTTTTTTATGAATATGCAGTTTGTAATGTCTATGATTGTTCGATTGTAGCCTATGACCATGAAGCAGACCGATTGGTTCAGCGTTCCTTCCGGCTAAATAAAACATCTCCTGTTTGGGATGAAGAAGGGCTCACTTCCCGCGATACCTCTTACTTTGAAGAGACGAAATGGGTGCTGGACTTTCCGCTCAATGCAGTCGGGTCAAACGGGCAAATCAAATATATAAAGGATGTTGGCCACGCATCTGAGGTTATCCACCACTATGATTTCAAATTCAATCGAAATTCAGGTTGTTATGAGGGGACATTGGCGATGAAACGACTAAATCAGTAAAATGAGGGGGCTATGAATAATATGTTTTTAAAGGCGGCCTAAAGGCCGCGGAACGAGGCGTGCTGTGCTTCGTTTCGCGACCTTCAGGCCGCCTTAAATGGATCTAAAACTGGAATGTATCTAAAAAACACTACCTGTTCTCAATCACAAACCGCACCGTCTCCCCTACCCCACTGCCAGTTTTCACCCGCAGGAAATAAAGCCCTGTCGGATAACCAGCCACATCAAGGCGCAGCGGCGCATCCGGCGCTACCATACGCTGAACCTGCATCACCTGTCCGCTGGCATTCACCAATTCAAGTTCAACAGACTGGTCTGCCCACTGGCTCAGGTCGGCAAAAACAGAGCCTTGTGCAGGGTTTGGAAATACATTCCAGGCTGGTTTATGCGCTGAAGGTTGCGTTGCCGGCAACTGATTGCCAGGTGCAGCAAAGGTCATATCCGGTTCTGCCGGAGCGCAAATTTCGTAGGTATCGTTGATGCAGCGCAGCGCATTCAGCAAATGGTTCAGATGCGGCGGGCCGATGATGTTGCCCAAGCCCAGGTTGGCCAACCGGAGCAGGTCGTTTACGTCCGGGTTCGGCGGCATGAATTGATACACGATGGGGTGAAAAATGCAGTCCTCCAGCTCAGACAACAGCCTATTGCCATAAGCCGGCTCGAGGCGCACTTTGATACTCAGTTTCAGGGTCGCTTCCAGCAATGGGTTGCGAGACTTGCCCTCGGCATTAATCAGGTTGGGTGCAATCGAACAATCGGAGCCATCAATCACAATTTGCGCGGTGCGCAATGAAGTAGCAGAATCGCTCACCGAAGGCATCCATTCAAGGATGCAGGCGCCTGCTCCCGGCTTAAGGGTGAGCTTGTTGCGGGAAACGCCCAGCACCAGCGGGTTCGGCAGGCCATCGCCGTCGGTGTCAACATTAAGGGCTTC
>JALHRK010000477.1 GCA_022841505.1 Saprospiraceae bacterium | reverse complement strand
GTGATCGTCAATGGGAACCCCGACGTGAAACACCGCGATCCCAGCCGGGCTTTTCTCAAACCTCAACTGCCTGCTTTCGACCGGCATGCGGCTTTGCCGAAAGGCTCCCGCGACCGCCTGCACGAGCTGGGGCGCGAAGGGTTCATCGCCTGGCTTAAGGCCGAAAACGCCATCCAATACACCGATACGACCTTGCGGGATGCGCACCAGAGTTTGCTGGCCACCCGGATGCGGACTTACGACATGCAGGCTTTCACCGAAAGTTTTGCCCGGCATCACGGAGCAGAAGTGTTTAGTATGGAAGTCTGGGGCGGCGCTACGTTCGACGTGTCCCTGCGTTTCCTCAAAGAAGACCCCTGGGAGCGGCTCCGGTTGTTGCGGCAAGCGGCGCCCAATATTTTGTTTCAGATGCTGGTGCGCGGCTCCAATGCCGTCGGATACACCGCCTACCCGGATAATCTGATTGAAAAATTCATCGAAGAAGCGGCAAAAACGGGTATTGACCTGTTCCGGATTTTTGATTCCCTCAATTGGGTAGAAAGCATGGTGACCAGCATACGCGCCGTCCGCGAACGCACCGATAGTTTGGCGGAAGCCTGCCTGTGTTATACCGGCGATGTGCTGAATCCGCGCAACGGCAAATATGACCTCGACTACTACTTAGACATGGCCCGGCGCTTAGAAGATGCCGGGGCACACCTGATTGCCATCAAAGACATGGCCGGCTTGCTGAAACCCTTGGCTGCCGAAATGCTCATCGGTCGCCTGCGGGAAACCGTCAGCCTGCCCATCCATTTGCATACCCACGACACCAGTTCCATCCAGGCTGCCACGTACCTCAAAGCGGTGGATGCGGGCGTGGATGTGATTGACGTGGCTTTTGGCGCATTGTCGGGCCTGACGTCCCAACCGAACTTCAACAGCGTGGCGGCCATGTTGCAGGGGCACCCGCGCGAGCAAAAAATCAACCTGCCGTCGCTGAATGCATTCAGCAATTATTGGGAAATCGTGCGCAATTTTTATTATCCGTTCGAAACGGAACTGCGCGCCGGCACGGCAGAAGTGTACGACCATGAAATTCCGGGCGGACAATATTCCAATTTGCGACCACAGGCGCGGTCTCTGGGTCTGGAAGATCAATTCGATTTGGTAAAACAAAACTACCGCATCGCCAATGAGTTGTTTGGGGACATTGTAAAAGTCACCCCTTCTTCAAAAGTGGTGGGCGACATGGCGTTGTTCATGACCGCCAACGGACTGAGCAAAGCGGACGTGCTTGATCCAAACGGCGCGCTGGCATTTCCCGACAGTGTGAAAGCCCTGATGCGGGGAGACCTCGGCCAAACGCCGGGCGGTTTTCCTTCGGAGATTCAATCCCTCATTTTGAAAGGCGAAAAACCGTATACAGAAAGTCCAAATGCCCACTTAGCGCCTGTAGATTTTGAGGCAGAACTGGCGGCTTTTAAACAGGAATTTGGCGAAAAACTCGGGGTTACCGACTGGCTTAGCTACCGGCTTTACCCCAAAGTATACCAGGATTACCATACTTTTCAGAAGACTTACGGCGAAGTGCGTGCTTTGCCCACGCCGGCGTTTTTTTATGGCTTAAAGCCAAATGAAGAAATCATGGTGACCATTGGCAAGGGAAAAAGCATCCTGATCAAATACCTGAACATGACCGAGCCGGATGAATTGGGCAATCGCTTAGTTTTCTTTAGTTTAAATGGCCAAACCCGCTCTGTTCAGTTGCGCGACATCCACCTGAATGTCCAGGTAATCGCCCATCAAAAGGCCAGCGCTGCGAACGAAGTCGGCGCGCCGCTCCAGGGCAACCTGAGCAAAATATTTGTAAAAGAAGGCGATGTTGTCGAAGTAAATGCGCCACTTTTTGTAATCGAAGCCATGAAAATGGAAAGCACGATTACGGCACCGATGGCGGGTAAGGTGAAAAAGATCCATTTGAAGGAAAAGACGCTGGTGGATCAGATGGATTTGGTGGTGGAGATGGGGTAGTAATTCCTACTTTTTTATTTCCCTCCTGCCAGAAAGCTTGTGATCTGTTTGCCAATTTCCTCAATGGTGAGCAGGACTGCTTCGTTTTTTATTCTGTTTATGGCATCACTGTCGCTTAAATCGCCTTCATTCTTTTTGTCCTGAAAATCTTTCGTTACAATTGTGCTTAATGGAACCAACCCTGTTCTCACGTCTAAAATAATCAGTTGGGTGGTTGCAAATGCTTTTATACTGGGTTTGGTGAACAGTTTGTATTGTGAATATATATCGCTATCTATCGTGTAAACGACCACAATATCGGATTGTGTTCTGACCGCAGCTTCCCTTATGCTGGTGAATGTTGGATTTTTTGAGACTAAAATATCAGGTATGGTTGATATGCTCGTTACGCGGGCAGAGTTTTTTAATTTTTCAATAAATAAGTCTAAATACCGCTGTTGCGATTTTAAAAACGCTTCATCAGACCAATAATATCTTCTTTGATTTTGATCGTTTTCAAGTTTGACAAAAGCAACTCTTAAATTTTGTGGCAAATTATAATTGCCGTCTAATATTTTTTGAATATTTTCTTCAGAAATGGTTGAACGCTGGTCTTCAAACAATGATTTTGTAATAGGCGGATCATTGTTTACATAAGTATATTGGTTCGGTATGCTTACCTGACGGGGAGCCGAACAGGATGCGAGCACAATTGCCATCAAAATAAAAAAAAATGCTTTTTCCATCCGATTGATATTTAATGAACGGGGCGTTTTTCTCATGGTTTATTGCAAATCAGTAATTTTATCTGCCTCCCTCAGTCCGCTCAAATACGCTCCGTGAACGGTTGAAAAATAATCGACCTCAGTATGCTCTCCTGCAAAAAATAATTTGTCGTTCACGCTTTCTGCTAAATCATCAAAATGCCGCATTTCTGTTCCAACCGCAGTATAGGAATAAGCGCCCAATGAATTTTCATTCGATTGCCATTTTGTTCGCAGCATATTCGAAGGGTTCGGGATATTGCTGCCATAAATGTCTTTTAAATGCAACATGATTTCGTCGATAATTTCTGCGTCGGTCATTATTTCAGTTTGCCTTCCATAATCAGCATACGCAAATGTCATCAAGGCATTTACAGTTGGGTGGAATTTTTTTACATTTACAAAATAATTGAACTTATCCCTTGCTTCGGGAGTATAAGCAATGTATTGTACATCATCCCAAAAGGCAGTATCCCAGATCAATAAAAATTTATTCACGCAATTCATCCCTACTTTTTGTATGGCATTTTGTTTTGCAGCAGGTAATGCCGGAATAAATTGAATGATATTGGCTTTTAGCACACCCAAAGGAACAGTGATGATAACATAGTCGGCTTCACTTTCATTTTCGTTGTGCGTTATTTTAACTTTTGCACCTGAATAATCAATCTTTGTTACCTTTTGATTGAATTGAATGTTTAATCCGGTTGCCAAATAGTTTGGAATCGCATCATAACCATTGGCAGATATTCTTTCATCATCCCCAAATGTTTCCCCCTCATCATATAATAAAGATGAAAGGCGATTTAAATCTCCGGTATCAAAAGTTAAATAAGTGGATAAGAAAAATTTCCAAAGCCGGTCATTGGTATAGGCAGGATACAACGAGTTAAAGACCGTTTCAAAACTTTGATTTGCATTTCCGCTGTTCATGAGGGTTTCGAGTATAGCATAAAATTCATCCTCCGCATCTGAATAGACTGTATTGTTTCTTGCAAGTCCACCAATATCGTAGGAAAGCAAACTTTCATCATCCGTAGGAAAGGTCTGCATACCCGCTTGTTGGGCAAGGGAAGTAATTGGGTTTCCATTTGTTCCGTGGATCCAGCTTGCTCCTTCGTCGAAAGCCACACCAAGACTTCTGTCCGTTCGCAACCGTCCACCCACTTTTTCCTGCGCTTCCAATATCATGATGGTAAAGCCTTGTTCTTTTAGTTTTTTGGCAGCAGCAAGCCCTGAAACTCCCGCACCAATCACATGGACTGTTTTGCCATTGGGGGTAATATCGTCATCGGTTTTACCGCAGGAAGCCAGCAGCGTTGGGGTCAACAAAATTAACGGTAATCCCGTCAGGGTATTTTTTATGAATTTTCGTCTTTGCATGGTAAACTATGTTTTCAGGCGCTAAATTAAAAAATGTCGCTTTTGCCTGGCAAGACCTACGGCACCAGCACCCGGATGAGGTACCGGGATTTAAAAATCACAACTCTCCCCATGCGCCTTCAACCACTTCACCGCCTGCTTATAATCCGGAATTGCCTTAGCCACCACCGCCCAGAAATTTGCAGAATGGTTGAATTCCACCAAATGGGCCAGCTCGTGCACGATGACATAATCTAAAACTTCCGGCGGCGTAAACAACAGGCGGGTGGACAACCGGATGAAACCGCTGCGGCTGCAACTGCCCCAGTTCGACTGGTTGTAGCGCATTTGCACGCCGCTGATTTCTTTTTGGAAAAAGCGGTCGTTCCAGTCGTCAACGCGGCGCTCGATTTCGGGCAGGAAGTCCTGCGCCACCACCCGACTCAACAATTGTCTGATGGATTTCTCTAAATCTATGCCGGTCTCAATTGGACTAAGGCGCAACTGGATCACCCCGTCTTGCAGCCGCGCCGTATGCGT
>JALHRK010000476.1:1964-4669 GCA_022841505.1 Saprospiraceae bacterium | reverse complement strand
ACGAAACCCATCTTTATTTCAGCAATGCTTTCTTTTTTCAAACGGCAAAGGACTTCCTCTACTACATCCTTGCTGTGGTAGACGAATGTGAGCTGGACCAGGAAACCACCCCAATTTTGTTGTCCGGGCAATTAATAGAAGATTCTGAAATATACCGTTTATTGTATCGGTATTTTCGTAAATTGTCATTTGTTCCCAGTCCGGCACAGTTGTCATCAGGCCCTCAATTGAGTGCATTGCCGCAACATTTATACACAGATCTGTATTTCCTTGCGCTCCATGCAGGCTAACGCCTAAAATCTAATATCTAAAGTCTATTATCTAAAGTCTATTATCTATCATGCGCATCATCGGAGGGAAATTCAAAGGGCGTCGGTTCAGTCCACCTGCTGACAATTGGCCCACCAGGCCCACCACAGACTATGCCAAGGAAGGATTGTTCAATATTCTGACCAATATTCTGGATTTTGACGAGGTCAAGGTGCTCGACCTGTTTGGCGGCACGGGCAGTCACGGCTATGAATTTATTTCGAGGGGGTGTACGGATGTGACCTATGTAGACAAATTCCCCGCCTGTGTAGCGTTTGTAAAAAAAACGGCGGAAACCCTGAAAATCGAAGACCTGATCCATATTGTACGATCAGATGTTTTTCAATTCATGGCACACGCCACATCTAAATATGATTATATTTTTGCCGGCCCGCCTTACGGTTTGCCAACGCTGGACAGCATTCCGGATCTGATTTTTGAAAAAGAACTTTTAGCCGAAGGCGGCCTTTTTGTGTTGGAACATAATCCGCACCACAGCTTTAAAAACCACCCACATTTTTTCCAGGAGCGGAACTATGGGAAGACGATTTTTAGTTTCTTTAAAAAAGCAGCATGAACATTACCAATATCATACAACAAGGCGTCATCGAAGCGGTGCAAGAGCTATACGGTGCGATGGTCTCTTCCGACACGGTGCAAATCACCGCCACCCGCAAGGACTTTGAAGGCGATTACACCGTAGTCACCTTTCCATTTACAAAGCTGAGTGGCAAAAAACCGGAGGAAATCGGGGCTGAACTGGGTGACTTTCTGGTGGAGCGTATCCCGCACGTTGCGAGCTATAACATAGTGAAAGGGTTCCTGAACTTAGTGATCAGCGACAACTTCTGGTTGGATTTCCTGCACGCCATTTACGAAAACGAAAACTACGGAAGTCAGCCCCTCAACGGCGAAAAAGCGTTGGTTGAATTTTCATCCCCCAACACCAATAAACCCCTGCACCTTGGGCATATCCGGAACATCCTGCTGGGATGGTCTACGTATAAAATCCTGGAAGCGTCCGGCTGTGAAGTCACGCGGGTGCAAATCGTCAACGACCGGGGCATCGCAATCTGCAAAAGCATGCTGACCTGGCAAAAATATGCAGAAGGCGCAACGCCGGAAAGCACTGGCATCAAAAGCGACCATTTTGTCGGGCGCTGGTACGTGCTGTTTGAACAAAAATTTCAGGAAGAATACAAAGCCTGGCAAGCCGGAGAAGGCGCGGACGTTTTTGCAGCCAAACGCAAGGAAGGCCAGGACGAATCCGAGTTTTTTAAAGGGTTTAAAAATACCTATTTCAACGAATACAGCCAACTTGGGGCGGAAGCCCGCGGAATGCTCTTGCGCTGGGAAGCCGGCGACGAAGCGACGCTGGCGCTCTGGCGCCAAATGAACAGTTGGGTTTATGCGGGTTTCAACGACACCTACAACAGTCTGGGCGTCGCTTTTGACAAGCTCTATTTTGAATCGGAAACCTACCTGCTGGGCAAAGACACCGTGGAACAGGGGCTACGTGACGAAGTTTTTTACAAAAAACCAGACGGCTCGGTTTGGATTGACCTGGAAGACGCCGGGCTTGATCACAAAGTAGTGCTACGGAGCGATGGCACGTCCGTCTACATAACCCAGGATATCGGTACGGCGCAGTTGCGCTACCGCGATTTTGGTGTCAACCGCATGATTTATGTGGTGGCCGACGAACAAAACTACCATTTTCAGGTCTTGTTTGAGATCATGAAGCGCCTGAACGAGCCTTATGCGGCCGGTTTGCACCACCTCTCATACGGTATGGTGGATCTGCCTTCCGGCAAAATGAAATCCCGGGAAGGCACGGTGGTGGATGCGGACGACCTGATTGCAGAAGTCATCGGCGAAGCACGCAAGGATTCTTCAGAACGCGACTCCTTAGCCGATTTGCCGGTTGAAACGCAAAACGCGACCATTCAAAAAATCGGGTTGGCTGCGCTTAAATTCCATATTATTAAGGTGCATCCTAAAAAAAGGATGACCTTTGACCCGAAAGAATCGGTTGATTTGCAGGGGCAAACAGGGCCGTACATCCAGAATGCTTATGTACGGATTCGCTCTGTGATCCGCAAAGCAGAACAATTGGGCACTTTGGCCGCTGCGGCAGAATACGCCCAAACCGAACCGGCCGAAAAAGAACTGCTGGCGCAATTGTACGCTTTTCCGGATGTCATCGAAACCGCTGCAAAGGAATACGATCCTTCGCACGTTGCGGCGTTCTGTTACAATTTGGCAAAACTGTACCACAAATTTTACCACGATCACTCAATTCTCGGAGCGGCAAATGAGCCTGCACGCGATTTTCGCCTCATGCTCAGCATCGCTACGGGCAATGTGCTGCGGAAGGGGATGGATTTGTTGGGCAT
>JALHRK010000476.1:0-1864 GCA_022841505.1 Saprospiraceae bacterium | reverse complement strand
TATGAGCGAGACGAAACCGTCCCTGAATTTTATCGAAGAAATCATTGAAGAGGACATCAGCAATGGCAAACATGCCGGGCGTGTACATACCCGTTTCCCACCGGAACCCAACGGCTACCTGCATATTGGGCATGCCAAAGCCATCACGGTCAATTTTGAGCTGGCTCAGAAATACGGCGGCAAAACCAACCTCCGCATGGACGACACCAATCCCAGTACGGAAAAAACGGACTTTGTTGACAACATCAAAAACGACATCCGCTGGCTGGGGTTTGAATGGGAAGGCGAAGAACTTTACGCGTCCGATTATTTTGAGCAGTTGTATGGATACGCAGTGCAGTTGATTGAAAAGGGACTTGCTTACGTGGACGACTCCACCGCAGAGGAAATTGCTGCCATGAAAGGCGATACCGCCAAACCCGGCACAGAAAGCCCCTACCGCAACCGCTCCATTGCCGAAAACCTGGACCTGTTTGCCCGCATGCGCAACGGTGAGTTTCCGGACGGCGCGCGGGTTTTGCGGGCCAAAATTGACATGGCTGCGCCCAATATGCATTTCCGCGACCCGATTTTATACCGCATCAAACACGAACACCACCACCGTACGGGCGACACCTGGTGCATTTATCCGATGTACGATTTTGCCCACGGCCAGTCGGATTCCATCGAAGGCATCACCCATTCTTTGTGTTCGCTGGAATTCAGGCACCACCGGCCGCTTTACGACTGGTTCATCGAGCAGTTGGGGATTTTTCCTTCCCGGCAGATTGAGTTTGCGCGCATGAACGTGGCGTACATGATCACCAGCAAGCGGAAATTGATGAAGTTGGTCAATGAGCAACTCACAACGGGTTGGGACGATCCGCGTATGCCCACGATTGCAGGCATGCGCCGCCGGGGCTTTCCGCCCGACGCCATCCGGGAATTTTGCAGGCGGGCGGGTGTGGCACGCCGCGAAAACCTGATCGAGATCGAATTGCTGGAGTTTTGCGTGCGGGAAGAATTGAACCGAACCACTCCGCGCGTGATGGCTGTGCTTGACCCTTTGAAAGTCGTCATCACCAATTACCCGGAAGGGCAAACGGAATCCCTGCAAATCGAAAACAACCCGGAAGATGAAAGCATGGGCATGCGCGAAATGCCCTTTTCGCGGGAGTTGTACATTGAGCGCGACGACTTCATGGAAGACGCGCCCAAAAATTATTTCCGGCTTGCTCCGGGCAAAGATGTCCGCCTCAAAGGCGCCTACATCATCCATTGCGACGAAGTGGTGAAGGATGCGGCGGGCGAAGTGACGGAACTCCGTTGCAGCTATTACCCCGAAAGCAGAAGCGGCAGTGACACGTCCGGTCTGAAAGTGAAAGGCACGATCCATTTTGTTTCGGCGCCCCATGCTTTGGAAGCGGAAGTGCGCCATTACAGCCGGCTATTCACCGACCCGCAGCCCGATGGCTACGAAGACCGCGATTTCCTGGAGTTTTACAACCCCGATTCTTTAGAGGTCGGAAAGGCATATGTCGAACCCAGCCTGAAAGCTGCTCAACCTGGAGATCGCCTGCAGTTTATGCGCAAAGGCTATTTCTGTATGGATCAGGATTCTACGCCGGATAAACCGGTTTTTAACCTGACGGTAGGGTTGAAGGATGCGTGGGCGAAGGAACAGAAGAAGGTTTGAATTTGCAAGTAGGCAAATTGGCAAAAGGCAAACTCGCAAAGTGCAAGAGGCAAATTGGCAAGAGGCAAGTTGGCAACTTGCCTCTTGCCAATTTGCCTCTTGCCTCTTGCCAATTTACTACAAATATTGCCGTAGCAGCGGCCCCAGTTCCGACTCTTGCTCGATTTGTTTGAGCTTGCCTTCGTGGAC
>JALHRK010000475.1 GCA_022841505.1 Saprospiraceae bacterium | reverse complement strand
ATCCGCTTGCTTTGTTTCTGTTCACCGTGTGGTCTTTGTTTTTTAACGTGACCGGCCACCTTGGATACGAGCTGTTTCCAAAAGGCTTTGTGCGCCACCCGGTTTGGAAATGGATGAACACCTCAACGCACCACAACATGCACCACCAGCGCTCCAACTGTAACTACGGGTTGTATTTTAATTTCTGGGATCGCGTGATGGGGACGAACGACAGCCGCTATGAATTGGAATTTGAGCGGATTAAGGAAAGACAACGCGCTTAACCCGCTTTATCTTTCCAGATCGTCCGGCAAATGCCTGAATTGCAATTCATGGTCTTCACAAGCTTTCCGCTTTCGTTGTAGAGTTTGAGCAGGCCTTCTTCTTTATCGCCGTTTTTGTAATAGCCTTCGGCTTTGAGCTGGCCGTTGGGGTGGTATTCGACGAAGGGGCCGTTCTCTTCATTTTCCCTGAACGTGACCGTTTCTTTCAACTGGCCGGTTTCGTAATAGCCTTTCCAGACGCCGTCCATCGTGTTGGCTACATAGACGCCTTCCAGTTCCAGTTTTCCTCCGGGGTAGAAGGCCTGGTAAGGTCCTTCAAAAGAACCGCTTTGGTAGTGCTCAATCTGGAGGGTATCGCCCGTTGCATAAAAAAGAATGCGCGCGCCGTGAAGGGTGTCATTTTCATAATGCGCCAATTCGATTAATTGCCCTTCCGGATTGAGTTTGTAATAAACGCCTTGCCGTGCATAATCCGACTTTCGGCGCGAAAACCTTTCTAAATAACCGTCTTCGGTTGTTGCCTCGATGACTTCCACGTTCGCGTCATCTTCTCCACTTTGGACTCCTTTGTCGTTTGGCGTTCCGGAGGAGCCGCAACTGGTGATCGCGCCCATCAGGAGCAACAGAAAAAACAGGTTTCGCATATGCTCTTATTTTATGGCTTTAAAATAGTGGTCCGTCCAATGCTGTCGTAATAAAAACCCTGCTCTTCCAACTGGTCTAAATCGTAAAGATTTCGACCATCGAAAATGACCTTGTCGTTCATCAAGTCTGCCATCATCTGAAAACTGGGCGTCCGGAAAACGCTCCATTCTGTCACAATGGCTAAGGCATCAGCGCCACCGAGCGCTTCATACTGATCTGAAGCGAACTGCAGCCGGTCCCCATAAAGCGCCTTCACATTTCCCATGGCTTCGGGGTCGTATACCTTCACGACCGCCCCTGCTTCCAGTAATTCGTCAATGATGTAAAGCGCCGGCGCTTCCCGGATATCGTCGGTATTGGGTTTGAAAGAAAGTCCCCAGATCGCGATCGTTTTTCCATTCAGGTCGTCGTTGAAAAACGTTTTTATTTTCCGGGTCAGTATGTGCCGCTGGTGTTCATTTACCTGCATTACGGACTTCAGGATGTGGAAATCGTACGCATGATCGCCTGCAGTTTTTGCCAACGCCCGAACGTCTTTGGGGAAACAACTGCCACCGTAGCCGACCCCTGGAAACAGAAAGCGTTTGCCAATGCGGGTATCGCTGCCGATGCCGGCCCGCACCATGTCCACATTGGCGCCAATGCGTTCGCAAAGGTTGGCAATTTCGTTCATGAAGGAAATGCGCGTGGCGAGATAAGCGTTCGCTGCGTATTTGGTCAATTCTGCCGAGCGCTCGTCCATAAAGATGATGGGATTCCCCTGGCGCACAAACGGTTCGTAAAGCAGGCGCATAATTTTTTTGGCCCGTTCTGATTGCGTACCAATTACGACCCGGTCCGGCTTCAGAAAATCTTCGACGGCCACCCCTTCCCGCAGAAATTCGGGGTTGGAAACGACATCAAAAAGGGCTTCATCGGCGTGCTGGGCAATAATGGTGTGTACAATTTCGGAGGTTCCGACCGGTACGGTGCTTTTGTCAACAATCACTTTGTAATCTGACTTCAGCAGGTGCGCCAATTGGGCCGCCACTCCGGTAATGTAGGAAAGGTCCGCAGAACCGTCTTCTCCAGGCGGGGTTGGCAAGGCTAAAATGATGATTTGGGCAGGGGCGATGGCCTCCGCGAGGTTCGTGGTGAAAGAAAGACGTCCCTGTTTTGTATTTCGCTCGAAAATCAGTTCTAAGCCCGGCTCAAAAATCGGGACTTCTCCGCGGCGCATCCGGGCTACCTTTTGCTCATCAATATCTACACAAACAACGTGGTTGCCGGTTTCGGCAAAACAAGCGCCGGTTACCAACCCGACATATCCGGTTCCAACTACAGCAATATTCATGAAGGATTGCGTTTTTTATACTTCACGCTGTTTAGTTTTGCACATAGCCTTTAGATCGCAGCGTTCCGTATGACAAAAAAGGATTCGCACCAACGGTGCGACGTTTACTAAGAAAGCGCAAATTTATTATTTTACGCAGACATACACCCTGAAAGAGATGAAGCAGTACTTCGAACAACTTTTTTATTCCTTTCCGCTGCAATTGCTGTTGTCGCATGTGCGCAGCAATGTGCTGCTCATTGGCATGTGGCTGTTGGTCGCGTTGCTCATTACCGGCAAAATCGGCAATAAGCTGGGCGTGCCCTATCTTTTTCTGGATCCTGAATACCAGGGTTCGATTGATTTTTTCAGCTTTTTTTTAGTGGGATTGACCTACGGGGGCTTCGTAATGAGCTGGAACCTGACCACTTACCTGCTCAATGCCCACCACTTTCCTTTCTTAGCTTCCCTGTCGCGGCCATTCACCAAATTTTGTATAAACAACAGTCTGCTCCCCTTAGTTTTTTTCATTTTGTACAGCGGGTATATTTTCCATTTTCAATTGGTTTATGAATCCGTTCCCATTTGGGGCGCATTTCTGCGCTGGCTGGGCCTTTGTTCGGGCGGATTGGCCATCCTGCTGTTTTACAGTGCTTATTTTCACCTCACCAACAAGGACATTTCGCACTACGAGATAGAACCCACAACCCCGCAGGAAACCGAGCGGCTTTTTGTGCCTGGCCGCAGGGATGTGGACATGGATTACATCAAACAGGACGTAAACCGCTGGAAAGTAATAACTTACCTGAATGAGTCTTTCCGGCCAAAGTTGGTGAGAAGTGTGGCCCACTACGATGTGCGCTTGCTGCTCAACATCTTCCGGCAAAACCACCTGAATGTATTGCTGCTCCAGTTGCTGACGATGGGGTTGTTGCTCGCGCTGGGCTATCTGATTGACGCTGCTGCTTTTCGGATTCCCGCTGCCGCCAGTATTTTTATCCTGCTCAGCATTTTTACCGCCATCATTGGCGCCATCATCTACTGGTTCAGCAATTGGTGGTTCACGGTATTTGTAGGGCTTCTTTTTGTAGCAAATTATGTCACCAGCTTCGACGAACTCCACCAGCGCAACAAAGCTTATGGTATGGATTATGGCTGCGCGCCTGCCGAATATTCCTTGGCCCGCATGGAGGAGGTTTGCGGGTCGGGGCAGGTGGACCTCGATAAAAAAAACACAACAGACATTTTAAACACCTGGCTGTCAAAAGTCAGCGAACCCCGGAAAAAGCCGGGAAAACCCAAAATGGTCCTGTTTTGCGTCAGTGGCGGGGGATTGCGATCGGCGATCTGGACCATGAAGGTGGTTCAAACCGCCGATAGCCTGCTGGAGGGACAATTGATGCCCCACACAGTGCTCATTACCGGGGCTTCCGGCGGCATGATCGGCGCGTCGTATTTGCGCGAACTGTATTTGCAAAAGCAAACCGGGAAAGCGCTGAATGTTTACGATCACAGTCATATTGATCAGATTTCCAAAGATTTACTCAATTCAATCGCGTTCACGATTGTCACGAATGATATTTTTCTGCCCTGGGCGAGATTTCAGCAAAGCGGCCATACGTACAACAAAGACCGGGGGTATATTTTTGAACGGCAGTTGAACGAAAACACACAGGGCCTGCTCGATAAAAGCCTGTCGGACTACCGAGATCCGGAGCGCCGCGCACTCATTCCCATGCTGTACCTCACCCCAACCATTGTAAATGATGGCAGGCGGCTGGTGGTATCCCCGCATGGCGCCTCTTTTATGATGATTCCTCCGGTCAGCGCGGCGCATCGTCAAACGTTGGAAGTGGACGCAGTGGATTATCGTTGGATGTTTGGCGCGCAAAGCGCGGACAGCTTGCGTTTTCTGACCGCTTTGCGCATGAATGCGACTTATCCCTACATTTTGCCCAACGTGCATTTGCCCAGCATTCCGGGCATAGAGGTCATGGACGCCGGCGCGTTGGACAATTACGGCCTGTTTTCTGCCATTCGTTTTGTGCAGGTTTTCCGCGACTGGATTGAAAAAAATACGTCCGGTGTGGTTTTGGTGCAAATCAATACGTCTGAGCGTACAGAAGAGATTTCTGCAAGCAACAATGTCGGGGTCATTGAAAGCCTGTTCAATCCGGTAGGCATTGCCGGCAAGGTATTTACCCTGCAGGAATTTCAGTACGACAACAGCTTAGGGTTGATGTACAATTTGCTTGGGAAAGACCGGATGGAAGTGATCCGATTCATTTACCGCCCCCGCGACCGCAAAAAGCTGAAGGCGGCGATTTCTTTCCACATCACCCAATTGGAAAAAGACGATGTACTGAATGCCATGTGGCTGCCCGAAAACAGGAAAAATCTGGAAGCCTTGCATCGCGCAATCCTGCAATAATTAGTGTCTGTCTTTATAGT
>JALHRK010000474.1 GCA_022841505.1 Saprospiraceae bacterium | reverse complement strand
AACAGCCCTTCAAATGCGCGTTTGACCCGCGCTGGTAGCGGCCCGGAATCGTTTTGTAATTTTGCAAAACGCAAATCGAAATCTGCTAGCTGTTTCTGACTATACAGGATGCAAAGATAATCGTCGCCAGGCTCTGTCAATTGTAAGACCGATGTTTCGGAAGGAATGACAATTTCTGTCTGTTTTCCCAAAACAAAGCCGGCTGTTTTGCCGGATGCAAGCGCTGTTTTCGGAAAATGAAGGTTGACTTTCCCGTCAGGATTCTGACTGAAAACATAGATATACCGGCCAACTGGAATTTCACGGGCAACCAATTGAAAAACTTCACCGGTTGGATAAGCCCCTTCAACCGGTTCATAAACGCCAAGGTTGCTATTTAGCGTGGTTGCAACTTCTTCAAAATAAGGGAGTTCTTCTCCTTCTGGTGTGGTTAAGTAGCCGGCAGGTCTTCTAAAGACAAAAGCTCCGCTCAGTGCCTGGGTGGTCTCTTTTTCAGTAACTTTTCCATAGATCACAGGAGCTGAAGCGCTTTGATCGGGCATCAAAATATACGCATAGCGGCAGAGGCGTTCAAAGTCATCGTATTTAAGGCGGACAAACCCGTTTAACCCCCAACCCGGCCCAAAACTGTTCATCAGTTCAAATTGCCGTTCCACATTATCGTAGCCGACAACCAGCAGTGCATGGTATCCAATCGGGCTTTCCTGCGCATCGGGATCCCAAAGGCGAGATCCCGGCTTAAGGTCGCGAAAGCTGGGCGTAATGCCAATGCCGATAATGATGGGCGTCTCAGTAGCCAGTACTTTACAAACTTTGGAAACCTTGCTTTTTGGCGGTTCTTCCAGGCCAAAAACGGCAGCGAAGTCCTGAATCCGGTAGTTATTTGCTTCGGCTTGCCGGGTTTGATCCGGCTGGGTGTGGCAGTCGGCCTGCGTATAATTGAATGATTTCTCTAAGCAATCTCCCTGATCGCGCAGCAACTGAAGGGCATCCTCAATATACGCCCCGCTGGCGCAGTCGGCGCCTTCCAGCTTGATTTGGTTGTAAATAAACGCCGCCGAATTGGCCATTTCAGTCACCACAGAAGGGTCAGTTTCTCCGGCTTTTCGGGCGCGCATGACCGTCAGTGCACCATAGCCGGCTGCCCAACCTACACAGGCGCTCGTTTTACCCTGGTCGCCGGGCAGCGGACAGTGTTTCCGCAGGCTGATCCGCAAGGGAATTTCGTTGTATTTTTTTCCGCTGTATACCGGAAGTTGAGGAACTTCCCGGTATTTTTCATCTGATGACAGCAACCCGGTTTGTGCAGGTAAGTAGCTCGCACAAACCAGCGTCAATCCCGCCAAGCCATATTTCATCCTTTGCGTCGCCATGCTTATTGTGGTAATTCATTCAGCAATTTAAGTGCCTGTGCGCCGTAGATGCCATCGGCAGGAATTTTGTTCAACAAGCTTCGGGCGCGATCGGGTTGGCCATCTTTTAGGCAAGCCAGCGCCCAATACCATTGAATTGCTTCGAGTGCCGGATAATCCGCTTGTGCAGCACAGGTTTCCAACAGTGCAGCAGCAGCAGGCGCATCCCCTGACAGGAGATGGGAAACTCCAAGGAATAAGCCTGCATTAACGTCTGCTGTGCGCTGATAATAACTGCCCAGCAACGTGATTGCCTGCTGGTAATTTTGCTGGTCATAAGCAGCCATTCCCTGATCCAGTTCCGCAAAAGCACTTCGACTATCGGTCGTGATGAGCACGTTTTCTAAGGGGGTCAGGTATTGGTTTGCCAATCGGGAGGTCGTAGAAAAATCCAGCCAACCTGCAACCACCGCGCCGTAAAAGGCGACTCCAAGAAGGCCTGCCAAAGTTAGGCTCAATAGCCAAAAACGCCACTTAGGCTTTGATTTACTCGCCCCTGGCAACAGTGGGTCGGTCGCTTCTTCTTGTGCAATCACTGCGCCAATAAAGGCGTTTGCGGCCAGCAAGTCCTGATGCTTCAGGGCGGAGACGAGTTTTTGGCTAAAAACAGCCTCATCGGCAGCTGCGGTGGATTGCCGCAGGGTCTCCATCAAAGCGGCGCGGTCTTCAGTCGGCAGTTCACCGGAGACTAAAGCGCGAAGCTTGTTTTGGAAATCAAAGTCGTTGTTATAGTCAGGTTGCATGGTTCAGTAGCTGTTCTGTGATTTTTTTTAATTTTTTCCGACAGTCAAAAATGCGTTTCCGTAGGTTGTTGTAGTCGTATTGTAATCGTTGGGCCACTTCCTGGAGGTTTACCTCCTGAAGGTGGTACAACTGGATAATTTCGCGACAGGTTGTTTCCAATTTGCCAAGCGCCTGATGAATGGCATTCAAATATTGATCTTTGACAATTGCAGCAGCGGTATGCTCCTCGGATTCATCGGCCATTTCAGTCATCAAGGCCTGCTCCAAACCCGATTGCGGCTGGTTTCGACGCCTGCGCAATTCGTATCGCCAGTTGTTGGCAGCTAATTGGTAAATGTATTGATCCATTTTTCCTTGTTCCTGGTATCGTCCTTCGCGAATGGCATTCCAAAACTCAAGCATAACGATCTGGATCATTTCTCTGGCGTCTTCTTCAGAGCCACTGTTTTTAATGACATGCCCCGAAATCATTTTCCCGTGCGTCCGGTACAAATACCGGAAGATAGCAGGATCTTGCGCGCTGACACCAGCCAGTATTGCTTCTGCAGTATATTTCATCCCCTCGCTTTTCTTTTGTAGTGCATGCAAACATTTTGAACGTTCAAACAGGTATTGCAGCCCAACGGTTTTGTTACTGAAAATTGAAAAATAAATGATTTGCTGCTCAAATGGTAACATGTCGCCTTTCGTGCAATGCTATACTATCAATCGGACGCTTTCTGTTTTTTGACAACCGAAATGCGACGTTGAGGTTATATGAAATGTAAAAACAATAAAGATGTATTCATACCTCCGTTTTTTTTGCAGCATATTGGGGATATTTGCAGCGCCGGCTGTTTATGCACAATCTATTTCAATGGGCGCTTCTGCACAAATAGCTGCCATTCAGGCGCCTAAAGAAGTGGTAGCAAGCGACGGTACTTACGATAAGTTTGTCCTGGTGCGCTGGGAAACCTGCGACCAGGCCACTGCCTATAAAGTATTCAGAAGTACAAATGCGAAAGGTACAACCCTTCAGGAAGTAAACAATACCTGGCAAAAGAGTACCTGGATATGTGATTACAGCGCACAGCCGGGGGTTTATTATTTTTACACAGTTGTCGCTTCGAATGGTTCCAAAACCTCTTCAACCAGTAATTTTGACAAAGGTTTTATCCGCGTGCGTGCGATTGCCAACGAAGACGAGGAAGGGCTTGCCGACAATGAAGCTTATGGCGCGCCGCAACAGGTGTTTTTATTGGCTTCTGAGGTCATTCTGTCAGGCCCTGAACAAAAAGCCGGCGAAAAAATTGGCGTCAGCGTTCACCTGCAAAATGTATTTGATAAACAGACGCCCAGAACTGAAGTGCGCTTTTTCTTCTCTGAAGATACTGTCCTGAGTTGGTCAGATAAACTATTGGCAACAAAGGTTTTGAGCAGTACGCCTGCACAGGCAGCTTTTGTATTGGAAGAATCGCTTTTGCTTCCCCAGAATATTCTGCCGGGCAGGTATTACCTCATCGTTGTTTGCTCGTCGGAAGGGGAAATTTTGAATAGTAAAACCGATTTGACTACGCTGCAAATTGTTGAATGATGTGGAAAGAAAAAACATACCTGGTTCTATTCGTTTCAATCTTGTTTTTTTTGATGCCGTTGGGGCTTACCGCCCAGGCGCCATGTGACGACGATGACGATATTATTATCGGGTCTTTCTCCTATAGTGGCCCTGTATGCCCGGGAGGTACCGTTTTTCTGACATTTACGCTCATACCGGAAGATGACGATGGTGGAGATGGTTTTTACGACGTGACTTACAGCTTTGGCGGCCAGGAATTTACCTTATTGGATGTAGCTACGGGGCATGTCGTAGGCCATACGGTCAATATGCCGACAACCGCCGTTTTCATTTCCATTCTGAACGATGATGCGAATTGTACCAACGCCGTCAATCAAAGTATTGCCATTCAGGTTTTGCCTTCGCTGATCATTTCGATCGGCAACCTGGCACAACCAGCCTGCGGACAATCCAACGGCAGTTTCACAGCCCAGGGCAGCGGCGGCGCATCGCCTTATCAATACAGTTTGGATGGGGTCAATTTCCAAAGCAGCGGCGCCTTTTCGGGCCTCGGCGCGGGCAATTACACCGTCACCGTCCGCGATGCGAATGGCTGCACGGGGCAGCAGACGATCCTGTTGAGCAGCAGTGCAGCGCCGACGGTTGGCCTTTCCAATGTTGTGCAACCAGCTTGCGGACAATCCAACGGCGGTTTCACAGCCCAGGGCAGCGGCGGCGCATCGCCTTATCAATACAGTTTAGATGGTTTCAATTTCCAAAGCAGCGGCGCCTTTTCGGGCCTCGGCGCGGGCAATTACACCGTCACCGTCCGCGATGCGAATGGCTGCACGGGGCAGCAGACGATCCTGTTGAGCAGCAATGCCGCGCCGACGGTTGGCCTTTCCAATGTCGTGCAACCAGCTTGTGGACAATCCAACGGCGGTTTTACAGCCCAGGGCAGCGGCGGCGCATCGCCTTATCA
>JALHRK010000473.1 GCA_022841505.1 Saprospiraceae bacterium | reverse complement strand
CAGCGCGCACCCAGATGACCACCAGCAAGCGGTCACCGGCGTCTAAAGCCGTCAGGTTATTGCTTTTCCAGCCGCTTCCCCACGGGAATTCCTGCGCGGCGGCAACCTGCGCCCGGGCAAATCGCGTGAACGGCTGCCCCGAGATATTTTGATAAGTAAGGTTGGCGCCCCATCCGCCGGCTGCCGAAAAAGCAGTCATTTCGTTGGCCGGCCACGCCCAGGTTCCGCCGGTGATGCCGTATTCGCTTTGGAGGGCACTAATCGTATTGGTGTAATAAGTGGTTTGAGCCTTGGCAGAAAAAGCAAGGGTACTCAGGAACAGGCTGAAGAGCAGGAATCGGAGCGCGGTTTGCATATTAGGCAGCATTTTGAAATAAAATGTATATGCCTGCCAAGATAAGTAGTTTTTGGGAATTGAACAGGAATCCGGGCGCTGCTACGTTCCCCGCAACGCCTTCACAAACCGCTCTTCCACTTTCGCCAAAGCAGCGATCCGGGCATCTGAAAATTCAGGAAATTCAAGGAGTAAGGCCTGGACAACCTCGCGGGCTTTCTTTTCTTCGCCCAGCTCGAAACCGAGTTCTTTCCCAAGCTCTTTTCCAAGTTTGATGCCTTGCTCTTTTCCAAGCTTGATGCCTTGTTCTTTTCCAAGCTTGATGCCTTGTTCTTTTCCAAGCTCAATGCCTTGCTCTTTTCCCTTGTTAATCAGCATATCATACGTACTCATAGCCAATTGTTTTACAGGTGATGGTGTTTTTTCGACCAAATCATCCCAGTCTTCACCGGTAAATTCAGTCGTAAACAAAATATAAACGAGTAGCATTCGAATTTTGTTCTGCCCTGCTAATTGAAAAAATATCAGCCGGATATTGGCACTAATGTACTCTTTTTCTCCCTGATGTTTGAGCAATATCAACACATTAATCAGGAATTGAGCATCTAACCCTAGGATGGCCTGATCTGTCAATCTCGACAAATCCGTCAATAAATATTCAAAAGCAGGCAAATAGGGCCTTAGCGACTCATCCCAATCTTCAAAACTGTCGCTGAACGGCTTGAGTTCCCACCTCGTTTTCCCGTGATACACAATAATCGGTACAATCAGCGGCAAGGGTTTCTTTTCCTCAACGGCTCGCTCCCACACTTCGAGCATGTACCGCAGCAACTGCAAATGCGGATAAGTCTGGGGCGTACTCTTGTGTTCGAATAGAAACGTGATATACGCTGATCCCTTGCTCTTTAAAGGACACCTGTAGATGATATCTGAAATATGCGTCCGCAGTTTACGGCTTACAAACGAGCCTTCCACCCGTTCAATTGCCTCAAAACGAAGCTTTTCAGCCAGTTCTTTAGGCAAAAAATTGCGCAGATAATCCAGTGCAACTTCAGGTAAACCAAAAGTTTGTCGAAAAAAGTAGTCGTGCGGATGCCGGGGTTTTTCCATGTCGGATTGGGTTTATGTCCGGCGATAATAACAAAAAGTTTTTAATTCATAAAAATAAACACAATATATTTTTTTTACTGACTCGAGGCCAATACCATTAACTTAAGGTTTTTTAGGTGTCATCCCGTTTTTTTCGGAAATTTGCACATTGCTCAACCAAATTCAACACTGCATACATGAAGGCACCAGGCATCCATTTCACTGTTCTCGAACGATTTTTGCGCTATGTAGTCATTGACACCCAATCTGACCCGGCATCGCCGACCACCCCGTCCACCGAAAAACAAAAGAACCTCGGGCGGCTACTGGTGGAAGAACTGCTGGCCATGGGCGTTGCCGATGCGCATTTGGACGACCACGGTTATGTTTATGCCACCATTCCATCCAATTCGGATAAACAAGTGCCCGTCATTTGCTATTGTTCCCATATGGATACCTCGCCCGATTGCAGCGGCGAAAATGTGAAGCCCATCGTACACCTGAATTACGATGGCTCCGACATCGTACTCCCCGATGATCCGAGCGAAGTGATCCGCCTTTCAGAGCACCCAGATTTGGCCGAACAAATGGGCAACGACATCGTCACAGCCAGCGGAACCACCCTGTTGGGCGCCGACAACAAAGCCGGATTGGCAGAGATTATGGATGCCGCCCATTTTTTTGTCAACCACCCCGAATTTAAGCACGGAACGATTAAAATCCTGTTTACCCCAGACGAAGAAATTGGCCGGGGCGTGGATAAAGCGGACCTTAAAAAGCTTGGCGCCGATTTTGGGTACACCGTAGACGGCGAGCGCCTTGGGTCGTTTGAAGACGAAACCTTTTCTGCCAATGCAGCGACCGTTACCATTCATGGCGTAAGCGCGCACCCCGGTTTTGCAAAAGGCAAAATGGAAAGCGCCATCAAAATGGCTTCCGAAATTGTGGCGGCGCTGCCCAAAGACTTCCTGTCGCCCGAAAGCACAGAAGGACGCGATGGCTTTTTACACCCGGTTAGCATCAGCGGCGGCGTGGAAAAAGCCACCATTCAATTGATCGTGCGCGATTTCACGGACGAAGCCCTCGTGCAACACGAAGCAGTGCTGCAAAACATCGTTGACCGCGTGGTGGCCAATTATCCGCATTCCAGGGCAACCGTTGAAATCAAGGAGCAGTACCGCAACATGAAGAAGGTATTGGTTGAATTCCCACAAGTGTCTGAAAATGCAGTAGAAGCCATCCGCCGCTCGGGGGTAAAACCGCATTTGTCGAGCATACGCGGCGGTACCGACGGTTCGCGCCTTTCTTATATGGGGCTGCCCTGCCCGAATATCTTTGCCGGCGAACACGCCTTCCATTCCCGCCAGGAATGGGTGTCGGTTCAGGACATGGAAAAGGCGGTGGAGACGCTGATTCATCTGGCTGGTATTTGGGAGGAAAGGGCTTGAACTTAACGATCTTAACATATTAAACAATACTTTTCTATTCTTTAACCATTCCTGGCTCCGGGTTAACGCTCCTTTAGCGTATTTCAGGCTTCGCGCACCCCTATCTTGTGGGTATAAAACCTATAGCCATGACACACAGGAGAAACCACCGAAGCTTAGCCGCAATTATTGCCGCACTGATGTTGTTTGCCGTTGCCTGCACCACCCCTCAAAAATTACTCGAATCGGGCGCCTACGATGAATCCGTACAGTTGGCCCTGAAAAAACTGAGCGGTAAAAAAGTCAAAAAAGCCAAATACGTAGACGCCCTCGAAACGGCTTTTGCCAAAGCCACCGAACGCGACATGCAGGAAGCCAACCGGCTGAAGCAGGAAAACCGCGAAAGCAACTGGGCGCGCATCCACGACCTCTATCAGCGCATTGACCGCCGCCAGAAAAGCATCGAACCTTTATTGCCCCTCATTGACCAGCACGGCCTCAAAGCCGACTTTTTGTTCGTCCGCGTAGACGGCCTGGAAAACGAAGCCCGCGAAAATGCTGCGGCTTACCACTACGGCCGCGCCAAAGACTACCTGAAGGACGCCCAAAACGGCGACCGGGTAGCAGCCCGTCACGCATACAGCGAACTGGAAAAAATCGGCGAATATTTCCGCGATTACCGCGATGAAGACAAGCTCATGGCCTTAGCCCGCAACCTGGGCACGGCGCATATCTTAGTTGAAGTGGAAAACAAAGCCACCGCTTATTTGCCGCACCGGGTAGAAAACGCCATCCGCTCTTTCCCCGTTGCCGACCTGACCAGCCGCTGGAATGTCTACTACGCCGAACCAAACGCCAATATTGATTTTGATTATAAAGTAGTGGTGAAAATCGCCGACATCCGGGTCAGTCCGGGCCTGGTGCAGGAACGCTCCTACGAAGATGCCTGCGAAATCGAAGATGGGTACGAATACGTGCTGGACGAGCGCGGCAACGTCAAAAAAGACACCTTAGGCAACGACATCAAAGTCCCCAGGAAAGTGATCGTACGCGCCAACGTCCTGGAATCGCTCCAGCGCAAAGACGCGACCATGCAGGCCACCCTTGAATTCTACGACCTGCACACCAAACAATTGATAGACGCGCAACCGATTTCGGTAAACGCTGCTTTTGAACACTACGCCTCCACGTTCTGGGGAGACCCACGGGCGTTGAGCCCTGAATCTAAAAACCGCATCGGCAGTTCGCCCCGGCCTTTCCCCGCCGACGAAGACCTGTTGCTGCAAGCCTCCGAAAAACTGAAACCTGCCCTCAAGCGCAGGATAGCTGACCGTTCGAGCCTCATGATATAAATCAGATTTTTCACCGTTTTGAAAGATGAGCAGGAGTCATCCCGGGTTTTTGGGATGGCTCTTGTAGTTTTGACTATGCACAGGTGCAGCGCACCGAGGATCATTGTAGATACGGATTAAACATGCGTATTCAGGTGCAGCGCACCGAAACAAAGGCGTTGGAATATATGGTTCCTGTATTGGGGGCGTGTGTGTCAGACTCTCTGCTCCTTTCGTAAATTTTTTTCGAGGGAGTCTTGTGAGATGTGAACTCAAAATATATCTTTGCAACCGCTTTTGAAGAAAGGCGCGTGTTTAACGGGGTGTAGCGCAGATGGTAGCGCGCTACGTTCGGGACGTAGAGGTCGCAGGTTCAAATCCTGTCACCCCGACTAAAGCAAGTTAACAACCACATATAAGCCGCCCTAGCTCAGCTGGTAGAGCGACGCATTCGTAATGCGTAGGTCGGGGGTTCGAGTCCCCCGGGCGGCTC
>JALHRK010000472.1 GCA_022841505.1 Saprospiraceae bacterium | reverse complement strand
CATAGGAAAGCCGTATGCGGGAAAACCGCACGTACGGATTGACGAGGGGGAGAAGCGGCACTGCCGCTTCTCTCTACTCTACCGTAATCTTAAAGACGCCGATTCCAATATCATTAAACAGGTAATCGTCAATTTTCCTTAGTAATTTACGCGATTAAAACACAACAACAATGAAGAACCTGAACCTACTCCCGCTCGCAATCGGCCTGTTGCTGAGCGCCTGCACGCCATCAGAAAAACCCGCTTCACCGGAAGCGCCTGTTGCACCGGAAGCACCCGCTGCGAAAGCAAAATTTCCAGTACATTGTTTTGAACAACACATGCCCGATAGCTCCGTGATGAGCTTTCATTATACGGAATATTACGATGACATCGTCGGTATCCTCGACTACTCCTTTGCCGAAAAAGACGGGGCGCATGGCACGTTCAAAGGAACCAAAGACGGCAACGTGATTACGGCTACCTGGAACTACATAATCGAAGGATCCAACCAGGTGGAAGTCGTCATGTTTAAAATCGAAGGCGACAAAGCCCTGAAAGCTTCGGGGGAACTGGAAGAAACCCCGGACGGAAAGTTAAAAATGAAAGACCCCACTACGGCTACGTGGGAGGAGACTTTCCTTAGGGTAGAGTGTGATTGATTTTTTACCCCATAGGTTTTTACCACTTAGTTCATAGGGGTTTTCACAGAGGACACATAGACAGGGAGCCGCCTATGTGAACTATGTGAAAACCCCTATGTGGTAAAAAAAAACTGAAACATTCCGAAATCAACGGTAGTGGAAATGCCCTATCGTACCCAAAGCAGCGGCGTCTGTCTATGCTTTTGCAAATCCCATCGAAAGGGGGATAAAAGGCAATGGATATTTCCCCATTTTTGCACCGATTTTCAAACCTTAAAAAGAAGAAGTACTATGAAGCTAAGAATGCTGATGCTATGCGCGCTGTTGTCGGGTGCATGGTCGCTTCAGGCGCAGATGAACAAGATCCAGTTTGTGGAATACACGCTGGAAAATGGTTTGCGCGTCATTTTACACCAGGACAAAACGACCCCGATCGTTGGGGTGTCGGTTATGTATCATGTAGGATCTAAAAATGAAAAGCCGGACCGCACAGGCTTTGCGCACTTTTTCGAGCACTTGCTTTTTGAAGGCTCTGAAAATATAGGCCGCGGCCAGTTCAGCGAATACGTACAGAATGCAGGCGGCACCCTGAATGCCAACACCAGCTGGGACCGTACTTTCTACTACGAAGTATTGCCCTCCAATGAACTGGAACTGGGGTTGTGGCTGGAGTCAGAGCGCATGTTGCACGCCAAAGTGGAGCAAACAGGCGTAGAAACACAGCGCGAAGTGGTGAAAGAAGAGCGCCGCGAACGCATTGACAACCAGCCTTATGGCTCCATCGTGGAGAAAGTATTTGAAAAAGCCTACCAGAAACACCCTTACAAGTGGCCGATCATCGGTTCCATGAAAGACCTGGAAGCGGCAACAGAGGCTGATTACAAGCAATTCTACGCCGATTTTTACGTGCCGAACAACGCCGTGCTTTCCATCGCCGGTGATATTGACATCGAAGCGGCGAAAAAATTAGTAGACAAATACTTCGGTGGCATTCCGAAAGGCAAAAAGCCGGTTTACCGCCCGGATATTAAGGAACCTGCGCTGACTGCTGAAACCCGCGATACCATCCGCGACAACATCCAGTTGCCAGCCGTGGTACACGCTTACCGCATTCCTGCCCAAGGTACAAAAGACTACTACGCCGTGAGCATGTTGAGCACCCTGATGTCACAGGGTCAAAGTTCACGCCTGTACCGCTCGCTGGTAGACGAGCAGCAGAAAGCCCTGTTTGTGGGCAACTTCCCGCTTTCGATGGAAGATCCGGGCCTCTCTATCGCGTTCGGCATCACCAACATGGGCGTGGATGTCAAAGACCTGGAAATGGCCATGGATGCCCAAATGGAGCGCGTGCAAACGGAATTGATCCCGGATGAGGAGTTTCAGAAACTGCGCAACCAGGTGGAAAACGATTTTGTAACGTCCAATTCCACAATCATTGGTATTGCAGAAAGCTTAGCCAACTACAAAGTCTACTACGGAGACGCCAACCTCATCAACACAGAAATTGACCGGTACATGGCGGTGACGAAAGAAGACATTCAGCGCGTTGCGAAGCAGTATTTTAACAAGAACAACCGCGTTTCTTTGTTCTATCTGCCGAAATCGGCAAAACCATAAGGACTGGGTTGGGCCGGGTTTATTAAACTTATAAAGTTTGGTAAACCTTAACGACTTTCTCAACAGGTAACAGGTTTACCAAACTTTTAAAGTTTAGTAAACCTTAAAAACTAAAATAAACATGAAGATGAAATTCTTTTCAAAATATGGGTCAGTGGCCCTGCTCGTGATGGGCATGGCGCTGCAACTTTCCGCTCAAAACAATGATTTTCGAAAAAAAGCGCCTGCTTCAGGCCCAGCGCCGAAAATCGAAATGGGCGCTTACACGGAATTTGTGCTGGACAACGGCCTGAAAGTGATTGTGGTGGAAAATCACAAACTCCCGCGGGTTTCTTTTCAGTTGTCCATTGACGTTCCGCCTTTCAAGGAAGGCGATGTAGCCGGCGCTGCCGATATTGCCGGCCAGTTGCTGAGCAAAGGCACCACCACGCGCACCAAAGCGCAGATTGACGAAGCGGTAGACTTCATTGGCGCCAGCCTCAATACCAGCGCGGAAGGCATTTTTGGCGCTTCGTTGACCAAACACAAAGACAAGTTGATTGCCCTCATGGCGGATGTGTTGTTGAACCCGGCATTCAGTGAAGAAGAATTCACCAAGCTGAAAACGCAGACGCTGTCCGGCTTAGCCGCTTCCAAAGACGATCCGGCAACCATTGCCCAGAACGTGGCGCAGGTGCTGAATTACGGCAAAGACCACCCTTACGGGGAATTGACCACGGAAGAAACGGTTGGGAAAATCACGCTCCAGGATTGCAAAAGCTACTACGACAACTACTATCGGCCCAATCGGGGCTACCTCGTGGTAGTTGGGGACATTTCTGTTGCAGACGCTAAAAAAATCGCACAGCAGCATTTTGGCGCCTGGAAGAAAAAGGAAATGACCTTGGCAACCATACCGGCAGTGAAGGGGCCTGCGGCTAACCAGGTCAGCTTTGTACACAAAACCGGCGCAGTGCAGTCACTGATTTATGTGACGTACCCGGTTGACCTCAAACAAGGCTCCCCGGATGTGGTGAAAGCCCAGGTGCTGAATACCGTTCTGGGCAGCGGCTTCAGCGGTCGTTTGTTCAAAAACCTCCGCGAAACCAAAGCTTATACCTACGGCGCGTACTCCACCCTCCAGCAAGACCGCTATGTCGGGTATTTCAATGCAGAAGCCAGCGTGCGCAACGAAGTCACCGACAGTGCCGTTGTGCAGTTTATGTATGAACTGGAATTGCTGACCAAAGAAAAAGTGAGCCAAAAAGAATTGGACCTGGCCAAAAACCAGATTGCAGGTTCTTTCTCCCGTTCTTTGGAAAACCCGCAAACGGTGGCCCGCTTTGCGCTGAATACGTCTCTGTATAAATTGCCGAAAGATTATTACGCAACGTTCTTAGAGCGCCTGAAAGCCGTCACTTCCGAGGACATTTTGGCTACTGCCAAAAAATACATCAAACCAGGCAACGCGAACATCGTGGTGGTCGGGGACAAAGACGCAAGCGCAGAAAAACTGAAAACTTTTTCTGCCAACGGCAAAGTGCATTTCTACGACATCTACGGCACCAAAATCAATATGGATGGCGCGGTCGTACCTACGGGCATGACGGCTGAAGCAGTGATTGACAGCTACCTGAAAGCCATTGGCGGCAAAGAAGCGCTGATGGGTGTGAAAGACATGACCATGAGCATGACGACTTCCGCTCAGGGCCAGACAATTGGCATGACCATTCAGCGCAAAGCGCCAAACAAAATGGCGATGACAGTGGACATGAGCGGTATGGTACTCAACCAAACCAAATTCGACGGCGTAAAAGGCGAAGTCTCCCAGATGGGCCAGGCACAACCAATGGACGAAGCCGGCCTGAAGGAATTGAAAGACCAGTCTGCTATGTTTGCAGAATTGGAATACGCAAAAAACGGCGCTAAATTAGAACTTAAAGGCGTGGAGCCGGTAGAGGGCAAAGATGCGTACAAAATTGAAATCACGTCTGCTTCGGGCAAAAAGTCAACAGACTTCTTTGATAAAGCTACCGGCTTGAAAATCAGAAGCATCGAAACGCAGGAAGGCCCGCAAGGCCCGACGAGTTCTACCAGCGACTACGAAGACTACCGCGAAGTAAACGGCGTGAAAGTGCCGTATCGCCTGAAAACAGTTGGTTTGGCGCCCTTCCCGCTGGTTTTTGAAGTAAAATCAGTAGAGGTCAACAAAGGGATTGACGACAGCGTATTTCAGGTAAAATAATGTCTGCGGGATGACGGTAGGGGCGACCCTCTCGGTCGCCCAACGCCCGTGGGAAAACAAAAAAAAGAGACCTCCTGAGCTAATTCTGGAGGTCTCTTTTTTTTAACGTGAGATCGGGGGAAAAATAGATTTTAGGCGTAAAGTCCCCGCTCGCGTGTAGGCTCCGCCCTTATCCTGTCCCATAACTTTGCGCCAAGAAGAACCCCGTCTTGATTGCATTAAGTTGTTGAATAGCGATCCAGAGTAATTTTTCCCCTGGATAGGGTTGT
>JALHRK010000471.1 GCA_022841505.1 Saprospiraceae bacterium | reverse complement strand
GCGGATGTCGTTGGGCGGGCCCACGGGCGTGCGTTTTTTCTTGAAGTCTACAATGAGGATTTTGCCGCCCGGCGTGAGGGCGTTGCGCAGAATTTTCAGGTAAGCCACCTGGTCGCGGATGTACATGAAGGTGTTGACGATGACGACGAGGTCTACTTCGCCGGTTTTCAGTTGGGGGTTGTCGGGTTTGCCGAGGCGGGTTTCGATGCGGGATTGAAATTTCTCCGGCAGTTCCAGGGTTTTGATGCTGTCTAAGTAGTTGATGAACCGGGGGTCAATGTCAATGGCAATGACTTTGCGCGCTTTTTGTGCCATGCGGAGGGTGAAAAACCCGGTGCCTGCGCCAATATCCGCGACGGCTTTCCCTTCCAGTCCGCCAAGCAGGTTCAGTACCATGTCCGGCTTTTGCCAGATGACCCGGTCGGTATGGGTATAGTCTTCGGTGAGGCCTTCGGACAGGGGTTTTCCATTGGTACCGTTGGTATCCGGAGCCGGATTCGCGTCATTTTGCACAATGGCGTCACCGGTATTTTCCTTATCGTCGGGTTTGTCCCCGCAGGCATTGAACGTCAGCAACATGGCCGAAAGGCACACAAACAGGAGTGCGGAAGGTTTCATAAATTGCGTTTGGGCAAAGTTATGGCATTTTTATCAGTTCTCAGTAGTGTCCGCCCATTTAGTCTTGTGACTGAGCTTTGGAGTTCGCAGCCGGGCAGAGCCCGACAAATAAAGCACGCGAGGCGGAGCCACCATCGCGCGAGCGAGTATAATTTTACAAATCCCAGAAAGAACGAGGGCGGCGATAAACCACCAAGAAGTCGCAGGCCGTTTCAAAAAGGTACCAGGCTGCCATCAAAACAAACGGGAGGTACCCCCAAAGATAAGGGAGCGCAGTCCAAAGTGGCAATAAGGCGGCTGCCGCAGCGGCAATGAACAAGTAGTAACGACGCCGGCGGTGGCGGTAAGCGAAAAACAATTCGAGGGCGCTGAGCGCTTGCCAGATCAGCAAAATGACCAACGGATAGGCCGCGGCAGCCCACTGCCCGATCAGCAGGAGCAGGAGGGTGGTTGCGATGAGGGTAATTTGCGCAAACAAGTCAATTTTCATTCTGGATTCAGATACCATAGCAGGATTCTTTTTTCAATTCCAGATATAATACTACCATAACGCGTCTATCTTCTAAAAGTTTCAATAATTATTGAAACTTTTATTCTCCTCAATTATCTCTATTTTCGCCGCAAAAAAAAGAGACCATGCTGCTACCCGAACAACTCAGTGCACTCATCCACAACCGGCGGGCGGTTTTTCCGGCCAGCTACAATGATCGGCCTATTGCGCGGGAAATCATAGAAGCGATCCTCGAAAATGCGCGCTGGGCCCCTACCCATAAACTGACCGAACCCTGGCGTTTTAAGGTATTCACGGGCAAAGCGCTGGAGCGGCTGGGATTGTACATCGGCAACTACCACAAGGAGAAAGACCCGACTATGCCGGACGTCAAATACCAGAAGATGTTGCGCAACCCGGTTCGCTCGGCTTGCGTCATTGCCATTTGCATGAAACGCCACGCGGAAGCGAATTTGCCGGAATGGGAAGAGATCGCTGCAGTGGCTTGTGCGGTGCAAAACATGTGGCTTACCTGCACGGCTTATGGCATCGGGAGTTACTGGAGTTCGCCTTCCGCCATCCTGAACGGGCAGGAATTCCTGCAATTGGAGGCAGACGAGCGCTGTCTGGGACTTTTCTACATGGGCTATTCGGATGCGGAAATCCCGGCGGGCAAGCGGAGCGGGCTGGAGGATAAGGTGGTTTGGGTGGAGGAGTGATGGTTGAGGGGTATAAAAAGGGGCAAGTTGGCAAGGGGCAAAAGGCAACCTTGTGATTCCAAAAGGGCATGTTTGAAAATTTGCATCTTGCCAATTTGCCCCTTGCCAATTTGCCTTTTGCCAATTTTGCCTATTTGCACAACCCTGTTTCTGGTTAAACCTAAGTTAAACCCATACCTGAATCATCAATTATACGTTCTTGCAAGCGATTAACAGCCAAAGATTTACCGCATTTGTTAAGGTTTTTAATACCGGATCGGGTGTAACTTAAAGCTGCGGATCGTGTCTGATATACCATACAGCGTTTGTAAAGCTGTATTTTTGAGGAGGAATCATTGTGTTACCAAAACTTTTAACCATCATGGATACTGTGATTATTACGAAGGCTGCCAGAAAAACCATCCTGGCATCCGTGCTCACGCTCGCTTTTGCGTTCACCATGCAGGCGCAGCGCATTGCTTGTGTAGATGTGAATAAGGTACTGGAAAGCATCCAGGAATACCAGGGTTCACAGCAGGAGCTCGACAACTTAGCCACCAAATGGCGCCAGGAAATTGCCCAGGAATACGATGTGATTAAGGGCATGTACAACAAATACCAGGCCGAGCAGGTGCTGCTGAGCGACGAAGCCCGCCGCCAGCGCGAGGAAGAAATCATGAACAAAGAAAAAGAAGTTCGCGACCTGCAAAAAACGAAATTCGGACCGGAAGGCGCCCTTTTTCAGAAACGCCAGGAACTGGTTCGCCCAATCCAGGACAAGGTTTATGCCGCCATCGAAGCGTACGCACAGGAGCGTGGATACGACTTTATTTTTGACAAAAGCGGCGCTGCGGGCATGATCTTTTCCAGCGCACAGCACGACAAAACGTCGGACATCCTGGACCGGCTGAAGAAAAAGTAAAGATTTTTGCACCCGGATACAACCTTTTGGCGCTGCAATGTCGTCTCCATTTGGAGAATCCGGTTATCAGGGCAAATTTTCAGGTTTTAGAACAGTTTGTATAGAAAAAAGCGCAAAACTGTATCTTTGCACCTGCTTTTTGAAGTATAAAAATCAAATTCATCGAAATGAAGTATTTTGTTAAAATGGTTGCGCTGCTGGTTTTTGCCATCTTTATTGGCACGGGCGCGCAAGCCCAAAAATTCGGCTATGTGAACTCAGCCGCTATTCTGTCTCAGCTACCCGACGTCAAGCAAGCGGAAGCTACCCTGGAAGCCCTGCAAAAGCAATTGCAGAAAAAAGGCCAGGGCATGGTGGAAGTGCTTCAAAAAGAGTACACCGAAGTTCAGCAGAAAGTGGAACGCGGCGAATTATCGCCCAAGCAGCAGGAAGAAGCTGCCGCTGCACTGAAAGTGAAAGAGGAGGAAATCGGCAAATTCGAGCAGGATATGGCCAAACAGTTGCAGGATAAAAGAACCGAACTGCTGGGGCCAATCTACGACAAGGTGAACACCGCGATTGCCGATGTGGCAAAAGAAAACAGTTTTCAGCTTATTTTCGATCAGGGCGTTTTGTTGTACGCGGAAGCGACGCAGGACGTAAGCACCTTAGTAAAAGCGAAATTAGGCATCACTAACTAATTTTTCGATGTCAGCAGCAGCTAACGCAAGCGATCCTGTTGGCATCTTTGACTCTGGCATCGGCGGCCTTTCGGTCGTTGATGCCATTGTTCATTTATTACCGAAGGAACGGCTTGTATACTTTGGCGATACGGCCCGGATTCCTTACGGCACCAAATCTCCCGATACCATTCGGGAATACTCCGCACAAATTACCCGCTTTTTATTGGATCAGGGCTGCAAAGCCATTGTTGTAGCTTGCAACACGGCTTCCGCACCGGCTTTATCTTACCTGCGCGCACAATGGCCCGAAGTGCCCATTGTGGGCATGGAGCCTGCCGTAAAACCTGGCGCTCAGGCCACCAAAACGGGCAAAGTGGGCGTATTGGCCACACGCGGCACCCTGCAAAGCGAACGCTACGCCACGCTCATGACCCGGTTTGCCAGCCATATCCAGGTGCTGGAAGACCCGTGCATCGGACTGGTGGAACGCATTGAACAGGAACAATTTGAATCGCCGGAAACGGAAGCTTTGCTCCGGAGCATCATGCAGCCCATGCTCGAAAATGGCGTAGACACCTTCGTCCTGGGCTGTACGCATTACCCTTTTGTGGAGCCGCTGATCCGGCGCATTGCCGGTGACCAGGTCGCGATCATCAACCCGGCGCCAGCGGTTGCGCGGCAATTGGAGCGCATGCTACAGGAGCGGAATTTAATCAGCCCTGCGCTGGAGGGCAAACACGCTTTTTATGCCTCCAAACCCACCCCGTTTCTGGAAACTTTTGCCGCTGGCTTGCTTTCCCCGGGAACTTATACTGTTCAATACCACACCCTTTCTTAGCTTTGCGGGCGTAATCAAAACACAAGGCATGAAAATTCATGAAGCTATAGAAGTCTTATTGGCGGAGGAATCCATTACCAAAATTGACGAATTTATCGAGCGGGTACGCGCCATCAGCAAAACCAAAAAGAAAAAGGACGCCTTGTGGGAAGAGATCGAATCCTACCTTTTGGAGAACGCCATAACGGACGTTGCGATCAACTTAGATACTGACGAACTGGTCTACCGCGATAAGCTTTTTGAAGAAACCGCGTTCCGGGTCAACCTGACCGAGGATGAATTGGTTGCAAAAAAAATGTACATCGGGCACCGGATGATTCCTTATGTACATCCCGGCGTCTCGCAGGAAGAGTACCGCTTTCAGGATGCGGATGGTAATCTGATTCCGATTACACGCGAAACCATAGGCGCAGAAACGGGCTTCATTTACGTGTCACTTTTGCCACCGTACGCGCTGGAGGAGGAAATGGTTGATTTGCAAAACAATACCATTAGCCTGCTCGCCTTAG
>JALHRK010000470.1 GCA_022841505.1 Saprospiraceae bacterium | reverse complement strand
TTAGTTCAATAGCGAGTCGCAAATGCTGAATGGCTGTTTTAAAGGCGCCTTTTTTTTCATATAATTCAGCAAAAAGCAACGCTATGTCCCGCCTTAATTCTGGTGAAGCGGTCTGCTTTGACAACGCCATTGCTTTTGTTAAAAGAACTTCGGCCGAGTCGTATTTTTTTTGCAAGATATGCAGCGAAGCATTTTTTTGGCAGCTCATCCCCAGATTAAAAAGGTCTCCTATTGACTCATCCATTTCCATGCTTTTTTGGGCATAAAATATAGCATTGTCCAATTGCCCCAGGTCCTCATATAAAGAGCTTAGATTGTAATAAGTATCAGAAATATTCTTGCGAACATTAAGCCTTTTAACGATTGTTAAGGCCTGTTCGTGTTCCCGGATCGCGGCTGTATATTTTTGCTGAGCCGAAAAAAGGTGGCCCAGCGTAGAATGTGCCCTGGCGATGCCTTCTTCATTCTTAATTTCCTTAGCTATGCTCATAGCCATATTCGTAAAATGGGTAATTTCCTGATTGTTAGGTTGTTTAAAATATAGCCAGGCGATGTCAAGATAAACATTTACCAAATCCTTTTTCAATTTCATTCGATCAAATACTTTGACAGCCTCCAGGTATGATTTCAAGGCGAGGTCTAATTCACCCTGAGCTACATATATATTTCCAGCCAGTACAGTCATATCAGCCTTTACATCTTCATATTGCTCTATTTCTTTAATAGAAAGCACTGACTTAAGGTGGGCAATGGCGGCAAGGTAATTGCCCCGGTTGAACTCAACATGGGCAAAGTGATAGAGGAAATTAAATTTCACATAACTATAATCGTTTTTTGGTAACAATGGCTTAGCCTGCATCAAATAGGCATAAGCCTTTTTATATTCATCTCTTTTATTCTCTATGGCCGCAAGCTCCGTAAGTAACTCTGCTTGATTTGATATCGCATTGTTTTTTACAGCGTCTATATACAGCCCCTCCAGAACCTTCTTGGCTTCATCAAGTTGATACTGATCAAATAAATAACTTGAATAACAGTAATAGCTGTAATACTTAATTTTGTAGTGGCTTTCTTTTTCAAGGAGTTTAAACGCTGTTTGGAAGCAAACCCGGGCAGAATCACTTTTTGATTCCTCTAAATAAATATTTGCTTTAATAACATAATTATATGCGGTATAGAGATTCCCGCCTTCTTTGAGGCTGATTTGATCCGCTTTTCGTAAAAATTCACGAGCTTTGGGAGAATCACTGATATTATAATAGTATTCTCCAATCAAGGTGAGGGCATGTTTTTCTCCAGGCCGATTCTTAATTTTTCTAGCTTCTGCAAGTGCCTCCAAGGCATAATGATGTGCATCCTCGACGCTGAAATCGAAAAACTGGTAGGAAAGACTTAGTAATGTATTGAGTCGTTCCGCAGCAGTTTGACGGGGCAATAACTGCTTCATGCTGTCGATTTCTGCGGTTTGACCACTAGAAAAGATAGGTACCAGTAAGTAGATTAAAAGAATGAAATGGCCGCGCATCTAAAGTCAAGACTTGATTAGTGAATTGCCGGGGCTTTGTTGTTGCATGAATCCCCCGCAGAGCTGGGCTCAGTCCCAGGAGGAAATTGAGCCGGTATTTGTGTTTATGAGTTGCAAAATAAAAAAAACTTTCCGGTTCATGACAAAGGTAGATACGATCAGCGAGTCAAACAAGCCATGGTACGTAGAGTACCCGGCCGCCTACAGCAGCCGGAGCTTAAGCCCCGGCTGCCTGTAGATGGTTTACGGTAAGGTGTTTATGCTTAGCGGATCAGCACTACCCGCCTGGATGCGTCAGGCATTCCTTCGCACTTCACCCTCAGCATGTACATGCCCGGTTTGAATGCGGAGATGTCAATTCGTTCGGTATTTCCCTGGATTTCGTTTACTTCGGAAAACTTCAGCAGTTGGCCCTCTACGCTGTACAACTCGATGCGCACGGTGCGGTCGGTGTATGCGTTTAGGTCAAGGGTAATTTCGCCCGAAGTTGGGTTCGGATAAACCTGCAATTCCGGTGCAGCTGTGGCAACGTTGTTGATGTCCGTTGCTAAAGAAGGGGTACCTCCTGAGATAGTGACATCCCCAAATACCGCTGTGGTGATCACATTCACGTTGATGCTTTCTGCAAACAGCCCCGCATGTAAACATCCCGCCATTGATATCGTTGTAGAAAACGCAAAAGACCAGGAAGTTCCATCTGATGAAGTATAGCCAGTAAAGGTGCTGCCGCTGCGCACTAAGCGCAACCAGGTATCCTGTGGCCGGAAGTAGTTCAGATTGTTGGCAGCGCCGTTGGTCGTTGACCGAATCATACGGCGGATATTGCCATTGTTTTGCGTTTTCAACGCCACCATTTTGGAACCAGGCGCCAGACTTTCACGCAGGGTAATGCCTGCCCAGCCGCCGTTTAGTACATTCTCAACACGGGCAATAATTTCGCCATTCCCGCAGAGTTGTCTGGAAACTAAGCGCATGACGTCTCCTGAAGCAGTAGAGTACCCGGAGGCCGTAATGGTAAACTCCCCACCAGTACAAGGCTTGTAGCTTCCACTGCCATTGGCATTACCGACGCTGTTGCTGCTCCAGCCACCTGGCAGGGCTGAGCCTTCCTGCACCGTGATTTGAGCGATGCAACTGGCCGTATTGCCACAGGCGTCTTGTACGGTTACCGTCACCGGTATGGTTTGGCCGATTTGAGCACAGCTTACTGTTGCCGGGGAGATATTGGTTACGGTCAGTGCGCCCCCGCAGTTATTCACAGAAGCAGCAGCATTAAATACATCGGCTGCCACTAAGGTATAATTGCCATTGCCGTTCAGAGATACGGCTGCGTTTTTACACACAACCGTGGGAGGAGGTGCACAATTTGTGGTAGAAAAGAAAATGTTGTCTAAGTAGATGTCCACTGGCCGAACGCCAAATGCCTCAAATTTCATTTGGAATACGCCGTTCCAGGTCATTCCGCCAAAAGCACTCTTAGGCAATGATATTCTTGTCCACTGGCCTCGAACAAAAGGCACGGTTACCAACACTTCTGCCGGGCCTGTTCCTTGATTGATAGGACTCACCTTGAGCGTTGTGGTGGATGGATTGGCATCTGTCCAAACGTCGAAGTTTAAGAACTGCATGTTCGACAAATTGGTTTGAGTCACCTCTGTGCCCTGGTAGTTGAAATTCGTATAAGCCATTATTACATTTCCAGTTCCAGGATTGTAGGCTGGGTTAACGCAGCAAAAACCGGATTGTCCCCAGTTAGGGTTGTAGTTGGTCGCGATATTTGGTGAATAAAAATCACCATAAATGGATACCACATTCGCTGCTGGGCATATTGGATTAGGCGGGCTGGTGGTGGGTAGTAATGGCGGCGATAATGTCGTAAGCGTTGCAACAGCAGGAGTCGAATAAAGCATACTTACTGTGTTGTATTGATACAACCAAAAAGTATACGGGGTTGCAGCAGTAAGTCCACCGCGATTGAACCCAAATGCGGCAGTTCCGTTTCCGTCACCTGCGATGGAGCCGAAAGTATGTTGGGTTGCATTCAGTGGATTTGCAGGAGCTGTAGCTGTTGGTGAATAAAATAACCGGTACACGATGTTATTGGCGCCAACGTTATTGGGACCAACGGCTAAAAATCCACTTGAGCTCGTAGCGTTCATGGCCACAAAACCAACAGGTTGGCTCGGAGGAGCAGGAGGAGGAGGAGAAGAAGAACAAGATACAGGGGTGGAATTACCTTGTCCGCCTGCGGCCCAGTTAAAGTACATATTTAAAACATACGGATCAGCCTGATTAGTTAAGCTGTAAGTAAAAGTTCCTGTACCGTTTGGAAAGGATATTGGATTTCCAGGTCCTCCAAGAAAACCAACCAAACCGGCAGGATTGTCTACAACTGTAACCGAAATACCAACCGTACCACCAGCTCCAACCGTAATGGAATAATTCATTCCATTGGCAAGATTTTGAATGGGAACATTACCCGTACATACCGTTGGAGCAACAGAAGCAGCACAAGATACAGGGGTGGAACTACCTTGTCCGCCTGCTGCCCAGTTAAAGTACATATTTAAAACATACGGATCAGCCTGATTAGTTAAGCTGTAAGTAAAAGTTCCTGTACCGTTTGGAAAAGATATTGGATTTCCAGGTCCTCCAAGAAAACCAACCAAACCTGCTGGATTGTCTACAACTCTAACCGTAATATTAACGGCACCACCAGCTCCAACAGTAATGGTATAATCCATTCCGTTGGCTAGGTTCTGTATAGGTACATTGCCTGAACACGTAGAATTAATTGACGGAGTGTACGTCGCCAATTCTACAACAGGCGGTGAACCCGGTGTGAATCCTGTTAACAGGATAGCTAATCCCAGCAACAGTGCGGTTGCATTGTGCCAGGACTTGAAATAAGTAAAACTTACTTTTCTCATTAGATTACAATTTTGTTATGAATAAAAAACATTTGTTAGAAAAACATTTTTGGCATCGGACTTGTCGGGCAACCTTTTAAAAAAAAAATCAACGCACCAGCGTAAATTCTCCGACCACCGTCTCAACATGGTCGTCAAAAAATTCAATCTCTGCAAGGTACATATAGACACCCGCGTTGGCCATCTTACCGCGGTGGCTGCCGTTCCATCCCGCAGCATCGTCATCGGGCGTCACATTTTTGACGCCGAACACATTGCCGCCCCAACGATCGAATACTTGTAAACTGCGGATAATTTT
>JALHRK010000469.1:2041-4788 GCA_022841505.1 Saprospiraceae bacterium | reverse complement strand
AGTGCAGGGTTTGGCTAAAAATTTCCGCGCCGCCGAGGATGAAAAACTCCGGTTCGTTCGCCAATAGCGCGAGTCCTGCTTCGATGCTGGTGGCCTGTTCAGTGTTGGGGCCAAGGCGAAGTCCCGGCTGGCGACTGATCACCACGTTGCGGTGTTCGGAGAGCAGGGCGTCTTCGGCGTTGTAACTTTTTCGGCCCATCAGGAAAATTTTGCCGGCAGTGACGCGGTGGAAATTCTCCCAATCGCCCGGAAGGCGCCAGGGCAGGCGGTTGTTGAGGCCAATGGCGCGGTTTTCGCTCATGGCCGTTATGATGTTGATGCGTTGCATATTTGTCTATCTTTGGCACTCACAAAGCTACCATGAAAAACAGGCTTTTCAAATACCTGATGCTGACGGGAGGTGTGCTGGCGTTGATGGCCCAGCGCAGTGGCGATACGCCTGCCCCCGTGGAAAGGCTACGGCTGATTTTTGCCGGCGACATCATGGTGCACCAGGCTCAGATTCTGTCAGCGCAAACGCCGGAAGGATACGATTTCGACGCTAGTTTTGAATACGTGAAGCCCCTGCTGCAATCCGCCGATCTGGCCATTGGCAATTTAGAACTTACTATGCCCGGCGAAGAACCCTACCTCGGCTACCCGATGTTCCGCTGCCCGGAAGAATTGGCAACGGCCCTGCGCATTGCCGGATTCGACCTGATGATGACGGCCAACAACCACAGCAACGACAGCGGCGCGGCGGGGGTGATCAACACCATCGAAGTCCTGGAAGAAAGCGGTTTTTACCACACCGGCACCTTCCAAAACCGCGAAGAAATGGAGGCTTATTACCCGCTGATCGTCTATAAAAAAGGCTTTAAACTCGCTTTTCTGAACTACACGTACAGCACCAACGGCATCCGGACCCGGCATCCTTCCGTGGTGAACCCCATTGACAGCGCGCAAATCAGCCGCGACCTGCGCGTGGCCCGCGACCTGCAACCCGACGCCATCATTGTGATGATGCACTGGGGCCTGGAATACCAGCTCGTTGAAAACAAGGAACAGCGAAAACTGACGAAACAACTGCTGGAAGGCGGCGCCGACCTCATCATTGGCGCGCATCCGCACGTGGTGCAGCCAGCCCGATGGGAAACGGCAGACGGCGAGCAGGAGGTGCTTGTCGCCTATTCATTGGGAAATTTTATTTCGGGACAATTGAAACAACACACCGACGGCGGCATCCTGGTAGAAGTGGAACTGTCGAAATCGAACGGGCACGCAATGGTGGAAGAAGCGGCGTTTATCCCTGTCTGGCGGCACGTGGAGCGGTTGCCTTCCGGCAAAAAGACCTACCGGACGCTGCCCATCGCCGCCTTTGAATACGAAGACTCGGAACGCATCCGGCTGACGGAAACCGACCGCGCGGCCATGTTGCGATACGCTCAACAAACCCGACATCGCGTAGGCTTGCCCGAACGCCCCGTCACCTTAGAATCCCTTGAAGAATACCCCAGCCTTCCAAGGTAACAAACGCTATCTTTCTACTAAAATCTAAATACTTTGTACTTCAAATGGATATGATCATTTCGGCCATCGTTGCCGTGGCACAAAACAACGTGATCGGAAAAAACGGAGAAATCCCCTGGTACCTGCCCGCCGACCTTCGTTTTTTCAAACAAACGACCCTGAACCACCACGTCATCATGGGGCGGCGGTCCTTTGATTCCATTGGCCGGCCCCTGCCCAAGCGCACGAACGTCGTCATCACCCGCGATCCTTTTTTCATCGGAACCGGCTGCATCGTGGCCCATTCTGTGGAAGAGGCGCTGCGCATTGCCCGCGACCACGACGAAACGGAGGCTTTTATCATTGGCGGCGGCGAAATTTACCGGCAAAGTATGCCTTTCTGGGACCGGCTCTACCTCACCCGGGTGGATGCGGCCATCGAAGGCGGCGACGCATTTTTTCCCCAAATTGACATTGACGAATGGGAAATTGTTTCTTCGCAGGCCTTTCCGGCAGATGAAAAAAATGAATTTAGTTATACCTTTTTGCGAATGGATCGAATCACTGTACCGTCATGAAACAAGACCTTTTTCAAATTGCCTTAGTGGTCAGCGACTACGACGAAGCCATTGATTTTTACACCAACAAACTCCGGTTTACCTTAGTGGAAGACACGGTGATGAGCGAAACCAAGCGCTGGGTTGTCATTGCGCCGCCGGGGTCGTCGGGTTGCCGCCTGCTGCTGGCCAAAGCCGTGGGGGAAGAACAACAAAGCCGCGTGGGCAACCAAACCGGCGGGCGGGTTTTCCTCTTCCTGCATACCGACGATTTTTGGCGGGATTACCGGCATCTTTTGGAAAACGGGGTTACCATTATCCGGGAACCTTCTGAGGAAGTATACGGCACGGTGGCAGTGTTTGCGGATCTCTACGGAAATCTCTGGGATATGATCGAACCAAAATAGTGTCTGTCTTTATAGTCCGATAGCTGCGTTTGTTTCGGCTCCGCTCTACAACCGCATGCTCGGCCCAAAATCGGTCATTTATAAAAATAAACTCCCGTTTTTGGGCCTTCGCATGCCTTGCTCTCGAACTCTAAAGATCAGACACCAAACGACTAGGAAACGAGTTAAGTAAAACTAATCTTAATTCTCGCTTCAAAACACAAAAAGAAGTCCCGTACTTTACGCTCAGATCAACCTGTTTCAAGCTCATTGTATGAAAAACCTACTGATCCTGTTCGTCTGCACCTTTTGCACC
>JALHRK010000469.1:0-2031 GCA_022841505.1 Saprospiraceae bacterium | reverse complement strand
GGGAACCTTCTGAGGAAGTATACGGCACGGTGGCAGTGTTTGCGGATCTCTACGGAAATCTCTGGGATATGATCGAACCAAAACCCGTACTTTAGCCCGCTCAGATCAACCTGTTTCAAGCTCATTGTATGAAAAACCTACTGATCCTGTTCGTCTGCACCTTTTGCACCTTACAAGTTGCGACCGCTCAAACGACGGATGCCGACGCCTTTTTTATCCGCAAAATCTACGACAATGCCCTGACGCAAGGCCGTTGTTACCCGTGGTTGGAATACCTGTGCAAGCGCACCGGCGGCAGGCTGAGCGGCTCCCCTCAGGCGACTGCAGCGGTGGAATACACCCGCCAAATGCTGGATACGATGGGTCTGGATAAAGTCTGGTTGCAACCCTGCACCGTACCCCGCTGGATTCGCGGCGATCAGGAAATTGTGCGCATCGTCAATTCGCGGAAAATGGGCAGCGTAGACCTGAAAGCCCTGGCGCTGGGCAATTCCGTCGGCACCGGACCAGGCGGTATTTCCGCAGAAGTGGTAGAGGTGCTGAGCCTCGATGAATTGGAAAAATTGGGCGAAATCAACCTGCGAGGAAAAATCGTTTTTTTCAACCGGCCGCTTGATCCCACCCAACTGAACACCTTCGCGGCGTATGGCGGAGCGGTGGACCAACGCGGGCTGGGCGCCACACGGGCGGCCCGCTTCGGCGCGCTGGGCGTGCTGGTGCGCTCGATGACGACGGCCCTGGACGACGTGCCGCACACCGGCGCATTGCGCTACGAAGAGGGCGTTCCCGAGATTCCAGCCTTTGGCATCAGCACCAACGACGCCGAACGGCTGAGCGCCCTGCTGAAAGAGGAGCCCGTGCGCATCTACATGCGCTCTACCTGCGTGATGATGGCGCCGGTGGTTTCCCACAATGTGATCGGCGAAATTACCGGCAGTGAAAAACCAGAGGAGATCATCCTCGTAGGCGGGCATTTGGACTCGTGGGATGTGGGTGAAGGCGCGCACGACGACGGCGCCGGCTGCGTGCAGGCGATGGATGTATTGCAGGTGCTGAAACGCAGCGGCTACCGCCCGAAGCGCACCCTGCGTTGCGTGCTGTTCATGAATGAAGAAAACGGGCTGGTGGGCGGCGCAGTATACCGGGCAGAATCAGATAAAAAGAAAGAATACCACATGGCGGCCATCGAGTCGGACCGCGGCGGGTTCACGCCCCGGGGTTTTACCTGCGAAGGCGACCCCACGGTGTTTGAAAAATATTTCAAGCGGGTATCGGGGTGGTTGCCGCTGATTGAGCCCTATGGCCTCCGCCTGAAACCCGGCGGTTCGGGCGCCGACATCGGCGGACTGAAAGCCCAGAAAGGCTTGTTGTTTGGTTTTGAACCCGATTCCCAGCGCTATTTCGACTACCACCATGCGCCTACCGACGTGCTGGAAACGGTTAACCGCCGCGAACTGGAAATGGGCGTGGCCGCTATGGCAAGCTGGGTGTATTTGTTGGATAAATATGGGGTGGAGTGATTTGAAAATTTGAAAATTTGGTGATTTGAAGATTAGAGCGTCTGCCCATCTTCAAATTTTCAAATCCCTGGTTGCGCCCCAATTTTCAAATCTTCAAATCTTCAAATTCTTGGTTGCTCTCCCATCTTCAAATTTTCAAATCATCTAATTTTCAAATCATCAATGGATCCCCGCATTCGCATTCACGACCTCCACTTCACGCCTTTCATCAGCGCCGGGCAGTTGCAGCAGCGCATTGATGAAATGGGCGCCGCGCTCACTGCCGAATATAAAGGTCGAAACCCGCTGTTTCTGGGCGTGCTGAACGGCGCTTTCGTTTTTGCCGCCGACCTGCTCCGCGCTTGCGACATGGACTGCGAAATGTCGTTCATTCGCTTAGCTTCCTACGCCGGTACCGTCTCCTCGGGCGCTGTTGCTACGGTCATCGGACTTCGGGAAGACGTGCGTGGCCGAGATATAGTCATTGTGGAAGACATTGTGGACAGCGGCAGAACCCTGCATCAGTTCCTGC
>JALHRK010000468.1 GCA_022841505.1 Saprospiraceae bacterium | reverse complement strand
CCGACATGCCCAAGGCCAATCCGACAATGTTGAGCAGGGAAAAAAACTTGTGCGAGACAAGGTTTCGGAAAGCAATTTTCAGGTTGTTGATCAGCATAATGTTCTATTGATTTTTTTATTGCTGGCGCGAGGCGGTAGCTGAGCTGTTGGCTAAGCGACTAGTACTGAGCGAAGTCGAAGCTCGCCTCGAATGTACTATATAAGCACTGCTGGCGCGAGGCTCCGCCTCGAGTCTACTATTTATGAGGCTCCGCCTCATCCATCATTCGCTTCGCAAACTCTTAACCGGATTCGCCAGCGCCGCCCGGATAGATTGAAAACTCACCGTCAGCAAGGCCACGCCAATGGCGCAAACGCCGCCCAAAATAAAGACCCCCGCGCCAATCTCGGTGCGGTAGGCAAAATCGCCCAGCCACTTCGACATGCCCCACCAGGCCAACGGCGAAGCCACCGCAATGGCAATGAAAACCAATTTCAAAAAGTCTTTAGCCAACAGCGAAGTGATGTTGAAGATGGAGGCGCCAAGTACTTTCCGGATGCCGATTTCTTTGGTGCGCTGCCGGGTCAGGTACGCCGCCAAGCCCAGTAAGCCAATGCAGGCGATAAAAATTGCCAATCCGGCAAACAACACAAACAGGCGTTTCGCCCGCTGCTCGTCTTTGTAAAGCGCAGCCAGATCTGCATCAAGGAAGGTGTAGCGGAACGGTTGATCGGGCAGCAGCGCTGCCCATTTGGCAGCAGCCGCCTGCAAAAAGCCCTGAAATTGTTCGGGTTGTACGCGCACCGACAACAATCCGTCTGTCCGCTGACTCACCTGGTGGTAAACCATAAAAAGCGGAACAATGGGTTCGTGCAAACTTTGAAAATGAAAATCCCGGACAACGCCAATTACATTAAAATCAACGTCTGCTTCTTCCGGACTAAAAAAACTGCCGGTCATGGTCACGCGCTTTCCAACGGCTGCATCCGGGTTGCTGAAACCCAGGTCGCGCACCGCTTTTTCATTCAACACCACAGACAAAGTATCGGTAAAATCTTTGGAAAACCCACGCCCGTTCAAGACTTCCATGCGCATGGCGCCGATGTAGCCGTCGTCAACGATCATACCCCGGCCGGTGACCGTTTCGCCATTGCCGGGCACTTTGAAAGAGATCCCAAAATAGTTGCCGCCGCCCGGACTTTCACTGGCGCCGCCAACGGATTCCACCCCGGGTATTTTTTCTAATTCCTGTTTGAAGGTTTCCGTTTTAGGCCCCAGCGCAAAAGCATTTTGCAACGTGACTAAGTGGTCTTTATCGAATCCCAGTTTTTTACTAAAAATGAAATCCAATTGCTTGAGCACAATCAAGGTGCTGATAATCAGTGCGACCGAAATGGCAAATTGAAAAACGACCAACCCGTTTCGCAGCCGATGCCCTTTTTTCGTGGCAGAAAAATTGCCTTTCAAGACTTCAATCGGACGAAAAGCAGACAATACGCCAGCCGGATACAAGCCGGCCACCAAGCCTACCGCCACAGCAAAACCAGGTAAAGCCACCATGCCCCAACCGGTAAAAAACTCGTTCAGCGTGATTTGTTTTTCAGCGATTTCGTTGAACACCGGCAGCAAAAGCGCCACCAAACCTACGGCCAAACCCGCCGAAATCAGGCTGACCAAAACGGCTTCCGCCAAAAACTGCCCCGCCAATTGCCTGCGCTCGCTGCCAAGGGCTTTGCGAATGCCGACTTCCCTGGCGCGTTCCGAACTGCGGGCCGTTGCCAAATTGACAAAGTTGATGCAGGCGATCAGCAGAATGAACCCGGCGATGAACGAAAAAATGGTCACCAATGCCATGCTTCCGGTGGGTTTCAACTCAGATTCCAATTTTGAATGCAAGTGAATGTCGGGCAGGGGTTGCAGAAAATATTGCCAGCCATTGCCGGCTGCTACATATTGGTCGTAGTCTACCCCGAAATTGCGCTGTACTTCCCCGGCTGCATATTGCTTCACCACATCGGGGAATTTGGCTTCCAACGCTTTCCAGTCGGCGCCAGGCCGGAGCAGGAAATAGGTACACCCGACAAAACTGATGTGGTTGGTTTGGTCAAAAAAATCATTGCCTTTGGTCGTGGCGAGAATATCGAACGTAAAGTGTACATTTTCAGGCAAATCCGCACAAACAGCGCTCACGGTCATCGGCTGCGGCTGGTTGCCCAACAGGTGTACGGTTTTGCCCAAAGCGGCTTCCACGCTCCCAAAATAGCGCTTCGCCGTACTTTCGGTCATCACCAGCGTATTGGGCTGGTTCAATGCGGTCACCACATCGCCTTTCAGCAGGGGGATTTGAAATATTTTAAAAAATGTGGAGTCTGCCGAAAGGAAGTTTTTTTCCTCAAACACGCGGTCTTCCCATTTCACCTGAACAGTGTTGCCGGGGTTAAAATTGATCAGGCGCACGGCTTCCTCCACTTCCGGGAAGTCTTTTTTCACCGTCGCTGCATAGCTGGGCGGAATGATGGCGTAGCCCGTCTGGCGGTCGGGATAAATACGGTTCAGAGCCATCCGGTAAATGCGGTCAGCGTTGGCCCAGGATCGGTCATGCCCCAACTCATCAGACACAAAAAGTAAAATGACCAGACAACAGGCAATTCCCACCGCCAAACCGAGGATGTTGATGGCGCTGTAGCCTTTGTACTTTAGAAGGTTGCGAAAAGCAATTTTCAGGTAATTCTGTAGCATAGCCGGGTGGTTTCCGTTTCGAATGGGCATAGGTTGCCCCTCTGCCAATGAAACCCTGCACAATTGCTATGCCATGAATTTAAAATTCAGATTATCAGATTTTTATGCTTTATTTTTAAAAAACCAGGCGTCCGCTTTCGGACATTGGGTGTGCGGGGACGGACAAGGGAATTGTGGGTATTGATGAGAGATGATTGATAAATGATGATTGTTAATGTAAAGCATACGCATTTGATGTTTACGTATCTCTTACATTAACAATCATCAATCATGTAATCGTCAATCATCAATAAAAAATAAAAATGAACGATTAACCATCATTTTATAGAACAAATCACCTCTGGCTTGAGCGAGACAAGTCTTGCCTCTTTACACAACTTACTGCACGACGAGTTTATGCGTAAAAGGCTCGAAGCCCTCCTGCGAAATCACGATCAACGCAATGCCTTTGGCGGCCCGCGCCATGTTGATTGTTTTGTCGTAAACGCCAGTAAAAGCTTCTACTTTTTGTTCGAAGATAACCTTTTGAGCAACGTCCAGGATGCGAACCGTGACCGGTTTCACATCCGCTTCGAAGTAAATCCGAACCTGGCGGGAAGCCGGATTGGGCGATGCGCTGAAATTGGAAGGTTCGAGTACCTTTTTCTGGGTTGGGAAAACCGGCTGTGCTTGTGGCTTTGTATTTTCTTCCGCTTTGGGTTCAGGCGTGTCCAGGGCAAATTTGATGGGCAGGTTAAACTGAACGTTGACGTCTCTGCCGCGCTGTTTGCCCGGGATCCAGTTCGGCATTTCGCCAACGATGCGCAATACCTCTTCGTCACACCCCCCACCGATGCTGCGAACGATGGCTGCATCTCGGATTTTACCGGATTTATCTACAATAAATGAAACGACAACCGTGCCCATGATGCCTTTTTGTCTGGCTTCCTTGGGGTATTTGATGGCTTTGTAAATGAATTCCAGCATGGCTTTGTCGGCGCATTGCTTTTTTTCGACTATGCCTAAGCTGGCATTTTCACAATCTTTACCCGGGAAGCGTGGCATTTCTTCCACCACTTTAAACGTTTCTTCCCCGCTTGAAGCGCTGGCTGGCGAATCACCGGCACTCAACTTGAATTTTATCGGCAGTTTCATTTCGCTTTTTACGGCGACCCCTTCTTTTTGAGCAGGAATCCACTTCGGCATCAGGCCAATGACACGTTTGACTTCCTCGTCTGTGCCGCCACCAATGCTTCTTACAATGGTTACATCCGACAAGCTGCCGTCCGTATTCACCGTAAAAGAGGCCACCGCTGTGCCTTCAATCGAAGCATCACGCGCTTCTTTGGGGTATTTGAGGTTTTTGCCAATAAATTCCACCAATTTACTACCTGCGCAGTTGACCCGATCCGCCATGTCTACCTCTTCTTCGCAGCCTGGGAAGCGCGGCTTTTCATCCGCACTAGCCTTAGCTTTTTTGGTGGTGATGAGGATCACACCATGTTCTGCGCGGGCTCCTTTGGCTTTGATGGCCGACTCCCCTTTCAAAACCTCAATACTTTCGATGGTGCCGGGGTCGATTGCCGAAAGCGCTTCCTGCGTAATTTCTTCTCCGTCAACAAAGACAAGTGGCACGGGTTCGGTGTTTGCCGGGTCGCCAAATCCCATTACAGTTACAGCCTGTCCATCAAACAGATAGAGTGATTCTGGATCGTTTTTTGACGCTTTAACAGCCACGGTTACCGGGCTTTTTACGGCAATATCTACAGGGGCTTCGGGCGTTGTTGCAGGCTCTTCCGATGCGTTTTTTTCAATAATGCTGACCTGAGCCAGTACTTCCCGGTTTGCAAACAGCAACATCGCCAAGACCAATAATGGAAAAACCGTGAGGTATTTCAGAATGGCGGGTTTTCCTGATTTCGTTCTTGTCATCATTTTTATTCGTTTTTTTAATTGTGAATGAAAAAAATGGTTGGCAATGGCAGGTTGCACTCCGGATTGCGCCTGCCTGACTAATAAATGGCCATATTCTTTACGCCGGACCGTGCGCAAAACGGCATGGTCGGCGAGGTATTCGTGAACGGTGCGCAGCGAGCGGCGGTACCA
>JALHRK010000467.1 GCA_022841505.1 Saprospiraceae bacterium | reverse complement strand
CTTGCATCTCTGTATTCCAACAGCTTGTATTTGACTCTAACATAACTCTTGCATTTGTCTCCTCAAAAATACAATTTTATGGGACAGGATAAGGGCTCCGCCTCGCGTGTACTATTCGCCGGTCTCTGACCGGCTTGACTGCAAGGTGTCACCTTGGGGGCCTAATCCAGCAACGTCACATCCCCTTTAAAAATCAATACCTCGCCGTCTATAAATTCTACTTCAGCAAAGTATACATATACGCCGCTGTTCATTTTCTGATTCCGGAAGAGGCCATTCCAGCCGTGCGCGGGGTTGTTGGGCTTGAAATTATTGGCCTGGAAAATGCTTTCGCCCCAGCGCGTGAAGACCAAAAACGAGCGGATTTCCTGCACCTGCTGTCCGGCAAAGATCATAAACACATCGTTCAGCCCGTCGCCATTGGGTGAAAATACGTTGGGAATGAACACATCCCGTTCCCGGCGCACATACAGCAACAAGTCGTCCGACGCAGTACAACCATTCACATCGGTCACGGTCACCGTGTAGCCAGTGGTGTAGAAAGGCTGCACCGTTTGTTCCAGACAGCCTGCACAACCCAGCGTATCGGGGTTCCAGCGAACGCTCTGAACCTGATCTTCCGGGATGTTCACAAGCGCCGTCAGGTCCGCAGAGTCCCCGAGGTCAATCGTATAAGGTTCGTCAGCCAAATGGGCAATGAGCTCTACCTCCAGTTCAGTTGCCGCTTCAATCCGCAGGTTGGCTTCCGTGACGCAACCGGTTGCATCCTGAACGACTAAGTTATAATCTCCGGGATTCAGGGCGGCGAAAGCCTGTTGTGCCACAAAGGGCGCGTTATTGAGTGAAAAAACATAAGGCAGGTCGCCGCCAGTCACTGAATCCACCACGATCGAACCAAATTTATTCAAACAAGTCGCATTGAATGCCTGCGCATGCAGGGAAAGGACGTTGGTCTCGTCGCGGATGAGGACCACATCTTCATCGCGGCAACCGGTCACCGGATTGGAAACAACGAGCGTAAAACTACCTGCCTGAGCCGTTTCCGTCAAGGGCTGGGTTGGTTGATCCGGTACGGCGCCGTTGTTGGATTGCCATTGGTAAACCAGTCCGGGCGTGAGCGTCGTTTGCGGCCCCCCCAAAGAAGCAGTCGCAGTTACGCAGTCTAAAGATTGGTCTGTGCCGGCGTCGGCAACTGGCGTCGGGTGAATGACCACGCTGATCTCCGTAAAATCAGAAACACAGGGGGCAAGCGCTGTCAGGGCATAGCGAAAGCGATACGTGCCGGCAGCTTGTCCGGCGATGTTGAACGTGCCAGCCGCCGCATTAAACGCGCCTCCGGTGGAAGGCTGGGCAGAGGTTTCCGTCCAGATGCCCCCGGCGTTTTCTCCTTGCAGCAGGTCAGCGAGCACGAGCGCGCCGTTTTCACCAGTACAAAATTCCGGCGCAGGCAACGCAACACCCGCATCCACCGGTGCATTCACCACCACGGTCAGGTTACCCGGCAATCCGATGTCGCAGATCGTCAAAAGGGGATCGGTGATGGTGGTAATGGAATAGGTCGTCGTCGCCTCGGGCGAAAATTGGAGGGTGGTATCGTTGAGCAAGTTGAGGTTCGTGGTATTTACGCCATCGCTCAACGCCACCTGCCAGGCATTCCCGCCATTTCCGTTCAAATCTATGGAGATGGAAATTGCATCGCCGCGACAAATCACGGGCGTTGTGCTCCACGACAGGCTTCGCTGCGGGCAAAGCGGGGTGGTGCAGGAACCCATGACGGAGACAGGGCCGCAGATCGTACTTCCCAAAGCGGTAAGGGTGTAATTCAGCGATGTGCCCGGTTGCAGGTTCAGGATGGCAACCGAGGTATCAGACAAAAGATTTACACTTACCCCAGGTGGTAATGGAAGGTCGTAACCGTCTGCGCCGGCCACGCTTGTCCAGGTCACCGTCATGTTGTCGTAGTCCGGCGTACAGGAAAGGGTAGGAGGGAGGAGCGGTTCGTCTACCTCCACGTTCAGGCTGAACGTATCGGAAAAACAGCCATTGTCCGCAATCCACAAACTGACTGCATATTGGCCGGCGTCCGTCCAGGTTACCTGATGGGGGCCGCTGCCTGTACCGGGTGTAGCCTGACCGTTGTCAAAATTCCAGTTGAAAACCGCGGTGTTTGTGGCGCTGCCGTTAAAGGCGACCGTGCTTTCGTCGCTGTTGCAAATCAAAGGATCGGCGGTAAATGCGGCGACGGGAACAGGCCGGATTTCTATATTGATGCTGTTTGAATAAACGCAAACCGACTCCCGGTAGGTTGCAACCACCGTGTTAAGCTGCCCGATCATGCCGGGGCTCAGGGCCACCCGAGGCACATTGGCATCAAAAACACCCGGGCCGGACCATTGTAAGGTTCCCTGCGGGCTGTCGCCGGAAAGTGAAAAGGTCAGATCAAGGGTATCTGTGGCGCCTTCGTAACAAATCGGAAGAACCGGATCAATGGCTAAAGTAACTGCCGGACAAAGGTCTGTTTCGCAGGTAAGCTGGGTAGATACCGGCGGGCAGGGGCCATTATCTGACATAACCACCTCTAACGTGATCGGATCTCCGGGTTGTAGGCTTTGTATAATGTAGCTGGTGTCAGAATTGAGGGTTCCGGGCATTCCGTCGAGCACGTTGACTTCAAAATTAGTGGCGCCCGGAATGGGTTGCCAGGTGAAGACAATTTCTGTATACGTCGCATCGCAGGTAATGACGGGGGGCTGCAAAGGCGCGATGACCGAAACGGATTGTTCCAGCAAGGTGGACGTGCAACCGCTGTCTTCGATTTGCAGGCTGATGTTTTGAACGCCTTCATTCGGCCAGGAAACCTGATAAGGCCCGCCAGCCGTGCCGTTAGCAGTAGCATCTAGTCCAAAATCCCAGGAAAATACGGCTTGCGAAGAAGCGGTTCCCGTGTAGGTCACCGTGGTTTCGCCATTTTCACAGGGCGATCCGCTGATTACAAAGTCGGGCGTAGGCACCGGGTTGACTTGAACCTCAAGCGTATCGCGGTAAGCGCAGGCGCCTTCCTGATAAAGGATGGCAACCGGAATTGTGCGCCCGATCATACCAACATGCGTCAGGAAAAGGTTTTGCTGTCCGTTGATGATGCCTTCGCCCGACCAGGAGTACGTACCATTCCCCGTACCGCCGGTTGCAGAAACGTTCAATTGCAAGGTATCCGGCGCCGCATCAAAACACGTGAAAACAGCTGGTGCATCTAAGACAACATCAGGACAGGGCAAAGCCGTGCAATCGCTCAACTGCACATTCCCCGGGCATGAATTGTTGCTGACGGTTGTCAGTTGGATGATCACTTCCTGATCCGGCAATAAATTGATCATCCGGTAGCTCGTGTCGGAAGTGATCATTCCGATGGGCCCCTCGATCAGGTTGATGACATAAGCCGAAGCGCCGGGAACATCGTTCCAGAAAAATTCTACGCTGTTCAGGGTGTTCACGCACTGAATGAGCGGGATTTCTACCAAGGGGTCTACCTGGATTTGCTGGAAAAATGGCACGGAGGAACAGCCTTCTTCTTCAACCACCAACCTTACGACTTTTGTACCCGGCGTTGGCCAGCTCACAACAAGGGGGCCAATGCCCGAGCCGCTGACGAGGATTCCCCCGTCGAGGTTCCAGAAAAAAGTGGCGGTCGGCGGCGCGGTGCCGGTATAAGTTATCGTAGCCGTTTGATCCTGGCAAATGACCGAATCCAGTTCAAAGAAAGAAGTTGGACGGTGATTAACCCGAATGGTTGCTTCCGCGCTGTAGACGCAGTTTCCCTCCGTGTAGGTATAAGTGATGAAATTATCGCCATCCAAAGCGGACGCGGGGTGAAAAGTACCGGCCAAAGTATCGAGTATGCCGGTTCCCTGCCAGTTGGAGATGCCGGTTCCGGGGCTACCCGAAACGGTTGCCATCAATTGAATGACTCCGGTGTTGGGAAGGAGACAAATAGGAGGGGGCGTTTGCAGGGTAATGTTTACCTCCGGGCAGTCTTGTGCAATGCAGGTTCGTTGCGCGGACGTATCCGGGCAGGTGATAGCACTTTGGGCAGACAAAGCAATTTGAACAGCAGCGCCCGGCAACAGACCGGTTATCAGAAAGCTGGTGTCAGAAGGCATCACCCCGGTCTGGCCACTCAGCACGTCAACCGTGTAGGTCAGCACTTCCGGCTGAGGGTTCCAGTAAAATTCTACCGTAGAAACGGATGTCCGGCAAAATATTTCCGGTGGTGCAAGCAGGGAGTCTACAAGAATACTCCGGGATAGGGTATCCGGCGGGCAGGCGCCATCCGTTACAATTAATTGGACCGTTTGGATGCCCGGCGTATCCCAAATGACCCGATAAGGGCCGCTCCCGGTACCGGAAACCACCATTGCACCGTTGAAATTCCAATCAAATACAGCCGTATCAGAGGCAATTCCCGTGAACGCAACCGTTGTAGTATCCTGCACGCAAATTGCGGTATCCAGGCTCATATCCAGCACAGCAGGAGCCTGCACCGTAACGAGGGTGGTATCGTTTCCTGAACAACCATCTATGGTATAGGTATAGCGAATGGTATGCACACCCGGCCCGGCCAGGATGGGGTCGAAAGTGCCGGTAGCTGTTATGCCCGGCCCACTCCAGACGCCCGTTCCGCCGGTTGGAGGAATGGTGTTTGCCGTTAAAGTAAGGTCTGGTGTCAGGCTGTCGAAACACAACGGCGAAACATCCTGAACGGTTACCATGGGCGGCACGCAGGAGGTGCTGGTGCAGGAAACCGAGGTGCTCCAGGC
>JALHRK010000466.1 GCA_022841505.1 Saprospiraceae bacterium | reverse complement strand
CGCTGCGGGCTGCGGCCATGTTCAGTTTCGTCATCGTGGGTCAGTCGCTCGACCGGCAGCCCAATATTTACAATACGTTTGCCGCTTCGGCTTTCCTGCTGTTGTGCGTGAATCCTTACCTGTTGTTCGACATCGGATTCCAGCTTTCTTACCTTGCCGTCATCGGCATCGTCTATTTTCAACCCCTGATCTACCGGCTTTGGTACATCGAAAATAAAATCGGCGACTATTTCTGGAAACTGTCTGCTGTATCCCTTGCGGCCCAAATCACTACATTGCCCATCAGTTTGCTCTATTTCCACCAGTTTCCGCTCTATTTCTGGCTTTCCGGGCTGGCCGTGGTGCCGATTTCGGGGTTTGTCCTGATGGGAGGCATGGCCCTGTTTATACTCGACGGCATTCCGATCGTCGGTTGGCTGCTCGGCAACGCTGTGTATTGGTTGGTTTGGCTCACCAATGCGTCCATTTTCCTGATTCAGCAAATTCCCGGCGGCGTAATCACCGGCATTTGGCTGAGTGCAACGGCGGCAATCCTGCTCTACGGCGCGCTTGCCGCACTGATCGGCGCTTTTGAATTCAGGCGTTTCCGTTGGGTATTGGTTGCGCTTGCCTGCTTTGCCGGGGTAGGTGGGCTCCACGCTTTGCGCGAATGGCAGATTCAAAACCGCAGACAAGTGCTCGTTTACCACCTGCCGGGGCATACGGCGATTGATTTTATAGCCGGCAAAAAAATTATTGCGCTGAGCGGCAGCGATCTGGAACCTTCCCGCGTGCAGTTCGCTGCGGGCAATTATCGTTTGTTCACGGGCGCTGCAGAGCTTGTCGCTTTAAACATGGATACTGCGGCAATTCAAGGCGATACCCATTGGTTTTTCCACCGGGGACTTGCTCAATTTCATGGATTCAAAATGGCGGTTGTGCGTCAGGCATTGGCCGTAAAAGAAACGGAAACCCACATTCCCGTTGATTGTCTTTTGTTGTCAGATAATGTTCGGGCAAACCTGGAAGATTTGTTGAGAATTTTCGATTGCCAACTGGTTTTGTTCGATGCTTCCAGCAGTCCCTGGCGCATTGAACGCTGGAAGGAAGAGGGCATTCGCTTAGGCGTTCCTTTCTACGACATTCGGGAACAGGGGGCTTATGTGCGCGATTTGTGATGATTGTTTGCGATTGCCCCCGTGTTTAGTAAAAGGAAATAAGCTGCCAAAATCCCCTTTTCTTGTAGGTACAGCGATAAAGCAGCCCGCTTTGTCGAAGCGATGACGCCAAGCGTTGCCTATAACGTAGCTTTGTGGAAGATACGCGAGAAGCGTTAAAACCACTAATGAGAATGGATATTTTATTATTCAGCAACGCATGGCACGAACAGGCATTAGCCCGGCAATTAGCCTGGGGGGTGGCCGCTGTTTCAACCGTTCTGCTGTTTATATTTGCTGCGCTGAACATTTTTGGGAAACCCGAGCCGAATGCCCCTCCCAAAGCCGCCTTTTCCGGTCGCATGTTGCTGCCTTTTGTCGCGTTTGGCGCCTGGGGTTTAGTGGTGAGTTTTCACCATCACTTCTCTCTTCCGGTTTGTATTTCAGTGGGTTTTGCTTCCGGCCTTGCGGGCATCCTGGGAAGCAGGTTTGTGATGCCCCTCATTCGCCAGACCCTCATCCACGATCATTTCGACCTTCAACAAGCCGATCAAAGTACGGGCAAAGCCCTGAAGACTATTCCTCCCCACCGCAACGGCTTTGGTGCCGTTCACCTCAATGTACGCGAAGCGCCCTTCGCCGTGGAAGCCGTTACCTCCGGGAAAGCCATTTCTCCCGGCACGCCGGTTCGCGTGGTCGGAATTATTGATGAAAAAGTGGTGCTGGTTGAACCAATTGATGAGGATGGGCCTGCTTCTCCTTTAACGCCGTCGTAAAAATCAAGCCGTAATTAGCTCCTGTTTCGGTTGTTTTTGTTTCACCGGAGCGCCCGTCATGGAAGCCTTCGCTACTTTCATAGGAATACCCACGCATTTTTTCTCCATATAGGTCATCATGCGCTCCAGCAACTCGCGGGTTGGGGCATCCAGTCCTGCAACTTCCTTTTTAAACACTTCGTTGATCGCCTTTTCTTTCACAGCGCGCACTTCTTCAGGGATAGCGCGCAACGCAAGCTCCACGCGGCGATGGCGCAGGGCATCGGGAAAGTTTTTGATGTAGGCCGCCAGCAATTTTTGCGCTTTGGCAATTTCCTGTTCGCGGAAAGCGAGGTTTTCTTTTGCCAACTGGCGCAGGTCGTCAATTTCGATGTATTGCATCGGAAAAGCCGCCGTTGTGGCGCGGTGGACGTTGTTCGGGATGGAGAGGTCAATAACCAATTTTTTGTCTTGCTCCCCTTGCAGCAACTGGGCGTATAGTTCGGGAGTAATGATCGCTTCGGTGGCACCCGTGCAAACGATCATGCAATCGAAACCTTCCCGATAAGCAGCCAGCGCCGTTAACGGCAAGGCGCGACCGCCGAGTGTGGCTGCCAATTGTTCCGCTTTTTCCAGACTGCGGTTAAAGACCGTGATGCGGCTGAAATCGTGTTTTGTCAGGAATTTGGCCACTAAGGCGTTGGTTTGTCCGGCGCCGATGAGCAGGATGCGGGCCTCCCGGGAGAGGTTGTTGCGCATCATCTTCTGAACGGCTAACGAAACGATGGACACCGGTTTTTCGCCGATGCGCGTTTGTGCGTATACTTCTTTGGCAGAAATAACGGCGTTTTGAATGGCTAAACGAAGGTTGTCGCCGGTTAACCCCCACGCTAAACAACGGTCGTAAGCCTCCCGGAGCTGGCCGAGGATCTGGCGCTCGCCCACCACCATGGAATCTATGGAAGCGCTTACTTCAAATAAGTGGTTGATGGCTGCTTCGCCTTCGAGCAGCAGGGCGGTGTCTTCAATCCGCTCTAAGGTGTCAATGGTCAACGCCGGATTGACGAATTGGAAAAAATGTCCGGCAAAATGCGCATCCAACGGGCGCGACATGGTAAATAGGTACATCACCCGGTTGCAGGTGGGCAGGTAGAACAACTCTTCGAGGTCGAATTGCGCTTTCAGGTGTGCCAACCGTTCCTGCAGGGCAACCTCGTCGGCTGCTTTCAGCACAAAATCCTCGATCGCGCTCAGGTTGGTCTGCTTATGTGTTACCGTTAAAATTTTGAATTCCTGAATCATCATTGGCTCCTTTACCTTGTCTGGAGGACAAAGATAGGGGGCGGGGAAGCGTTTAATGTCACGAGACTGTAAAGTGTTGGCAGTCAGTTTATTTGTAAGAATTCTAAATAGAGTCTGTCTTTATATGCCAAGTGTCTGGACTTTAGGGTTCGAGAGCAAGGCATGCGAAGGCTCCAAAAACGGGATTTTACTCGCGTAAATGACCGATTTTTGTTTCGACTTCGCTCAACAACCGGTCATTGAGCGCAGTCGAAATGAACGCAGCTATCGGACTCTAAAGACAGACACTAAATAATTCCATTTCAACCTGCTACCTTTGCGCCTAAACCTGAGCGGTGCAAGGCTTCCCGATTGAATTCGGCGCCTGACACTCGGGCACGACAACAAAACAACAACCATGTCCACCACCACACCCATTGGCGAGCGCACCCGCGCGCAGGAATCGCGGGGCGCCATCGAGCGGCTTTACATCGCCATGCGCCACCTTTTCATTCGCGGAGGTTACAAACCGCTCGGCGTGTCGGGTGAAGCCATGATCGAGGCCCTTGGTGCGCTTCGCCCGGAAATTTATGGCTCCATAACAGACCCCGAACGCGTGGAACTCGATGGTTTGCTTTACGTTTTTCAGCGTTTGCCGAAAGGCATTGAAATGTGCCGCTACATCAAACTCATCACCAAAGAGGGTTTTGAAAACGATTTCACCCCCATCATACCGCCCCGCCGCCGCCGCAATTGCTACCACATTGAAAAAGAGGAAATGTACATCGAAATGACTCGGGGCCGCAGCGATATTTACGACGTGCTCACCCACCTGACTTTTCTGTACATCGAAGCCGACAAAATCCGCCGGAACAGCGAAGACCTCAAGCAGCGCAAACGGCGGGAATGGCTGATGCTGGAGCAGGTGGTGCAATTGGAAACCGGCGGAGAAGCGTTTGACCGGGAAGTTGCCTACACCTACCTCAGTACGTTGCTGGGGCGCACCTACGAAGAAACGGTCGCCATCAGCCGGCGCTTCGACAGCGACTCGAACGTGAACAGTCTTTTTCACATTACCTACTGGCTGGGGCGGCTGTCTACTGAAGAAGTACTGGAACAAAAAGACCGGGAAATCAGCTTTTCCTGGGCGCTGCGCGAACGGCTCGGCCACCACTACTATGGCGAACAATGGGCGAACAACATTAAGCAGTTTTTGTGGGATCAGGGGCTCATCGAACGCCCGATCCACCTCATCAGCGCAAATTTGCACAGCGTGATGAACTGTTTTTATGCCACCCAGGCCTTTTCCGCGCAACAGCGCAACCGGCCCTTAGAGGAATTGGCGAAAGAACTCAGCTTAGATGAAAACAGTGCGCTGCGTGCTAAAGTAAAAGCTTATGCTTTGCGCAATGGCATGTATCAGTTGGACGACACCAGCGGTACCAATATTTCTGTACAGCTATTCGATACCTCCCAAATTGATGCGTCCATTTTACCGCCGGAATTGCCCTGGGACGCAGAACTGGTCGCCCGGGAAAAACCGGTGATTTTTGTCATGGATTACGCTTTTGGCGAACAAGCTTATGAAACAATGGATGAATTGCTGAAGCCTTTTGAACACAAGGGGCAGGACATTCCGCTGA
>JALHRK010000465.1 GCA_022841505.1 Saprospiraceae bacterium | reverse complement strand
GGTCTACGGGTTTTACATCGCCATCATCGGCACTACCGGTTTTTGTGTAGCGGCATTTGCCCTTCGCCTGACGCCTTACCACGTGGGGAACAATACTTTGTGGGAATTGCGAGTCCGGATTTCGGAAGACGAAGCCGAACTCCAGGCTTTCGAGCAATTGCTGTCGCAATACTGCCGGCACTGGAACCAGCACGGCATGCGAACGCTTTCCGAAACCACCGGGAAGGGAGTGGTTGAATACGATTACGTCGTCATCATGCGTCACGAAAGAGAACGCAGAATCCTCGTGCAAGCCCTTGCCAATGCGAAAACCCATATTCGCCGTTTTAGCAAACAAACAGACATCAATCCTTTCGCCTGATGAGATTTAATGTGTTATATATTTTTTGGCTGGCGGCACTGCTGGGGCTTTTCTGGATCAAAAACAGCTTTGAACACCAGAATGTGAATGCCTTTTTTGGCGCTGCCGAAACCGACGAACGCGACCTGAGTTTTGACCACCCGGTTTGGGTGACCAAAATCTACGTCGAACCCGGCAAACAGGTGCAGCGCGGTGACACCCTCATGCGCCTTTACCGCACGGATTTAGACAGCGAAATTGCAGAACGCCTCGACGCCATCCGGCAGCTCGAACTCGAACGGGCGGCGCAAAACAACAGTTTGGACAACGAAATTGCCCTGCTGAAAGCAAAACAAGCCGCCGAAGCCAGCGAATTGCGCGCAGATGTGGTGGTGGAAGAAAGCGAAGCGTTGATCCAGAAAGAACTTCGCCAGATCGTTGCGGAAAGACAAGGTATCTCAACTGCTGCAACGCCGGATAATTTGCAAAGTGCCCAGCGATCCGCCGTGGAAGAAGTCATTCGCCAGTCGAAAGAACCACTCTACCGCGAAATCCGCCTGCTGGAAGGCCAGAAGAAAGACAACTCCGCCCTCGAATCAGCCCAAATTCAGCAATTCCGCCGCGAAATTGCTGCCTTGGAAAATGAAAAAGCCCGCTTAGTGCTGTTGTCGCCAATTGATGGGTTTATTGACAACCTTTCTGCTTTGGAAGGCGAAACGGTGGATGCGCACAATACCTTAGTGAGCATCAACCCCGTGAAACCGACCAAGGTCCGGGGGTTTATTCATGAAACTGTAGACCTGACGTTTCACCTCGGCGACTCGGTCACCGTTACGTCCGGCGCTCGGCCGAGCTATTCGGTGCGCGGGGTGCTGACGGGAAACAGCCCACATTTGATCGAATTGCCGACGCGCCTGCGCAAATTCCCGGAAATCAAAGCATGGGGGCGCGAAATTTTCATCCGGCTGCCCCCGGAGAACCCGTTTTACATCGGGGAAAAAATCATGATTACGATGGATGCCGCGCCCGCCGGCAAGTAGGGGTTGAAAATCTTCAACCCCTACGAAAATTTTCAATAAGGGTTGAATATTTTCAACCCCAACGTATATAAAATGAATTGCACCATATTATATTTCTGTTCCATCCTGAACCTCGGGATTCCTCCCGAAGCCGACACGGCTAAGGTTTCCATGCAAATGGTGTTGGCTTCCGCCCGCACGGAGGAGCGTGTGCGATTGCAACAAACGGCAGTCGGGTATCTGGCAGAAAACCCGATGCATTTGCCGGTGTTTGACGAACTGGAGTTTCGCCTCGGTCCCGACGACCTCTACTTCGACGAGCAGCGCATCGCTTTTCGGTTTTCCACCCACGGCCTGTCTGAAATTAAACGCCAGCGCGCGGTCAACGCGGTCGAGCTGGAACGCCTGAGCGCCGAAGCTGCCCTGTTGTTGGAAGAGGGGCTGTTTGACCGGTATAACGCTCTGTCCGACGCGTATTTTTACCAGCAGATGGCCAAAACGCTGCGTCGTTTGGAAACGCTGGAGGATGACCGCAGCCAAATTTACAGCTACCTGATTGAAAAAGGCATAGCAGTGGACGCGGTGAAATTGGTGGAGGCCGAAGAAGACTGGCAGGACGCCCGCAGCGAATTGCGGCAATGGGAGGACAAAGCCGCCTTAGAGGAAGAACGCATCCGGCAATATTTAGGGAGTCAGGTTGTTGTGCAACCAGATTTTGAAAGCATGGTGAGCGTGGAAACCATTGTCCGTCGTTTGGCCGAACTGACCGAACCGCCGGCGCCTACCGCCGAAATTTCCCTGAAAATGATCCAAAGTCGGTTGTCTGAAGCACAATGGCGGCTCACCCTTTCCCGGAAATTCAACGTGCTCAATTTCGTGCAGGTGGATTACCGAGACCGGCCCGAACCGTTCGAGTTCAACCGCGATTTTTCTGCGCGCATCGGATTGAACATCCCCATTGCCGGCGGCGATAAACCCAAAGCGCGCGAGCAGGCTTTGGAATGGGAATTGGATAAAAATGAATACCAGGCCGAACTGGCAGACCAACAACAAAAATGCGCCACCCTGCGCAGCAAACTCAGCAAATTAGCCAGCCAATACCAGGCCGATCAGGAACGTTGGCAAAAAAGTGCCATTCGGAAACTGCTCGCCAAACCCGAATTACTCAGCCAACTCACCGGCGACGACCTGCTGCAACTCCAAATTGCCCGCGAAAAGCAAACGATCCGGGCAATTGAACAAGCCTACGAAATCCGCCTGGTTTACATCGAATACGTGCTGATGAGCGGAGGAATGAACGGCGGTGGGGTGAGGAATGCGTTGTCGGAGGCTCTGGAAGGGATATGAAGAAGATTTGAAAATTAGTGAATTTGAAAATTTGAAAATTGCGTGTTTGCCAATTTGCCTCTTGCCGATTTGCAAACTTGCCCTTCTTAACTTTCCTCCTCCATCCACGCAGCCTCCAATTCTGGGTGCTCATTCAAAAACTTCCGGTAGCTCTGGCCGCTGGCAATGAAAAAAATGCGTTTGCCAAACGTGCCGGCCGCATTGAAGTGGATGTTGACAATTTTGAACAAAAACAAGTTGGTTTCGGTGAGTTTTGCTACCCCGGTGAACGGGTATTTCCGGTGCCGGAAATAGTCGGTGATGTAAAAAAAATCTGCCCCGGTTTCAACCCGCTTGAGGCGCCACAAGGTCATTACGATCAGCGTCACGCCACCCGCGTAAAACAGGAAGGTTCCCCAGCGCATCGCTTTGCCCGGAATATTGCCATAGTACTCATAGTCGTAGGCAAAAACTGCTACCGTGAAGGCGCCGAAAAAAACGACCCAAAAAATAGGCAGGAAAAATTTGAAAAATAACGTGAGGTTGCTCGATATGCGATGCGTCTTCATGCGCGGTCCTTTCAATTTTGAGCAGCAAAGGTAGGAAGAATGGTGGAAAGTAGAGGGTAGAAAGTAGAGGGTAGAAAGTAGAAGGCCTGTTGCAAACTTCAACTTCGTATTTTTGTTGTTCCTATCAAAATCGTACACAAATATGAAATATCTATTCATTGCCCTCCTTGCTGCCCTGGTTTTTTCCTGCAACCTGCCCCAAGGTCCGAAAAACTTGCCAATGCTTGGATTTCATGACGTTGACCCGGCTACGGGCGACACCATTTATCACACCATTCCCGATTTTTCGTTCCTCAATCAGGATAGTGTGACCGTAACCAATGCCACTTTTGCCGGCAAGGCTTATGTGGCCGATTTTTTCTTCACTTCCTGCCCAACCATTTGCCCCAAGGTAAAACAACAAATGATGCGCCTGTACGAAAAGTACCGCAACGACAACCGCCTGATGCTTTTGTCATATACCATTGACCCGAAGCGCGACACCGTGGGCAAACTGCGCGACTTTGCAGGCCGCATGGGCGTCACTTCCGAAAAATGGCATTTCGTCACCGGTGACAAAGATAAGATTTACGCGCTTGCCGACGACTACATGAGCATTGCAACGGAAAATCCGGAGGCTCCCGGCGGTTTCGACCACAGCGGCTGGCTGCTGTTGATTGACAAAGACCGTCATATTCGCGCGTATTGCAACGGTACGAAAGCGGAAGATGTGACTCGTTTTATGGAGGACATAGACTGGCTGCTGGCGCAGTAGTGTCTGTTTTTATAGTCCGATAGCTGCGTTATGTGAAGGCCCAAAATTGGTCACTTATGCGAATAAACTCCCACTTTTGGGCCTTCACATGCCTTGCTCTCGAACTCTAAAAAACAGACATCGAGTTTTATGGACAGACACGAATTAGGGTGTGTTCTTTAGAATCCACTTCATCCCTTCCCGTTTCGTCAAGGGCGCCAGCGGGGTGTCGCGGATGAATTGCGCCACGGCGTCCGGGTCGGTTTTGGAGTATTCGCGCAGCGCCCAGCCCGCGCCTTTTTGCAGAAAAAATTCTTTGGAATGGGCCACGCGCCGGATGTAATCAAACAGCAGCGCCGTATCCGTTTTGGTTTTGAATTTCAACTGAAAAATGATGGCCGCGCGCTGGAGCCAGATATTGCCCGAAGCCATCCAGCGTTCGGTGACGGGTTTGGTCAATTGCGGGAAGCGCTGGAAGTGCATGCCCACTAATTTCGCGATCCAGTCTACCGTATCCCACCAGGATTTGGTAACGATCAGCTCTTCAAAGAAGTCAATCAGGTTTTCAGGCTGCTGTTTCACCACTTTTTGGACCATCTCGATGGCGAAATAGTTCGCTTCCCGGTGGTCGTCTTCGTAGCAGAGGCGCGCGGTTTCCAGCAAAGCCGGGCCTTCCGGAATGCCGTATTCGGCAAACAACTCCTTAGAAAGCGCCACCCATTCCGGCGCTTTCAGCCCAAAATACTCAAACTGGTAGCGCATGTACCACATCTGACCCTGTGCGCGATCGGGATCGCCTTTTTGTTGGAAGCGGGTGACGACTTTTTGGTAGTATT
>JALHRK010000464.1 GCA_022841505.1 Saprospiraceae bacterium | reverse complement strand
TGGCAAATTTTCAAAATCCTGCACACCTGAAACTGTCCTGAATCCCAGTGTTTCTGCCACGACCTGCGCCAGTTCTCGCGGTTTGAATGGTTTGCTCAAATGCCGGTTCATCCCCGATACCAGCGCGCTTTCGATTTCTTCCAGCGTAGCCGATGCGGTAAGGGCAATGATGGGGATGTCCTTTTTTTTATCCTGAAAATGACTGCGGATGTACCGGGTGGCTTCCGTACCGGTCATTTTCGGCATTTGCATGTCCATTAACAGGAGGTCAAAGTCAGCAGATTCCAGGTGCTCAACGGCTTCTTTTCCGTTGACCGCCTCCATAATTTCTGCATTTTCAAAATGCCGTCGAACGGCTTCCATAGCGATTTCCCGGTTCAGCGCGTTGTCGTCCGCCAGCAGGATGCGCAGGGGTTGAGTGAAATGCAGCGCGTCGCCGGGTACAATCGCCGATTCTAAATCGGCGGCTTTGGCCAAAGGCAAGGTAAGCGTAAAAGAAAAGGTCGAGCCTTTGCCCACTTCACTTTCCAGCTCAATGTCGCTGCCGTGCAACTGCACGAGCTCACGGGCAATGGTGAGGCCAAGGCCAGTGCCGCCAAATCGGGCCGTGGTATCTTCCCCGGCTTGTTGAAAGCTGTCGAATACTGCCGACAGTTTTTCAGGCGGAATGCCGATGCCCGTATCGGCTACAGAGAATCGGAGTGTAGTAACGGTAGACGGTAGACGGTGGAAGGTAGACGGTAGGCGGTTGACTGTGGATGGGGAGTCGCCGTCCACCGTCCACCGTCTACCGGCTACCGTAATCCGAACCGCACCTTTTTCTGTAAATTTCACTGCATTTCCCACCAAATTCATCAGGATTTGATAGAGCCGGGTTGGGTCGCCACTGACGGCTTCGGGCACATCGTCGCCAACGGCCAGGGTGAGTTCGATCCCTTTGTTTTCCGCCCGCAGCAAGAGCGCTTCCTGCACATCACGCACAATTCGGGCAGGTGAAAAAGGGACACTGCGGAGTTTAACCTCCCCGGCTTCCAATTTACTCAGGTCGAGGATGTCGTTCACCACTTCGCCGAGGCGCTCGGTGGAATGGTGAATGGAAGACAACCAGCGGCGTTGTTTTTCCGCAAGCGAGGTTTCGAGCAACAAATCTGTGAAGCCTGCAATGCCATGCAACGGCGTCCGGATTTCGTGGCTCATATTGGCGAGAAAGCGGGATTTGAACGCTTCGGAGGCTTCCGCGCGGCGGCGTTGGCGTTCCGCTTCGGCTTTTTCGGCGCTGACTAATTTTAAAGTTCGATTTTTTAACCGATTTCGGTACCAGAAGAAAAAGGCCAGCAAAGTCAAAAAAGCCAATCCCACGAAAAGTGCATTGCGGGTTTGGCGACGAACAGCTTCTTTTTTATCAAAATCGAGCTGAAATTGCTGCCGGATATAGGTACGGTTGTTCTCAATGGTGCTGAACGTGTCCCGCAAAGCGACTGCCGTTTTAAAATAGCGCAGGGCTTCTTCAAAACGACCTTGCTTTTCATAAATCTTCGCCAGCAATTCATGGACATGAACCTGGCTTTTGGTGAGTTGGGTGGAATCCAGCATGGTTTCTGCTTTTTTGGCAAACAAGAGCGCTTTTTCCAAATTGCCCAATGCTAAGTAGGCTGCGCCCAAATCGCAATACGCGCTATATTTGCCGGGGTTCCCCATGGATCCTTCATATTTCAGCAAACTGTCGCTGTACACAATGGCCTGAGGATAGTTCTGTGTTTTCAATGCCAATGAAACCAAAACGGTGTAGGCCTCCTCCCAATAGCTGCGCTCCTTAAGAGCCTGAGCGTAGGCCAGGGTTCTACCTGCCAAAGTACGGGCAAGTTCCAAACTGTCGAGGTACATGCTGCTGATGGCGCCTTTTTGTGCAAATTCAAAATTTTGAATATTCAGGCGCTGATCATCCCCGCAGTGGCTGAGGCCAGCCTGTGCGATTTCAAGCGCTTTGGCGTAGTCTTCCAAGTAAAACATATCGCGCAATTGTTCGCGATAAGCGGAGGCAAGGTCAAGCGGGTCGCCGGTTTTTTTTGCCTGAACGAGCATTTTTTCGCTCCAGTTGACCGCGCCAACCATGTCTTTTTTTCTGAAATATAAAAAATGCATCAAATTGCAATAGGCAGCTTGCAAATCAGCAGGCATGGTTTTCATCATGGTTTGTTCCATGGAAAGTCCAACCTGGATGGCCGTATCCGTTTTTTCTGATTGCGCATATTGGGAAAGCAAAGCCACTTTGGCTCGTTGCGCATAAACCTGGTTGCCTGTTTTTGCGGCCACATCCGCTGCACGTTCACCGTACTTCAGGGCCAGTTCAGGTTTTCCCCGCATTTGATACAAAATGGTCGGCGATTGTAAGGCTTCAACCGTCGCATCTGAAGCTAAAAAGGCCATTTCTGCTTTCCCCGCCACTTCGACCCGGTGGCTGAAATATTCAAACGCTTCAAGAATCAGCGCTTCTCGTTCTTCACGGGGCGCTGCGTATTTGAGTTCGATGAGCAATTTTAGCCGGGTGGTGTCATCGGGCGAAGCGGCTAATTTTTGCCGGATGCTTTCGGCAGTGTTGGCCGTTTGGTGCGCAGGTTGTGCAGCAGCAAAAGTGGTCGTGAAAGCCAGAACAAATAGCGCGATTTTTTTCATCGTCTTGATTTCGGGTAAAAATAGGGTAGGCGCCTGCATATTGACTATGCTACTTTCCAGTTGGCGGAAACTACTTTCCAATTGGTCAAAATTTGGAAAACAACTCGAGGAAATCGTCTTTCCGGTTGCGGGCTACACTTACCGTAGCCCCGTCTTCCATCACCACATACCCCCCGTCGGTTCGCACAAACTGCCGGATGTGGTTCATGTTAATGAGGTGGGAATTGTGCACCCTGAAAAAGCCCTGTCCTTCAAGGATTTCCTCCAATTGCCCCATCGGCTTGGACACCATGAGTTTTTCACCGTCTGACATCACGACTACGGTGTACATGCGGTCGCTTTCGCAACGTACGATGTCCCTGATTTTTTTAAAAACCAGTCCGTCAGAAGTCGTGAGGGCGATTTTTTCCGGCAATACCGATTTGGATTGGGCGTGGTGGGCCAATTGGTTCACTTGTTCGCGCATTATGCGCATAGGGTTATTTTCCGCCCGCGAGATGGCAGCCAGCAGTTCCTCCCGCCCAATGGGTTTTTGCAGGTAATCCACCGCGCTGTAGCGGATGGCTTTGATGGCGTAGTGGTCGTGGGCGGTTGTAAATACAACCTGAAAATCAACGAGCTCAATGCGTTCAAGCATTTCAAAAGCGGTCATGTCGCCCAGCTCAATATCGAGAAAAACAAGATCGGGTCGGTGCGTAGCAATGGCGGCAATGCCTTCCTGCCCCGTAACCGCATGAGCAAGGAGGTTTATTTTATCGGCAGCATATTTGGACAGCAGAAAGCTGAGTTTTTCAGCTGCATCGGCATTGTCTTCGATTAACAGGGTGTTTAGCATGTTGTTTGTTCTCTCATTTTCAGAATATAAGGTAATGCAAGGCCAGTATTACAGATCAATTCACAGCATTGTTAAAGGTAATCACGTACCCTCAATTATCACTAAAAAACAAACACATTATGAGAACCACATCTTTTTTTTCGCCCTGACGATGATCCTGCTTTCGCCAAACCAATAACACCCCGTTCACAATTATTCAAAACCCATTAACAGCGTAAACCCAGGATTGACGGGAACTTTGTCGGATCATTTATTTCCTAAAACCCGTCAATGTTTCATCATGAAAAAAGCTGTTTTATTCCTCGCGCTGACTGTATGGTCAAGTGCCATTTTTGCCCAGAACAATGGGGCCAGCAACCGCGCATTGCTCGGTAGTTTCTCCCGCGACAGCCTGCTGAACGAGCCGTTCAAAACCTGGTTTGAAGCGGGCTACAATACCTACGTTCCGCAACCGGAAGTCGTTGACCAACTGAAAAAATGCAACCTCAACGCACATTCCGTACAAGTTTTTATGGGAACCTGGTGCGGCGATACGAAACGGGAATTACCGCGCTTTCTGAAAATCCTGGACGCCATCGGGTTTCCGGCCAACAACGTACAAATTATTGGCGCCAGCCGGGAAGAGGCCAGCTATAAGCAGTCGCCAAACCACGAAGAGCGGGGACTTGAAATATACCGCGTGGCCACCTTTGTCTTTTATAAAAACGGCGTGGAGGTAAACCGCATCGTGGAATACCCAGTAACGTCATTAGAAGCCGACCTGCTGGCCATTTTTTCCGGCGCCGCCTACACGCCCAATTACAAAACCTACCCATTTATCCGCCAATGGCTGAATGACGGCACGCTGGTCAGCGAAAACACTTCGCCCAAAGGCCTGGCCAATCAACTCCGGCCCCTCGTCTCCACCCCCAGCGAACTGAACGCCTGTGGCTACGTGCTGCTCTACCGAGGGGAAACAAAAGCGGCGACCAAAGTTTTCCGCATGAATACCATCCTGTTTTACGACAACCCGGATGCGCAATTGGCTTTAGCGGAAGCGCTGGCCGCGCAAAACGATGTAGACGGCGCCACTGCCGCCATCGAAAAGGCACTGGCGCTGAATAAGGATCCTGGGGCGATTGGGGAGATGTTGGCGTTGTACAAAAAGATTGTGACGGCGGGGAAGAACACGTGAAACAGTACCCATATTCTAATTTACACGGAGTTCCACAAGTAACACGAGGTTCACGGAGTTTTTATGTCTGACTCCGCGCAACTCCGTGTTTACTCCGCGAGACTCCGCGTTATCTAATTTCGCGGAGTTAAAAGGAGTTTCGCGGAGTTCGATAACTTGATTCGTCTA
>JALHRK010000463.1 GCA_022841505.1 Saprospiraceae bacterium | reverse complement strand
CACCACCGGAAAGTACTTTTCCGCTGGCCGGTGCAACCGTGTTGTGTGCGCGGGCAAGGCGCGTAATGGAATCAAGCAGGATGATCACATCGTGGCCGCTTTCTACCATGCGTTTGGCTTTTTCCAGACAGATGGTGGCCACGCGAACGTGGTTGTCGGCAGGTTCGTCGAACGTGGAAGCAATCACTTCCGCATTTACGCTCCGTTTCATGTCCGTGACTTCCTCCGGGCGTTCGTCAATCAACAACACGATCAGGTAGCAATCCGGGTGGTTGCGGGCAATCGCGTTGGCGACGTCTTTGAGCAGGAAGGTTTTACCCGTTTTTGGCTGGGCGACAATCAGCCCACGCTGACCTTTGCCAATCGGGGTGAACAAATCTATCATGCGGGTACCAAAATCGCGGCCCGTAGAAGACGTTGTGAGTTTGAATTTTTCTGTTGGGAACAACGGCGTCAGGTAATCGAACGGCACGCGGTCACGAATGTCCTGCGAATTGAGGCCGTTGATTTTGGAGACGCGCAGCAGTGCGAAATATTTTTCACCTTCTTTCGGAGGGCGAATGGCGCCCCGAACGGTATCGCCGGTGCGCAGACCAAATAATTTGATCTGGGATGGCGACACATAAATATCATCAGGCGAAGTTAGGTAGTTGTAATCAGCAGAGCGCAGGAAGCCGTAGCCGTCGGGCATCATTTCCAGGATGCCTTCCCCCTCAATGATGCCATCGAGTTCAATGTCGAAGCGCGGTTCCGGTTCTGCTTCCGGCTCCTGGCGTTGGCGCCCTCCCCCGTAGCCTTCCTGGCGGGGATCTTCATTTCTCCTGCGTGCATAATCTTCGCGGGTTTCACGAGTTTCGCGAGGGTCACGCGGTTCGCGCAGGTCACGTGGTTCGCGTGGTTCACGGACATCACGACGATCGCGGTCATCGCCTTCCCTCGGTTCTCTGCGGTCGCCCCGTTCGTCGCCATCGCGGCGGTTCTGGCGGGGGCGCTCGGGTTCTTCCCGGACTTCGACAGGTTGCTGGTCGGAGGGTTGGACATAATCGGGCTCAACGTCAGCTTTATTGGGGTCAACCTTAGAGACAGCCACGACTGCTTCTTCTTCTGCGGGTTGCGGAAAAAACGTTTCCTCTTCGTCTTCTTCCGTAGCCTGGCTCATGAAAGGATCCGCTTTGCGAATATCTTCCCGGACTTTCGACAGGGGCTTGAAAAGTTTTTTTGGTTTTACCTCTTTGGTTTCCAACTCTACCCGCGGGCGTTTGGTTCGTGGCTTTTTGTCGTCATCGCCGGCGCCGTTCTCTTCAACGGGAGCAGCAGCGGCTTGTTTAGTAGCCTGGTGATCAAGGATGTGGTGAATCAACTCCTGTTTGTTCAACTTCTTTTGTCCACTGATACCTAATTGCTCGGCAAGGTCCCTGAGTTCGGGCACGAGCATGTCGTTTAATTGCAGAATATCCAACATAATGATTGTGGTGTGTTATGATTTTAGCGGCTGTGCAGCCGACTACTCCCGGGGCTGCCGGGCAGTCTGTCGGCACTGATTAGCCTTATGTTCGTTGTGTTTTTTATACGAAGGAATATTGTACAATGCTGTACGTTCTGCCAAATATGCCCCGCTCCGTCAATATCATTCATCTATACAAAAGAACTGTGTGTTGAAAATTTCCCGGACACAAGCCTGCCGGGTGTGAAGTGTGCTGTAATTTGACTTGAATTGCTTTCGCATTTTCGCGCCCAATGCCTGCGTAGGCCTTCGACTGCTCTTTTTCTTTTGCGTTGTAAAAAAAGATGTAGAGGAATCTGAATCAAGAATTGAGAACGGGATGTTTTCAAAGTGGCTGTAGCTCGCAGTGGCGTGTTTTGCAAACTTTACGTGAGCAAAAATACACTTATTTTCTAATTGCAAGTACTATCTTTGCAAAAAATTTAACCGCATCCAGCGCTTAAAGTTTATATTTTGAAAGCATCTTAAGTATTTTTTAACTTCTACGCCCATTATGCTACAAATCAGCTTTATCAGGGAAAGTAAAGACCGTGTGATCGAAGGGTTAAAGCGGAGAAATTTTAAGGAGGACGACCTGAAGATTGTGGACGACCTGATCGCTTTGGACGATCGCCGCCGCAGCCTGCAAACCGAGTTGGACAATGCCCTTGCCGAGCGCAACACGATGTCGAAAGCCATCGGGGAATTGATGAAAGCAGGCAAAGCCGACGAGGCTACGTCCGCCCGAAACCGGGTGAATGAGCTCAAAGGGGCTTCCGATCAGTTGGAAGTTCAATTGGCGGAAAGCACAGCGCAATTGACCACGCTCCTTTACAAGGTTCCGAATATACCGCACGAATCCGTTCCTTTCGGCGTTTCTGCCGAAGACAATGATATATATAAGGATTGGCCGCAACCCCTGCCCGAGTTGGGCGATCAGGCGCAGCCACACTGGGAACTGGCAAAAAAATACAACCTGTTCGACCTGGAGTTGGGCGTTAAGCTCACCGGCGCCGGGTTTCCGGTTTATCGGGGCAAGGGCGCTCGCCTGCAACGGGCGCTCATCGGGTTTTTCTTAGATGCTGCTGCTGAAGCCGGCTACGAAGAAATCCAGCCGCCGCTGATGGTGAATGAAGCGTCTGCAACTGCGACGGGGCAGCTTCCCGACAAGGAAGGCCAAATGTATTATATCACAGAAGACGACCTGTACCTGATCCCCACGGCAGAAGTGCCGGTGACCAATATCTACCGCGACGTCATATTGGATGAATCAGATTTTCCGATTTGTATGACGGGCTACACCCCTTGTTTTCGCAGGGAAGCAGGTTCTTATGGCGCCCACGTGCGGGGGTTGAACCGCGTACACCAGTTTGACAAGGTGGAAATTGTGCGCATCGAACACCCCGATCGGTCGTACGACGCGCTGATGGGTATGCTGGCACACGTAGAAGGTCTGTTGAACAAATTGGAACTTCCGTACCGGATCCTGCGCCTTTGCGGCGGCGATATGGGCTTTGCATCTGCGCTCACGTTCGACTTCGAGGTGTGGTCGGCTGCGCAAAAGCGCTGGTTGGAAGTCAGTTCGGTTTCCAACTTTGAAACCTTCCAGAGCAACCGGATGAAACTGCGCTTCCGCGATGGGAAAAACAACCGCTTAGCGCATACGCTGAACGGCTCTGCGCTCGCGTTGGCGCGCATTGTAGCTGCACTTATGGAAAACAACCAAACGCCGGAAGGCATTGTTATACCATCAGCTTTGCGCCCTTACACCGGTTTTGACCGCATTTCCTGAGTGGGCGCCGGATTGTTTAACAAAACCAGATAAGAGATGATGATACCGGATGGTTATTTAGGTTATATGATTGTCGGTGGCATTTTGTCGCTGATGGGCATGTTTTTTAGCCAACGACTCAAAAGCAAATTTGCACACTACAGTCAAATGCCTATTCGCACCGGCCTGAGCGGCCAGGAAGTGGCCGAAGCCATGTTGCGCCACTACGGCATTCGCGATGTAAAAATCGTGGAAGGTCATGGTTTCCTGAGCGATCATTACAATCCGCTGAACAAAACGGTCAGCCTCAGCCCCGATGTTTATCAGGGCCGGAACATTGCCTCCGCAGCGGTGGCCGCGCACGAATGCGGACACGCCGTGCAGCACGCGCAGGCTTACAGCATGTTGAAATTGCGCTCCACCCTGGTGCCCATCGTCAATATTTCAGCGATGGCTCAGCAGTTTCTGCTCATCATTGCTTTCATGACGCTTTCCACCATGCCTCAGCTGATGCTGATCACAATTTTTGCTTTTGGGGTGACAACCATCTTTAGTTTTATTACGCTGCCGGTTGAATTCGACGCCAGCAAACGCGCCTTAGCCTGGCTGAGCCAAAGCAATGTGACCCACGGTCAGGAATACGAAGGCGCTAAAGATGCACTCTGGTGGGCGGCCATGACGTATGTTTCAGCAGCATTGTCGTCTTTGGTGATGCTGTTGTATCTGGTGATGCGCTATCTCGGTGCGTCCAACCGGAATTAGTAAAAAATCAAAATACGAGTCTTATGCAATTTGAAGAAGCGGTCAGTTTTGCCCTTGACCATGCACATGAATCAATGAATCATGCGCTCGAACACTTAGAGCGCGAATTGACCAAGGTCCGCACAGGAAAAGCTTCTCCAGCCATGTTGAACGGGTTGATGGTTTCTTATTATGGAAACCCGACACCGCTTAACCAGGTCGCCAACGTCAGCGTTTCCGATTCGCGCACCGTCGTGATCCAGCCCTGGGAGAAATCCATGATCCAGCACATCGAAAAAGCAATTTTTGAAGCCAATCTTGGCGTTTCTCCGCAAAACGACGGGGAACTCATCCGGCTCAGCATTCCACCGCTGACGGAAGAGCGCCGCAAAGAGATGGTCAAAAAAACGAAAGTGATGGGCGAAGACACGAAAGTGGGCATCCGCAGCGCCCGCCGCGACGCCATGGAAGAAATCAAAAAGGCCATGAAAGATGGCTATCCGGAAGATTTGGGCAAACGCAAAGAAGCGGAAGTACAGACGCTGACGGATAACTACATCAAAAAAGTGGATGTTGTAGTAGAAGCGAAAGACAAAGAAATCATGACCATCTAGGGTGTCTGTTTTTATAGTCCGATAGCGGCGTTATGAATGGCCCGGCTTCGACTCCGCTCAGCCTCCAGTTCAACCGACCGACCGTTGAGCGAAGTCGAAACGTGGCCTTCACATGCCTTGCTCCCGAACTCTAAAGAACAGACACCGACTACTAAATGGACAGACGTTACTTAGTGCGACGTGAACGACCCGAAAGGGTCAAATTTGAATAACCCCGATGCAATCGGGGGTAAAGTGGAAGTGGT
>JALHRK010000462.1 GCA_022841505.1 Saprospiraceae bacterium | reverse complement strand
CAGGGATGGCTTATGCTTATTACTTATGAAAAAAATTATCTATTCCCGCCATGCACAACAACCCGCTTCGTCGCATCGGGCAATCCTTCCGATTGCGCGCGAATGAGGTAAATGCCATTATGGTAACCAGACAAATCAAACCGTTCGGTGGTGTTTTCAGCAGTATTCACTTCCATCACTTCCAGTACTTTGCCTTGGATGTCGTACAATTCCAAACGCACTGCGCGGTTTTCGTAAGCCGTGAGGTTCACCGTGATTTCATCCACCGCCGGGTTTGGATAAACCTGCAGGTTCGGAGCAGCCGCTTCGACAATCGAATTACCTGGCGTTGCCAATGGTGCAATACCGCCGATGACCGTCACATTGTCAAAAACAGCCGTCGTAGTGGTATTCACATTGATACTTTCGGCAAAAATGCCAATCTGCACGCAGTTGGGCAGCGTCAGGGAAACTGCAGGTGCTACCGGCTGCCAAGCGACGCCATCCAGGGAAGTTAACAACTGGAAGCTGTTGCCGGTGCGGGTAATGCGCAGCCAGTCGTGGCCGGGCTGGAGCGGGAATTGCAGGTTTTGTGCCATCCCATTTGTTGTCGAGCGCAAAACGCGGCGCACAAAAGCGTTCAATTGCGTTTTGAGGGCAACCTTCTTGCTGCCCGGCATTGCATTTTCGCGGACTTCGATACCTGCCCAACCGCCATTGCTCACACTTGCTACCCGTGCAGTAATGCTGCCATTGCCGCAAAGGCTGCGCCAGGCAGAATGTTGTAAATCGGGGTTGCTGGAAAATCCTTTAGCTGTGAGCGTGAATTGACCATTTGAAGTACAGGGTTTGTAGATCGCGCTGCCATTGGCGTTGCCAATATTCGCGTTGCTCCAGCCGGCAGGTAAGGCCGTTCCTTGTTGTACGGTGATCTGAGCGGTGCAAGTAGCTGTATTGCCGTTGCCATCGTTTACCGTTACTGTAACCGGAATGGTTTGTCCCACTTGTGCGCAGCTCACCGATGCGGGTGATGCGCTGACGAAATTGACCGTACCGCAGTTGTCGGAAGAAGCGCCAAGATTAAGTACATCAGCCGAAAGCAGGGTATAATTTCCCGTTGCGTTTAAAGTCACCGTAGCGGTGCGGCAAACCGGAACCGGTGGGGTATTGTCTACACCGGCAGCAACCATGGCAGAAGAAGTCGCCTCACAGTTGGCGTTATCCGTCACTGTGATGTTGTAATTCCCATCAGGCAGGTTGGTGAAAACCCCCGTGCTGTTGCTCTGGTTGACCGGGCCGGAAATGGCGTAAGTCAGCGGGCCCGCACTCGTTGTGGCATTAATGGTGATGCTGCCGTTGTTGGCATTCGGGCAGGTTTCGTTTATAACCACAACAATGCCAATGGCGACATCGCAGGCAGGTGTCGTACAGATTTCCAAGCCCCATGAGTTGATATTGCCACCGTCAGCAGACGCAGCATCTGATACGGTAAGCGTCCAAAGCCCGTTGGATTCCTCCCCAATCAGGGTTGCCAAAGGCGTGATGGGCTGATACGTGCCGCTAATAGCAGGAGTACCATTACAAGTGGCCTCAAAATTGGCTGCTGTCAGCACGGCCGCATCGTCGAAGGTAACTTCAATGTTATTGCTGCTGCATCCGTTTCCAGTTGCAGGATGGCCTGGACGCGCAAAAAGGGAAATGATCGTACCCGCTGGCGAAGTCAGGGTGGCAGAAAGGTCGCCGACCCAGGTATGGCCAATATTCAAGCTTGTCAGTTTGATGCTGGTAATGCTTCCGCTACCACTAAAATTCAAAACTGAAGTCACGGTTGGCGTACCCGTAATGGATATCGCTTTTGGTACATCTGTGCTGAAGACACCGACGGCAGCTATTTCAAATGCCGCGCAGCTAATGTTGTCTTCAGCAGTAACTGAATAAACGCCAGCAGGCAATCCGGTGAAAACACCCGTTCCGTTCGTTTGATTAACGGGCCCGGCAATGCTGTAAGTAATTGGCCCATTGGAGGTTGTGGCGGTAACCGTTATGGTGCCGTCGGCCCCCCCGCAAACAGCAGGAGGCGCGGCAACTACATTGGTAATGGCAATGTCACAACCCACACAAACCGAACCTAAGCAATTGGCATTGGCCACCGTATTGCGGATGACGTTACCCGGCTGGGGGCCAAATCCAAGATTGAAATTGACACCGACCGGGTCGTTGTGGCAATAGCTCATGATAGTGCCGCCCCCGGCCGGGCTGCCAGGCAGAGAACAGTTGGCAACGTCATTTTCCACAAAACCAGCACAACCGTCAATGGCCGTGTTGTTGCCGTTCCAAACGCAGGCATGCGTGTGGCGCGAGCCGATGAGGTGGCCCATTTCGTGCGCCAGGATCATTACCGAAAAAGAAAAGACCGGAACATTTTCATAAAAATCTAAAATCCCGCTGTAGCAAAGGCTTTCATCCGTATCCGGGTTGCAAATGCCGCTGAAACCAGCAGCAATCCCGCCATTGTTTACCAAGGCCACCAAATGGCCGAGGTCGCCATTAAAAGCGCCCGTATTGGCTTGAAACTGACCTAAGTAACTACTGGCGCTTGGTCCGGTGTATGGGTCGGAGGTATTCCAGACAAAAATTTCCCGAATGTTCATATTGATGCTTTCGGCGTTGTAAAGCAAAACATTCTGGTTAAATGCGCCCGTGACAAAATTGGTCGCATTGGCTACACCGCCCTTGTTAACCACAACTGAGTTGTCAATTTCCAGGTATACTCCGATGCAATCGCCGGCAGTTTTTGGTGCATCGTTGAGTTCCTCATTGGAGTATTCGTGGTGGTCGTCCTCCATGCCGCAGCTAAACTCTGGTTTTTTTAGCAAATCCCGGTCTAAGTACAGGATATGCCCCAAACGGGAATTTTTGACCCGCCCCAGGTTGTAATTGCCATCGTGGGTGATAATCAGGCCCATCACTTCATTGTCAAACACACTGATGGCTACTTTCGAGTGCGCATCGCCTTCCACCACGCCATGGAAATGCAACCCGCCTTTGTAGTCGAAAGGCTTGCTGCGATTGCTGCTGGTGAAAACTTTGAAGTCTTTGGCAAAAATCTGCGAACGCTGCATGTGCAGGATCAGACTTTGATCGCCTTGCCCGGTGGGCAATTCCAGCGTAAACCGCGCCGTGTTTTTTTTGAGAAATTCGGCTGTTTTTTTAGTGTCAAAATTCAGGATGACGCCACCGCGAACCTCAGCCCCGTAGGATTTTGTGGCAGGTTCCCAGTCCGGGTTGAAAAATAAGGTTGCTTTCGGTGCAGCAGTCTTCTGCGTTTTTTGTGCCAGAACGGGTTGTGATCCGGCGCCCAAAAGCAGGAGCATGCAGAGAAGCAGGGTTTGTTTGTAAATTGTGAGAAGCATTGATAAAGATGTTTGTAGTGTTAACAATTGTATTTCAATCAGATGTTCATTTATACTTTGCACCGTTTGGTTGGAATCCTTTTTTGTCATGCTAAACGCTGCGAATCATGTAGTTAAGCTTGAGGCTATGTACAAAACCTAAGCTGTGTGAAGTATAATTTAATTTTGTTGGTAGAAACGGAGAGAAGGTATTATGAATCAAGTAAATAAGCTATCTGATACGAAATAAAATGCAAAAGGTTTCACCCTGACAAACACAACAATGTAATTACATGTACTTTCTATTTAAGTTACCTTTTATACACGCTAATGCCGGCGCTGTTGAATCTACATCCAATTTTTGTGAATGACAAGCTGCACAATGGGTTGTGAAAAGATTCGCTCCTTTTTGCAGGATAATTAATTCTTCCTTATTCAAAGATGGCGTATCGGTTGGTTTAAATTCCTCAGAAGATGTTTTTTCTTCAGCTTTACAGGCTTGCAGGATAATTAAAGTGATAGCAATGTAAACTATTTTTTTCATCGGTTTGAATTTATTGAGAGTTGATCAAATTTCATTCATTCATCAAACTCATAAAACAAGCTGCTCCAATTGGGAAAGCCACTTTTCCGTTTACCACATTGAGGGACGCACCCCGTTCCATATTTTTGGTGGCATCCGTCACATAAACCTGCAGCCGTTTTACTTTTTCAGGCAACCCGGTCAAAATCACTTCGCGGGCAGGCCCTTCATTGACCAGGTGAAATACGCAGTTTTTTAGTTTCTGATCCCCCAGCGCTGCGACATACAAATCGTCGCTGGAACACGTCAAAGGCAGAATATGCAGATTTTTGGGCGTTTGAGCCAATTGTTTCAGGTTCCAGAAACGCTGCGTGGGTTGAAGGGGAATGCGGTCGTTTCCAAAAATGCCGCCGCCCGACAACGGCGAATAATCAGCGGTAAGTTGCCATTGCAGGATAGCCTGGGGCTGACAAATCGCCAGCATCCGCACGTAGAGTTTGATCTCTTCCAGCGCATAGTGCATTTCCTCAAAAATGTGCGGATAGCGCCAGGCCGCAGCGTCAATACTCCCCTCACCGACGATGAGCGGCACATTGAGCCGGTCGGCGGCTTCGTACCATTCCAGCAGGGTCTCTTTTTCCCAGCCGCGCCAGGAGTGGAAAGAGACCGCGCCAATGTAATCCCAGGTTGCAGGGTCGTCCAGCGCCACGTTGACAAATGCAAAACCATTGGCATCCGCAGTATCGCCCAGCAACAGTTTTGTGGCCATGCCTTTGGATTTCAGGTAGGCGCCAAAGCCTTTGATGAAATCGGCGTGTTCCTGGGCTGTCTGGCGCACATTGATACCCAGATCGGCTTCGTTAAAGGAAAATAGATCCACCTCCACACCGTAAGCTTCCTTCAAGTATTGGATATAGCCGGCTAAGGAGGCATAAATGGCCTCCATCCGGTCTTCGCGCAATGGGTTTCCGT
>JALHRK010000461.1:3505-4879 GCA_022841505.1 Saprospiraceae bacterium | reverse complement strand
GCGACATCCAACAGTTCGGCAAAGTGAACCCCGACTCCAACTATTGCTTTGGCGAAGGCGGGGCTGGTACCTATTCCGACGGCAAACTCTACACCCGTTCGCACAAGCGTGGCGACATTTACAAAGCCCTGCGCCTGCTGGTGGAACACGGCGCGCCGGACGACATCCTCGTGGATGCGCACCCGCATATCGGTTCCAATAAATTGCCGAACGTGGTGGCCAATATCCGCGAAACCATCCTGCACTACGGCGGAGAAGTGCATTTCGACAGCAAAGTCACCGACCTCCTGCTGCACGACGGCAAAATCGCCGGCATCGTAGTCAACAACGCAACGGAACATTTTGGCGAAGCGGTCATCTTAGCCACCGGCCACTCCGCGCGCGACATTTATTACCTGTTGGATCGCAAAGGTGTCCGTGTCGAAGCCAAACCTTTTGCCCTCGGCGTGCGCATCGAGCACCCGCAACCGCTCATAGACCGCATCCAGTACCGGCAGCCGGAGCGCGACCCCCACCTGCCGGCTTCCAGCTATCGGTTGGCTTGTCAGGTGAACGGCCGCGGGGTATTTTCCTTTTGTATGTGTCCTGGCGGCTTAGTCGTCCCGGCAGCCACTGCGCCTGGCGAAATTGTGGTGAACGGCATGTCTATGTCGCGGCGCGATTCGCCTTTCGCCAATTCCGGAACCGTGGTGGCCGTGGAATTGGAAGACCTTGCCGGTTTTCAGCAGCACGGCGTATTTGCTGGACTCGAATTCCAGCGCCACGTGGAGCAAACGATGTTTGCTGCCGGCGATGGCAGCCAGCGCGCCCCGGCCCAGCGCCTGCCCGATTTTGTGGCGGGCCGCCTTTCACCTGACCTGCATGCAACCTCCTACATCCCCGGATTGCTCTCTGCGCCCCTGCACGAGCTACTCCCGGCCGGCATTTCCGAACGCCTGCGCTTAGGCGTGCAGCAGTTCGGCAAAATGATGCGCGGCTACGACACCGCCGACGCGAATGTGATCGGCACGGAAAGCCGCACCAGTTCGCCCGTTCGCATCCCGCGAAACCCACTTACCCTGATGCACGAAGACGCCTCGGGCCTTTTCCCCTGCGGAGAAGGCGCGGGTTACGCGGGGGGGATTATTTCTGCGGCGATGGACGGGCAGAATGTGGCAAAAGCAGTGGAGCGGTTTTTGGGTTCAAAAGTTCCATGATGACCACCCATTTGTTGGGTAGCCACATCATCAATTATCAATCATGTTATCTTCAGCTTTGCGGTTATTCTTTTATCTTTATCAGATAAATGCATAACCTATGGTTCAACAAGTTTTCAACAGCAGCAAGATTACCCTCAGTGGCCTTGACGACAGCGATTTTAGTGAAAATGGCTTA
>JALHRK010000461.1:0-3405 GCA_022841505.1 Saprospiraceae bacterium | reverse complement strand
TGCGGTTATTCTTTTATCTTTATCAGATAAATGCATAACCTATGGTTCAACAAGTTTTCAACAGCAGCAAGATTACCCTCAGTGGCCTTGACGACAGCGATTTTAGTGAAAATGGCTTAGTGGTTAGTGCGCCGAAATCCTTACTGGGCAAACTCGGGTACGGGGATCAGCTTGACGCCTTGTCGCTTCATCAGCCGACGCTGGTGAACGGCGCCGTACAAAATGCCCCGACAGGCATCATTCAAGATCCAGCCGGAAGCGCCATCGGCAGCGGAATGGCGCCCTCCGGCGGCGGAGCCAGTGGCGCCATCTATGGCAAATTTCACCCGCTGGATCCAATTCCGGCCATCAAACAAGGCGAATCCATCTTTAATACGGCTCCCGCAGGCCAAAGGTTGTTGCATACCTATTCGCCAAACCTGTCCGCGTTGTCGTTGTCGCCGAGCCTTGCGAGTGACTGTCAAAAGGCGCTGGAGCACATCGCCAATGCCTATGCCAATGCTTATTTAGCCGGCAACTATGCCGCTACACTTCCCGGCGGCCCGCTTGAACACGTCAACCTCCTGAATTTCAGCCCCATTTCCGCAGCGATTTTTGCCGGCGCTTTCAAATACAATTTTGGAAAAGACGGCAAGGGCAATCCCATTCTACACCTGCACCCAAGCTATACACTGACTGCGCTGTGGATTGCACAAGCCAGCCTTTTGGCTGAGCAGGTACCGCTGTTGGCCAGTGCAATTTATTTTTATGATAAGACGGTTTTTAAGGCAGTGCAGGCGGTGATGGATGATTTTTTGGCGTGAGGATTTTCGGGGCAAAAAACATTTCCTTACCTTATTTTGTTTGTATTTTAAACAGAATAAAATGTCAGGAAAAAACAAAAAACAGTTTGGCGTGTGGATGGATTCCCACCATGCGACCATTGCAGGCAGGGAAAATGTGGACGAAGGAGATTTTGTTGTCCTGGGACATGTAAAGAATGCAGGCCCATCCAGCAACTCCAATGAGCATGCATCCAACAATCAGGAAATTGCCTTAACACAAAAGTTTTTTAAGGAAATTGCCGCGAATATGCCCAATATAGATGAGGTGCATGTGACCGGAACCGGCCAGATTCAGGAACAATTCATAAAATTCCTCGCCGACACGCCGCAATACAAAAATGCCGTGTCCAGTGAAAGCACCTCGAATAAGATGGAGGATGAGCAGTTGATTGCTTTTATGGAAGCGCATTTCAATTAGTTAGTGTCTGCTCTTTATAGTCCGATAGCTGCGTTATGCGAAGGGCCAAAATTGGTCATCCCGTCCGACGGGCGGGACTCCCACTTTTGGCCCTTCACATGCCTTGCTCTCGAACTCTAAAGAGCAGACACCCGACTAAAAAGGCAGACACTAGTTATTCACTTTAAGTGACACCCTCACTAACCACTAAAAAGGCAAACACTAATTAATCGGTCAATGCACCACCATCACTTTATGGTGGAAAACAGCCTGATTCCGCGTCGTTACCCTAACCGTGTAAATGCCATTATTAAGGGCGTTGGCGTCAATTTTCATTTTTTGAGAAACGTCTTCCGCTTCAAATACCCGCCTTCCCGTCGCATCAAATACCACAACACTAAACGTTTGTTCGGGCAGCTCAACTGCAAACGATTGCTGCGCCGGGTTGGGGTATACCTTAACCGCGTCAGCCTCCGCTTTGATTTGGTCTTCTACATCGGTGACATTGCAAATCACCGCATTGAGTTTTTGCCAAACAGTATCGTTGAAGGTCACCGGAACTTCGCCCACGCCAGGCGCATTGCCCATGCGGATGTAAACTAAGTTTTGGCTGGGTACGATGTTGATGATTTGCCCGTTTTTGCCAAGCGCCGCGATCATGTCATCCGGCGCGCTCGGGTTCAGGTCAAAAGGAAAAACAAACTGGAGGCCGGGCGCCATAAAAGACCCCTTGCCGTTCAGCCACCACAGGTAGCCATAAGATTTGTTGAGTTCCTGGGAAGTATTCACCATTTGGTTGAAATAAGCCGTATCTGTCAAAATGGGCGTATTGTCCCACTTGCCTTTGTTCAGCATCAGCAGGCCGAAACGGGCCATGCTCCTTGGTTTGCTGAAAAACACGTTGTTGTAATCTATTTGCAGAAAAGTGCCGGTCATGCCGGTTTGCGCTTTGATTTTTTGGGTGATGTAAGCATTCAGCGTTTGGCCGGTAGCCGCTTCAATGACCCCGTCCAGCAGGGTATAAGGCCCATTGTGGTAAGCCCAGCGCGTGCCGGCGTCGGCTTTGTATTGCAGGCAACTGCTGAGGGTACAATAAGGATCGCCGGTACCATCATCCAACCCGGAAGTCATGGTGAGTTGGTTGCGGATGGTGATGTTTGCCTCCTTGTCGGGGGGGCAGGAGGTCCAACCAGCGCCGAGGTAGTCGGAGGTTGCATCTTCCAGGGACAAATGGCCTTCCTGCTGTGCGATGCCCACGGTAAATGCCGTCAGCGTTTTTCCGGCCGAAGCCCAGTACCAGAGGCTGTCCTGTGTGAAGGTTCCGAAATATTCTTCAATGACAATTTTGCCGTCTTTCAACACGATGAAAGCTTTGCTGTTTTTGACCTCCAGGTAGTCGAGGAGCTCGTCAATTTTATCCGGGCACCAGCCCAAAGATTCCGGCGTAGAGGTGCTCCAGGTGTTGCCGACCAACGGAGGGAAGTAGAGATCTTGAGCCTGGAGTGCAAAGGAAAACAGGCCCGGAAGCAGGAAGAGTAGCGTTTTTTTCATGGTAAGGATGTTGTTTTGGGGTTGGACTGGAAAAATAATGGAAGGTTTAGTGGGAGAGGAATTGACTAAGCAAATTGATGTATCATAGTGTTGTTGTAGAACATTTTTCGGTTGTCTTGGCATATGGTTTGTGAGAAATATGTTGCTCAAGCCCTTCTGGTTTGAAAAATTGACAACCCATCAAAAACCAAACAGGAATATTTTACGCAACAAACCTCTTTAGTTGTGGAAAACCAAAGATACGATGCCAGCCCACTTTTCAGCTTAAGGCCGATTCATGCAACAAAGCCATGCTATTGTGTTATGTAGCTAAAACTAAATTTAGCTTTTTTTATTTCCCCATTCCGATTTCTGAAAGAAACATTTATACCAACGATTATTTCTTTATTTTTTTCACTAAACGTAGGTTTCCAAATAATCTTATAAGATTTAGTTATTGAATAAAATATTTTATCAAACACTTCTTTTAAATTCATGGATGATATTTCAGTGAAATAACCTGTGTCTTTTTTTCCAGCTCCAGAGCGATTTGAAATGTTTATCATTTGACTATAGTCTTCAGAGCCAAATCCTATTGATATTATTGGGATTCCTGAAGTTGTAACTTTTTCTAATAATTTTTTGTATACTTTG
>JALHRK010000460.1 GCA_022841505.1 Saprospiraceae bacterium | reverse complement strand
TGAGAGCATTTCGTCGGGTGTCTGTTCTTTAGAGTTCGAGAGCAAGGCATGTGAAGGCCAAAAAGTGGGAGTTTACTCGGGTAAATGACCAATTTTTGGCCTTCACATAACGCAGCTATCGGACTATAAAGACAGACACTAGTCTTCGCCGTCGGGGTGGCAGGCAAAACAAGCCTGGCTATTATATTGATACCCCGAAACATCTTCGTGGTCATTCGCAAGTTCGCCCGGGTTATCGTGTTCATGGCATTGTATGCAACTGAATAAAGTAAAATTACCGGGGGTTGTATGGCATTCGACGCATTGGTTCCACTCGCCGTCGTGTTTGCCACTGTAAATCGGGAAATACTGATCGTCGTGATCGAAAGTCGCAGGCATCCAGCCATTTACACTATGGCAGGCCATGCAATCCGTCGGGAATCCTGCCGCAATGTGGTTGGGGTTATTGGCTGAATTGTACGCTGCTAAGTGACAACCTACGCAGGTGCTGGGCGTGTTGTTGTAATTGCCGTTGTGGCAAGCTGCACAGTCGTTGGCAATAGCCGCATGCGCCCCGCTCAAAACCCAGTAATTGTTGTGAATCGGGAAAGTCGCCGGATCCCAGTCGGGGTTGGTCGTATGGCACATCGCACAATCGGTTGGAATGCCAAGGACGACGTGGTTGGGGTTGGTACTGCTGTTGAAATCAGGCAGGTGACAGCCAACACAGGTGTTGGGGGTGTTGACATAGTCGCCCTGGTGACAAGCGTTGCAGTCATTGGCAATTGGAATATGCGCCCCGGTGAACGGATAAAACGCATTGTGGTTGAACGTGGACGGAACCCAGGTATTTTCTGAATGGCAGTCTGCGCAGGTGGTCGGGAACTGGGCGGATGCGTGATTGGGGTTGATCGTCGCATTGTAATCCGACTGGTGGCACCCAGCACAAGTATTGGGGGTGTTGTTGTAATTGCCGTTGTGGCAGGTTGCACAATCATTGGCGATGACTGCGTGCGCCCCGTTCAAAACATAATAGTTGTTGTGAATCGGGAAGGTTGCCGGATCCCAGCCGGGTGCAGTCGTATGGCACATCGCACAATCCGTAGGCAACCCTAAGGCAACGTGATTTGGATTGGTACTGGAGTTGAAATCAGTTTGGTGGCAACCCGAACAAGTGTTGGGAGTCGTGGTATAATTGCCGTGGTGACAAGCTTCGCAGTCGTTGGCTATCGCAATATGCGCTCCGGTGAACGGATAAATCGCGCTGTGATCAAACGTCGCAGGGATCCAGGCGCTTTCACTATGGCAACTTTCACAGTTCGTCGGGAACTGTGCAGCAGCGTGGTTAGGATTGGTAGTTGTATTGTAATCGCTCAGGTGGCAGCCCACGCAGGTGTTTGGCGTATTGGTATAATTGCCCTGGTGGCAGGCGTTGCAGTCGTTGGCAATCGCAACGTGCGCTCCGTTGAACGGATAAAATGCATTGTGGTCAAACGTCGAAGGCGTCCAGTTGCTTTCCGTATGGCAATCCGCGCAGGTGGTCGGGAACTGGGCAGTGAGGTGGTTGGGGTTTGTTGTAGTATTGTAGTCCGCCTGGTGGCAGCCTGCACAGGTATTCGGCGTGTTGTTGTAATTGCCGTTGTGGCATGCCGCACAATCATTGGAGATAGGAATATGCGCCCCGTTCAAAGCGTAATAGTCGTTGTGAATAGGGAAAGTCGCCGGATCCCAGCCAGGATCAGTCGTATGGCACATTGCGCAATCCGTAGGCAATCCTAAGGCAACGTGATTTGGATTGGTACTGGAGTTGAAATCAGTTTGGTGGCAACCCGAACAAGTGTTGGGCGTCGTGGTATAATTGCCGTGGTGACAAGCTTCGCAATCGTTGGCGATCGGGATATGCGCGCCGGTGAACGGATAAATGGCATTGTGGTCAAAAGTCGAAGGCGCCCAGGCACTTTCGCTATGGCAGCTTTCGCAGTTCGTCGGGAACTGGGCAGAGGCATGGTTGGGGTCGGTCGTCGTATTGTAATCGCTCAGGTGGCAACCGACGCAGGTATTTGGGGTATTGGTATAATTGCCCTGGTGGCAGGCGTTGCAGTCGTTGGCAATCGCAATATGCGCCCCGTTGAACGGATAAAATGCACTGTGGTCAAATGTGGAAGGCGACCAGTTGTTTTCCGAATGACAATCGGCACAGGTGGTCGGGAACTGAGCGGCAACGTGATTCGGATTGGCCGCTGCATTGTAGTCTGCCTGGTGGCACCCCGCGCAAGTGTTAGGCGTGTTGGTGTAATCGCCGTTGTGGCAGGTCGCGCAATCGTTGGCAATGGAAGCATGCGCCCCGTTCAACACATAATAGTCGTTGTGAATGGGGAAAGTCGCCGGATCCCAGCCCGGGTTCGTTGTATGGCACATCGCACAATCCGTGGGCAGCCCCAAAGCAACGTGGTTTGGATTGGTACTGGCGTTGTAATCGGTTTGGTGGCAGCCGGCGCAGGTATTTGGGGTATTGGTGTAGTCGCCGTTGTGGCAAGCGTTGCAATCAGCTGCAATCGGGATATGCGCGCCGGTGAATGGGTAAATGGCATTGTGATCAAATGTGGAAGGCGCCCAGGCACTTTCACCATGGCAGCTTTCACAGTTTGTCGGGAACTGGTTGGCAGCGTGATCGGGGTCGGTCGTCGCAACGTAGTCTGCCTGGTGGCACCCTGCGCAAGTGTTTGGCGTATTGGTGTAATCGCCGTTGTGACACGCGGCACAATCGTTGGCAATGGCGGCATGTGCCCCGTTGAGTGGGTAATAATCATTGTGAACCGCAAAAGTAGCCGGCGCCCAACCCGGAGCGGTCGTATGACACGAAGCGCAATCGGTTGACAGCCCTAACGCAGTATGGTTCGGGTTCAGGCTTTGGTTGTAATCCGGGGTATGGCAGCCCGCGCAGGTGTTTGGGGTATTGGTATAGTCACCGTTATGGCAGGCCGCACAATCATTGGCAATGGGGACGTGAGCGCCAGTAAGCGCGTAATAGTCATCGTGGTCAGCAAAAGTCGCCGGCGCCCAGCCGGGGGCTGTGGTGTGGCACGTAGCGCAATCAGTTGACAAGCCTAAGCTGACGTGGTTAGGATTGGCTGTTTGGTTGAAATCCGTGGTATGGCACGAAGCGCAATTCATCGGCGTCCCAGCATATCCGGCAGTGTGGCAGGCCATGCATTCGGTCGTAAGGTGCGCCCCTGTGAGTGGGAAATCGGTCGTGTTGTGGTCAAAAATATTCGATGCATCGCCCGTAGGGTGGCAGGCGAGGCAGGCCGGACTGTTGAAAACGTATCCGCCGACCCCTTCGTGCTGGTTGTCCGTTTCCGGGTTGGCATGGCAGGTCGTGCAAGTGTATTCAGTGTAATTGGAGGGGTTGGTATGGCACTCCGCACAAGCGCTCCACTCCCCGTTGTGTGCCCCGCTGTAAATCGGGAAATATTGTCCGTCGTGGTCGAAAGTGGCCGGCGCCCAGGCGGTTTCCGAGTGGCATCCCGTGCAGTCTGTCGGGAACTGTGCCGCCGCATGATTCGGGGTTGTCGTGGCGTTGTAGTCCGCCGAGTGGCAGCCGATGCAGGTATTCGGGGTATTGTTGTAATCCCCGTTGTGGCAGGCGGCGCAATCATTGGCAATGACTGCGTGCGCGCCGTTGAGCGGATAAAAATCGTTGTGGATGGCAAAGGTTGCCGGGGCCCAATCAGGCGCGGTGGTGTGGCAGCTTTCGCAATCGGTCGGGAAACCCAGCGCCACGTGGTTCGGATTGGTACTTTGGTTGTAATCCGTGGTGTGGCAACCCGCACAAGTATTTGGCGTATTGGTATAGTTGCCGTGGTGGCAGGCAACACAGTCATCCGCGATCGCCACGTGCGCCCCGGTGAAGGGGTAGATCGCCTGGTGATCAAACGTTGAAGGCGCCCAGGCCGATTCTGTATGGCAAGTCGCACAGTCGGTCGGGAACTGGTTTGCGGCGTGGTTGGGGTTTGTGGTTTGATTAAAATCAGTCGTGTGGCAGCCAGCACAGGTGTTCGGCGTATTGGTGTAATCTCCGTTGTGGCAGGCCGCGCAGTCGTTGGCGATCGGGATATGAGCGCCATTTAAAATATAAAAATCATTGTGGTTAGCAAAGGTGGCCGGCGCCCAACCCGGAGTTGTAGTGTGGCACGACGCGCAGTCGGTTGACAAACCCAAACTCCCGTGATTCGGATTTACAGTTTGGTTGAAATCCGCTGTGTGACACGACGCGCAATCAGTCGGCGTTCCTGCATAACCGCCTGCGTGACAGGCCATGCAATCTGTGGTAAGGTGCGCCCCGGTTAGCGGAAAATCTGTGGTGTTGTGGTCAAAAATTACGTCTGCATCGCCGGTTGGGTGACAGGCAAGGCAGGCTGGGCTATTGAAAACGTATCCGCCGACTCCTTCGTGCTGGTTGTCGGTTTCTGGATTGGCATGGCAGGTCGTACAGGTGAAAACAGAATAATCCGACAAGTTCGTGTGGCAGTCTGCACAGGCGTTCCATTCGCCATTGTGCTCGCCGCTGTAAATCGGGAAATGCTGCCCGTCGTGGTCGAAAGTAGAAGGCGTCCAGGTTGTTTCTGTGTGACAGCTTTGGCAGTCGGTGGAAAATTGGAGCGCTATGTGGTTCGGATCTGTCGTTTCGTTGTAATCCGTTGAGTGACACCCGAAACACGTATTTGGCGTATTGTTGTAGTCTCCGTTGTGGCAGGCGGCACAGTCGTTTGCGATGGCCGCGTGTGCGCCGTTGAGTGGATAAAAATCGTTGTGGATGGCAAAGGTTGCCGGCGCCCAATCCGGTGCGGTGGTGTGGCAGCTTGCACAATCCGTGGGCAAATTGAGCGCCACGTGGTTCGGGT
>JALHRK010000459.1 GCA_022841505.1 Saprospiraceae bacterium | reverse complement strand
TCTGGTTTTTTGCTTTTCCAAAGTCGTTTCGTGGTGCTCCCTGCCTTTGTTTATTTCAGGCTGCACGGTGCGTGGCACCCGGGTTGGCGGTGTCACGGGCTGGGTGTCTGGTTTTGTTTTGGGAGGTGTGTCAGGTTTGGTTCTGGTGTCCGGTGCCGGTTGTTTTTTGCGATCCTGATCCGGCGTTTTTTTCAGCTCGGGGGCGCCTTCATCGCGCAGGTCCCTTGTTGGCGGTTTGGTGCGGGTTGTTGGTTGTTCAACAGGCGCCCTGGGCGGTTTTACTTTGGAAAGTTCCGGATAACGCCCGCTGTTTCGATCCAAATAATCCCGTTCACCTAATTTTTTATCCGGATTGCTGCGGTTGTATTTGTCGCGATTTGCCTCCATGCGGCTAAATTCCCGGAAACGGTCTACCCGCCGGTTGTCGTCTCTGAGCCAGTCATCGCTGATAATTTCCCGGTGTCGTTTTTGCCAAACCTCAACCCCGGTTGTGATGCTGCCGCCGCTATTGTGATGGCGGTAGTGGTGGCGGACAAAATGATCCGACAAATGACACCAGCGGTCGTGGTGCCACGGATGGTAAAAGTACCAGTGCGTAAAGTGGTAGGACGGCAGGCCAATGACCACGATGGTGCGAACCGATCCGGGGTAATAGAACCCCCAATCCCACCACCAGGGATAAGGACGCCAGCGTGGATAATCGTACCAGGACGGATATCCAAACCAATAAGGATAGTGGTGGTAATGGCGTTCGACAATGCGAACGGGCCTGTCGTATTGCCCCTCATCGTACACATCGCCATCGTACAGGTCGTCATCGTACAGGTCGTCGTCGTAACCGTTTTCTTCTGCATAAGTCTGGGCTGCAGCCATCAACTCTTCTTTTGCCTGCGGATTTTCTTCTAAGCTTTTTTTCCAGGCTTCAACCTCCTGGGCATTCCGACGGGCAACTACAAGGTTGAGGCTGTCAACCTGGTGCAGGATCCAGGCCGGATCTTTGCGGTACAGGTCGCCGGCCAGAATGGTCAGGCGGATGTTCTCCGTCAGTAAACTCAATACTTCCGGCAGTTCGAGCAGGCGGTTTAACGCCGCTTTGGTTTTTGTCGGATAGGCGGAAATCATGGTTTCAAAAGCAGATTCTGCAGCCTGGTTCAGTTCGTCAATTTGCTTCAACACACCGAAGTAATCCATCCCGCCCCGCAGCGCTTTATCGTGGATTTCTTCGGGATAACCGGTCAATACACGATCGATGCCTGCTTTTGATCCGCCAGATTCCCGGGCAATTCGCCGCACCAAACCGGGGTAACGGGTCAAATCCCATAGCATTTCCTGGGTTTCTTTGGCATAATTCGCCACAGCTTTGTTAAAAGCAGCAGCGGTTGAAGCCTGCAAGTTCTCCAATTTGATCAACGCCTCCGGATACAAAGCGACCTCCAAAATATCCTGCCGCGTTTCTGCCGGGTACAGCACCAAAGCGTCTACCGCTTTTTGGTTTTCTTCCACAATTTTAGCGAGTAATTCCTTATCCGTCTGCGAGTATGCACAAGTGCTGATGCCCGCAAAAAGGAAAAGCGAAGCAATTGATATTAGAAACTTCGTTTTCATAATGCGTTTATTTTAAGATAACTTCTACTTCTTTGCCCCTTGCCCATTTGCCCCTTGCCCCTTCTCCACGCCCCTACTGATTCGGCAAATGCCTGGATGCAGGGCGGGTAAAAAACGCCCGCACCCAGGCCACCATTTGGTGTTGGGTCATTTGGTCGGCGCTTTCTACGCCTGCTATTTTGGGCTGGCCATGTACCTTTTTGCCAAGCGCATTGGCTAAGCCGTGCTTGGCTTCCGATGGGCCAAAAATGACCAATTCTGCTGCGTTTGGTGGAATAGCGTCCATGATGGCGCTGAAATATCCGTTTTCTTCGTGGTGCCGGCGTTCCTGTGCCGTGCGCTGCAGGTCTCCCCCCTGTGGCCCCCAGGGTGTTTTGCTGCGCGTTCCGCCCGCAGCTGCGCTTTCTTCGATTTCAGAAGTCAGGTGGATGACCTCTGCATCTTCATTGGCGTGCAATTCAGCCGGAAGGTTTATGATGTAGGCATTCCGAAGATCGACCCAGATACCGGTTTGATTTTTCATATAAAATCAATTTTAGTTCAAGGACAAGGTGCGTGAAGCCAAGTGAAAAAAAAATGAGTAGGGTCATGTCCGGGGTTGATTTTAAACAAGTTGAACAAATGAGGGAAACTTGGGCGTTCGGGGTTCTTTGCTCGATATGCTACGGTTTTTGAATTGAACAGAAGAACACGGAATAACCAATGTCAAAGTTGGTGCGCCGTGTGGATTCCAGGTTTCGGTGACTTGAATCATCAACGGATATGATGGCGCTCATTGCCAAAAGAAAGGGAGGCCCTGACCTTTGTATTACTTCTTAAAACAAAAACATTACGCCAATGTGGTGGGTGTTCTTTTCCATATTCGTTGCAGCAATTTTTTGGCTGCTGTGGGCGCCGATCCGCTTAGAGGTCAACACGTGGAAAGGGATTTACCGGGTGGAATGGATCGGACTCGGAGCCTTGAACTGGCTGCCGGAGCAAGGATTGGACGTCATTGAAACCAGGTTGTTTTTTTGGAAAAAACGCTGGGCGCTCTCCGAAATGCAATCGAAGCCGGAGCCACCAAAAACAAAGCCAAAAACCAAAGCGGTCAAAAAACCGCAGCGGGGCATTGCCCGGTGGCTGCTGGTGAAAAAAATTGCACGGACCTTCAAAGTGCGGCATTGCCGGTTATGGATTGACACCGGCGATTATTTGTGGAACGCCTGGCTTTTTCCGGCGGGTTGGCTTTTGCAAAAACCCAATGTTGGCGTATGGATTAATTTTCAAGGAAAAAACGAAGGCTCTTTGCTGGTCGAAAACCGCTTGGGCCGGGTTTTATGGATAATTATTTCATCACGTTTTCACTAAAATAGCATGATTATGAAAACAGGAAATTATGAAGAGGTGCTATCCAAAGTCACCGAATTTCTGAGGGATGAAACCAAAACCAGTACGGTCATCGGCACAGAATTCAAACTCGGCGAATTCACCTGTGTGCCTGTCATCAAAGTCGGCATGGGCTTCGGCTATGGCGGCGGCGAAGGTGAAGCAAAAGTCACCGGACATGGTGAAGGTAGCGGCGCGGGAGCCGGTATGGGCATCGTTCCGATGGGCTTCCTGGTGACACGCGGCGAACTGATCCAGTTTGTGCCGGCTACTACCACCCACGGGGTATCTGCTGCCATTGAAAAACTGCCGGATTTGCTGGGAAAATACATGGACAACAAGAAGGAACCGCAAATGAATTAATCGGTTATGAGCTGATTGGCAAGGTTTTTACCATGTAGTTTTTTAGGGGTTTTACCACATAGAGCACATAGTTGTTTTCACATAGTTCACATAGGAGCTGCTCCCCGAGTGCATCAGAACTATGTGTTCTATGTGAAAACCCCTATGTGAACTATGTGGTAAAAAAACTATGCAGTAAAAAAACCTTTTATCACTAATCACACCGATACCGCAAATAATCCTCCGTCTTCACCTCCTTCCCCTTTCCGTCCAATTTATCGTTGTACGTAGTCGTGCCTACCTTTTTTAGGAATTCCGTGCATTTATTGCTTTCATTTTTGTTGTAAACGCACTTGGTGTGTTTTTCTTCAACCTTGGAGCGGTAGGAAGCCGCTTCCGTTACCGGGTCAATTTGGGGCAGGTTGACCCAGGGGCCTGTTTCCGTATTTTGATTCGTCTTGTCCGGGCAGTTGGCGTTTTTATACACCTTGAATTTTACCCCATCTTCTTCGCCCGCCTCTTCAAAAACAGGCTCATTGGAAATGAGGAAAATTTCTTCCTGAGGGGCTGTTTTAAGGGTAAATAAAAAAGTGGCCGTTGTGCCGGATGCTGTATTGACCGTCAACAAATACCGATCCCGGTTGCTGGTAGGTTGGGCGCTGAGATAATCAAGCACCTGGGGCTCATAACCCGGCGCGGCGAGCAAAATGCCCCATTGGGAATTGAAATAAGCAATCAGGTCCTGGATGGAATCAGGCGCCTGAACGGTTTCCTCCTCCCGGGGTTGTTCCAACTCTTTTTTGCAGGAAGTAAATAACAGGCCTGTCAACAGGCAAAGTGCCAACAAACCCGCTATTGCGAAACGAATGCTTTGGATTCCGGTTTTCATGATCGTAAAATTTTAGGTGAATAATTTTGTTTACGATCGTATATCAGAAGCAGATGGGAAATCTTATGCCCTGCCCGCTGGTTTTTTTGGGGTAAGCGTTGTTCCTTTTCGGAAGCTCGCCGAATCGGAGTTCGGCGGTACGTCACTCCGACATGTAGTCGCCGAATCGGAGTTCGGCGGTACGTTACCCCAACTTCCCCGCAATTTCTTCCACGCCAAGCTGCTCCTGCTCCCCGCTCGCCATATTTTTCAGCGTCAGTTTCCCGCTCGCCATTTCCGTTTCGCCGATGAGTACGACGTAAGGCACGCCGCGTTTATTGGCGTAGTCCATCTGCTTTTTGATTTTTGCGGGTTCGGGATACAAGTCGCAGGCGATGCCGGCTGCGCGGAGTTTGGAAACGCACGCAAAGGCATAGCGGTGGGTGGGGCCGTCAAAAGCAATGAACAGGACTTCGATGCCGCCGGACACTTTTTCGGGGAACAACTTCAGTTCCTCCATCACATCGAAAATGCGCTCGGCGCCGAATGAGATGCCCACGCCCGACACGTTAGGCAAGCCGAAGTTGCCGGTGAGGTTGTCGTAGCGCCCGCCGCCGCCGATGCTGCCCATTTGCGCGTCTTTGGCTTTGACTTCAAAAATGCAGCCGGTGTAGTAGCTCAGGCCGCGCGCTAAGGTAGGATCGAA
>JALHRK010000458.1 GCA_022841505.1 Saprospiraceae bacterium | reverse complement strand
ATTATGCCGCTCATTTATTTTATTGGTCGGCTGACGGGTAAATACCGAAAATTCGACCAGGCGCCACAGCCAATTTGACCAATTAATAGTTTTCACCTTCAATCCCCTTCGGCCATGTTTACTGAAATTGCGCTTTATTTGGCTTACTGCAGCGTTAGGATTGGCAATTGCTGGTTTTGAATATTACCGGGATTGCGTTGTTGTACGAATTTAATGACCAACTCCGGGCATTTTCCTACTGGTTATAAATACGACTAATTTTTAAAAACACGCCCTTTTGCATAATAGAAACAGGAATTAAAGCATTATAATACTACACGCTTCAAACTCAGATATACGGGGCATCAGCAATTCTCCCAGTAACTGTCTGAAACCCTGCAACAATGCACATAAAAACTCCCGGTGTATTGCCCTGGACTGCTAATTTTTATGGCGGTGAATAGCGATGTTCGATTGCGAAACAGGTACTGCATGCCTGCTCTGTAAAGAATTCCTGCAACATTAAATTACAAAAAATTAAAATTATTGGAATAAAAAAAATTACTTATTTCCTCACCCTAAACACGCAATCCTATGAAACTGTACATCAAATATATGGTCTCACATCGCTGCAAAATGGCTGTGAAATCGGTGTTGAACAAACTTGGGCTGAAGTACGGAACAGTGGAATTAGGAAAGGTGCATATTAAAACAAATATCACTGCCGAGCAATGCGCTCAATTAAAAGTTTTATTATCGAAATCAGGGCTTGAATTAATGGAGGACAAAAAGGTTATTTTAGTTGAAAAAATAAAAAACATCGTCATTGAAATGGTCCAACATGCAGATGGTGGCCCGCAAACAAATTTTTCAGATTACCTCACAGGAAAACTGAATTATAATTACACCTATCTTGCCAGTCTTTTTTCGCGGATAACGAGTACCACAATTGAGCGCTACATTATTGCGCACAAAATTGAACGGGTAAAAGAATTGCTGTTATACGAAGATTTCAATCTTACCGAAATCTCCTACAAACTGAATTACAGCAGTGTGGCGCATCTATCCCAGCAATTCAAAAAAGTTACGGGGGTTACGCCGACCTTTTTCAAACAGCGGGAGATGCATAAAAAACGCCTTACCCTGGAGGAGGTGGGCCTTTTCTAGTGTCTGTCTTTATAGTCCGATAGCTGCGTTACTGAAAATTCGCAGCCGGGAAAACACTCGGAAAAATTTTCGGATAAACCTGCTCTTTGGGAATCAAAGCTTGTGCTTCCTCCATCTTTCTTTCCCTGACAAGGGCATGGATGGCCTTGCATTCTTCTGTAATATCCTGGATTTCAACAATCCATTCGTTGACATAGCGGAAAACAGCTTCTCCGGAAAGGCCGATCTGAATGGAGCGGTAGTCTAATTTGTTCAGGAAAAGATCCCGTTCAGGATCCCATTGCACGCGGACAGGAGAGGATGGCAATTGGGCTTGCCAGGCATCGTAGGAAGGGTGGAACGCCGCGTCGAAATGGGAAAGGCAGGCGTGCTCCAGCGCCCAGTCGAACCCTTCCTGTTTTATTTTGATGGCCAGCACGTGCTCCTGACCGGGTTTTTCGGCCCAGCCACAGCGGTACATCATCCAAAAAAACGAAGGTTTGATCCAGGTCATCCGATCAATCTTGAACGGAGCAACGAAAGTTTGGGCTTTGACAGCATTTCGGGCGATTTCTTTTCGGTAGGCCTGATAAACGGTGATGGTGCGTTCATCATAAACGGCGCGAATCTGGTGCGCCGGGGTGTTGGTTGGCATAAGTGTAAAAGCTTTATCGGGTTTTAAAATTGGATAAAGTAGTGTATACACTTATGGGCGAAAAAAAGTGCCGGGGTTGTGTAAAGAGGCAAGTTGGCAAGAAGCAAAGGGCAGGTTGGCAAGGGTCAAGTTGTATACTTGCCTTTTGCCAACTTGCCTCTTATCTCCTTCTAATCTTACACCGAGCCGTCACTTACGGTAATTAATAGCCGCTCCAGCCGCATGCCCCGGGAAGCTTTGATGAGCAATAAAGAAGGTGGAAAATCCTGCAAAACAAACCACTCGCGCAACGTGTCCACGTTTTCAAAATGGCGTAGTCCGGCTTCCCGGGCTGCTTCGGCGAAAGCCGGTCCGGTCAGCACCACCTGGTTGAAGCCCTGTTCTACCGCCAGTTGTGCGATGCGCCGGTGTTCTTCAGCGCTCGATTCGCCGAGTTCCAGCATATCGCCGAGGATCGCTATTTTGTGGGCGCCCTCCATCGCTGCAAGATTCAGGATGGCCTGGCGCATGCTATCGGGGTTGGCGTTGTAAGCGTCTAATATCAGCGTATGTTCGCCGAGGTGGATCAATTGGGAGCGATTGTTGGAGGGCAGGTATTGCTCGATGGCAGCTTTGATTTTATGTGCCGGTACCTTAAAATATTTGCCCAGTGCAATGGCGGTCATGATGTTGTTGAAGTTGTAGGTCCCGATAAGCTGACTGACCACTTCCACCAATTCTCCGGATTCAGACAAAAAAGCGACCCTCACAAATGGGTCAGCAGCCAGCAATTGCGTTTCGTAATATTCATTGGCAACCGTGGGCGCATCGCTTTTGGTGTAATATAATTTCTTGGGAACCGGCGCTGCTAATTCTTCCAGAAAAGCTTCATTTTTATTGATAAAAGCCATGCCATTGTTTGCAGCAAGGTATCGGTACAATTCGGATTTCCCTTTTTTTACCCCTTCTACCCCACCAAAACCTTCCAGATGCGCTTTGCCGATATTCGTGATCAGGCCATGCGTTGGCTCAGCCAGGGTACACAACAGCTCAATTTCGCCCTGGTGGTTGGCGCCCATTTCGATGACAGCAACTTCTGTCTGAGGCGGCATGGACAACAAGGTGAGCGGCAACCCAATATGATTGTTGAAATTTCCACGCGTAAAATGGGTGGGATAATGGCTGCTCAGCACCGCGCTGACCAATTCTTTTGTGGTGGTTTTTCCATTTGACCCCGTGATGGCAATGACCGGAATTTCGAATTGCCGGCGATGGTGCCGACCCAACGCCTGCAAGGCTGCCAGGGTATCTTCTACCAGCAGAAAGCGGCTGTCTGAACAAACAGACGGGTCGTCCACCACAGCGAATGCCGCCCCGTCGGCAAGCGCCTGCGCCGCAAAGCGGTTGCCGTCAAAATTATCGCCCCGGAGGGCAAAAAACAAGGCGCCTTGCGGGACATTGCGGGAGTCGGTCGTTACAACCGGGTGGTTGAGGTAAATTTGGTAGAGTACCGGGATTTCCATGTAAATAGAATTAGCGGAGCGAAGATAGGGCACTTCGTTTAAAAAACCCAAAAATAGCAAGAGCCACCCCTAAAACGCATGGAGTGGCTCTTGTGTCAAATGCTGTTTTTTAATGCGGCACTAGATTCCGGCAACTACCGCACCACAAATACTTTCTCTGTCCTTGCGGAACTGCCACTACGCAACACAATGAAATAGAACCCACTTTGCAGCCGGTCTGCATCGAGGGTGGCAAAATGGATGCCGGCATTATAGTATTCTCCTGCCGCTAAGCGGTGAACCAATTTCCCGTTCACATCCATCACCGAAAGGTGGACGATCCCTTCTTCCGGCAGCGTAAACTGAACGGTTGCTTGCTGGCGCGAAGGGTTGGGATAACAAATCAGGGCCATCTCGCCGAATGACGTAGTTTCCGGGTCAGGCGGAAGTGTCGCCCCCACTGTTCCCGGAGCATCGGTTTCCATCAATGTTGTTTGCGCTACTGGTTCATCATCCGGCCTGAAGGGGTTGTCGAAATCGCAAGGCAGAATCAGCGCCCAGAAGTCGCTGCCCCGTTCGGCTGTGAAATCGGGCAACAAGTCAACGCCCGTTCCGGCATGAAAAATGACCTTGCCGCCAGCTGCAACTGTGCCGGTTGACGTAACGAATTCTTTCGCCACATAGATCCCATCGGCAATCGGGCCGTTTACCGCCAGGTTGTCGGGACAAGTCCCCAGCAAGGTAAAATAGTCCGTGCTGTACATGCCCCGGCCATGCGTTCCCGCAATGACCAAATGATCCGAAGCGCGGTATTGCAGCATGTCTACGCGCACATTGGCCAAGCCAAAATTATTGGTTGGGAACCAGGTTGTAGCTGCGCCATCTAAGTTAGCACTGGACCAAACGCCTAATTCAGTGGCCAGCAAAACCTGGTCGCTGTCGAAAGGACTAAACAGGGCGCTGCGCACCGGCATATCCGGTAAATCGCCATCCTGTGGCGTCCAGGAAATACCGCCGTCAGTACTTTCCAAAACCTGGTTCACCCCAAAATTGGAGCAGGTGACCAGCAGGTGGTTGTCGTCCCCAACCTCGACGGAAATGGAAGAAATAAACCCGCCAACCGGTGAGGTAAGGGTGGTAACCGTCACTGATCCGGACTGATCTGCATTGTCAATGCGCACAAAGCGTCCGGTTGTTGTGCCGACGTAAAGCCGGTTGGCCGTATTCGGCGAAACCTTAACCGTAGCGATCCGGCTATTGTTGAAAGCCGTAATCGTTTCAAAAGTCGTCGTATTGGCGCCGCCTACATCCGTGATTCGTCCCAAGGTATCCGGACCGTCCGAAAAATAAAACGCATCGTTGGCATCGTCATAATCGGCGGGTGTAATGAACAGCGTCCCCGTTTTGCTGCCGATCAGCGTCCCAAAACTTCCACCGCCGTTGGTAGAAATATTGAAATGGCGGTTTTGAGAACCCGTAATCTGGATCATCGGATCATCCTGATCAATGAAACAGAAAGCGCCGTCTGCCCCGGTGGGCTCGTCTGTGCTGCCGAGTCCGGGCATCTGAAACCGCTGCGTACCATTGTCCTGCGTGCCGCCGAGGAAATAATTGACGCCCGCAGTTGGGT
>JALHRK010000457.1 GCA_022841505.1 Saprospiraceae bacterium | reverse complement strand
TTGGTTCGGATGGTGGGGATGGCATGGTTGGAAGTGGGTGGCGAGGCAGTCTTCCAGCTACCCTAAGCGCTGTCACATCACGGTTGGCATTCCCGTTACCGGCGAGCATTGGCTGTGCTGCATAATGCATCATGTTTGTCATTCCCGGCAGGGAATCTGCGACAAAAGAAAAGCTCTTGATGCGAATCCGCACATACCTTCGAAGACAATCTTTATATGATTACCCTTCCCCTAGCACCAGTAAATGCATGAACAACCGGTGTGCTGTTGCAGACTCCCTGGCGGGAGTGACAAACCAACAGGACTCGTGGAAACCGATTAGCGAAACCACCCTCCAACCTAAAACCCACCAATAACAAATAACCAATAACCACACCCGTCCTCAATTAAAATCCTCCCCATTCTCCTCCACCGGCGGCGCAGGCGGCGCTTCCTCCACCGGACAACCGGCCGGGCGCTCCTGCACTAAATAAAGGCTGACCTGTTCGCCCATACGCAGCATCTCGTCGGGGACGTAGGCGGGTTCCTGTTTCCAGATGTAGGCGGTGCTGCGGTCGGTTACTTCGCCGTAGATGGTGCCGATGTTCAGGTTCATGCTGCTGATGAGGAACACGGCTTCTTCGTAGGTTTTGCAAACCATATCGGGGATGGGCACCATGCCCGTGTGGCGGACGCTGACCACGAATTGCAACACGCTGCCCTGCGGGATTTTTACGCCCTGGCGCAGGTCTTCGTCCGTGATCTTGCGGTCGTTGTAGAAGAAGTGCAAAATGGTATTTTCCTGTTGCTTGCTGTCAAACTGGCGTTCTTTGATTTCCGCCCTGATTTTCAGGCTGCGCAACTTTTTTTCGTACTGATAAAAATCGTAATTGCCCACCAGACTCGGCAGGGTCACCTCCGGCGGCGTGCTGCTGTACATGCTCAGGTAAACCGTCCGGTTCTCCTTCACCCGGGAAAACGGCCGGGGGTCCTGCTGGAAAATTTCGTAAGCCCGCTTGTCGGGGTCGAAAACGGAATCAATGATGACAATGGCAAAGCTCATGCTTTTTGCCTTGCGGGAGGCTTCCCGCAGGTCCATGCCAATATAATTCGGCACCTGAAGGGATTCTCCGTGCCGGGTGTACCAGTTCAGACCCAGCGTCACCACCAACAAGATGCCGCCTCCGAATATCACCAGCGCCAACAGGTTCATCAGGAATGGCGCAGAACCTAAGAAGGCTGCTGCGTTACCCGCCATGGTGCGGATGCCGTAGGTGATGTTTTCCCAGGTCGGCGGCTTTTGTGGCAGTTCGTCGTATTGCGGCAGCGAAAGGTTGCCGTCTGCGCCGGATTGGGGCTGTAATTCCGATTCCGGCTGCTCTACCGGCCCGGCTGGCGGAGCTTCCTGCACGCTGGTCAGCCATTGTTCCGGAATGCTGTCCGTGGGGGCTTGCGAGGCAGCAACCGGAATGACAGGTTTTCCGCTTTCGCGCAATTTTTTCTCAAACCCAAACTCCAGGATCTGATCAATGAACTCATAAGGTTTGTAGCCATTGATCGCAGCCTGATGAAAAATGCAGGTGGCCGGCGTCATGCCAGGCAGCGAGTTGGCTTCGATCACAACGGTTTCTGCGCGGTCGCCTTCGTAAATGCGCACAAATGCGTCAATGCGCGCATAACCCTGAATGTCTAAAATGCGGGCCGCTTTTTCCAGCGCTTCTTTCACTTGTGCCGCGATGGTTTCGTAGCGTTTGGGTTCCGTGGAAAACCTTGCGGGGGTGATGTTCTGCCCTTCGCCGGCTAAGAATTTTTCCTCCAGCGACAGCACTTCTCCGCTGGCCAAGGTCTCGGATGGCTCAAAAACTTCGTAGCGCAGGGTGCCGTCGGCATTAAAATGCGTGAGCAACCCGCCGGTTACTTCCAGAAAGTGGGAAGCGCCGTTGGCTTTGATGAGGCTTTCAAACAAAATTTCCTGCTTGCGCGGAAACTCCTCTTTTTGCTTCAGGTGCAAGACCCGGCGCGCTTCTTCGCCTTCCTGGCCTTCGGGCCGGAAAATCAGGCGGGTATAGGCTTCGAGTTCAGCGCGGTGGTCAATGACCTTCACCGCCGAACTGCACCCGTCGTCAACTGGTTTGGCCACCACCGGGTAGCCGAACATCGTTTCAATCCGGTTGAAAAAATCCATTGAATTGGCCTCGTATTCCGCTTTTTTTACCAGCAACTGCTGCGCAATGGGGAAGCCGTTTTTCTTCAGCGTCTGCAACGTGCGGAACTTGTCTATTGTAATGCTCGACGACCGCACGCCGGAACCGTTGTAGGGAATGCCTTTGGCGTCCAATTGCATTTGAACCTGCCCGTCTTCGCCCGGTCTGCCGTGCAGGGCGACGAAAACGCCGTCCACCGATTGCTTCAAATCGTCAAAACTGAGGCGCTTGGGCGCAAAAACCACATCGCGGGAAGCGTACTTTCCGGTGATTTCGGCGCATTGCACCTTAATGGCTTCCACAACCGGGTGGAGTTTCCAGTGCAGGATTTTATCGCGGATGTCGTCGGCATTGTCCTTCAACATTAGGTTGATGGGGATCTGCCAGAGTTCGAAGTTTTTTTCGTCGCCACTCAGGAAAACCGGAATGGGCTCGTATTTATCGGAACTGGCTAATTTTTCAAAAATGTTGCGCCCGCTTTCCACCGAAATATGCCGCTCGAAGGAGTAGCCACCCATAATCACCGCAATGCGTTTGCGCTGGGTAGCCGTCGCCCGCAGCGTGACGATCTGCTCATCTAAGCGTTCCATCAGCTTGCGGAAGCCATCCTGACCGGGTTGCTCAGCCAATCGTTCCTGCAGGGAAGCCCGGATGATGTACGTCAGGAATTGAGAAGGGTTCAGGCCAATTTCGGCGGCCTGGTGGAAAAAGAAAGACGAAGGCAACATGCCCGAAGTCGTATTCGGGTCGTTCAGAATGATGCTCCCGTCGGGTTTGATGAAGCCGTCAATGCGCGCATACACGTGGAATCCGAGGGTATGAAACAGCCGCTCGCATTCCGCGCGGATGGCGTGGATGTCCGAATCGGCTAAATCTATCGGCGTTACTTTGCGCGACAGGCCGGGCAGGTATTTCGAACGGTAATCGTAAACTTCCGAACCTTTGACAATTTCCGTTGGCGGCAGGGCCACCGCGCTGTTGTCTTCTTTGCGGATGACGATGCAGGAAAATTCCTTGCCGTGGATAAAGGCTTCAATGAGCACCTGGCTTTCGTCGTCGTGGCTTTCCAGCATAAAGGCGCCGCCTTCCTGTTGCAGCGTTTCCGCTGTGCTGTCTAAATATTGGAGGAGCGCTTCCGGATGGTAAATGACTTTTTGTTCGTGTGGGGTGGCCACCAGCATCGGAAAACCGAGGCCGTCGCGGATGTCCGTGAGCAGCCGCACGTATTCGACCCGTTCGAACGCATCGCGGTCTGTCCATTCGCTTGCCGGGATGATTTCCCGGAAAAACGCGCTGTTTACGGCATTTTCAAACTCTTCCAACCCCCCTTCTTCTTCCACGATGGACACGCCGATGGACGAACCCTGGTTGGCGGGCCGGATAACAATCGGAAAACCAACGGTTTGGATGGCGCGGTTGTACATTTCTTCAACGTTGGCCTGTTTCCAGACTTCGCGGTCGAGCACCATGATCGGCGGACTGGCGAATCCGTATTGCGGCATCATCGCTTTCTGAACGGCTTTGTCCATGCCCAACTGGCTGGGGCTGACCCCGCTGCCGGTGTACGGGATACGCAAGGCTTCGAGTTCGCGCTGGATCTGGCCGTCTTCGCCGTATTCGCCGTGAAGGGCTAAAAAAGCAATGTCTATGAGTTTGGATAGTTCGGAGGGTTGCAGCTTGCGGCCGACTTTCGCAATCAGCGCGTCCTGCGTGGGCGCGCTCAACTGGCCGAGGCTTTCTGCGTAGATCTGGAAATTGTTTGGCGACGGCGGCAGCATATCCACCGGCGGGTAAAAATCGCGGATGCTGCCCTTGTAGATGTACTGCCAGTCGAGCAAAATAAAGTTGCGCAGGCTGTCCACGAAGATGGGAACCGGCTCGTAAAGTGCTTTATTCAGGTTGTCATACACGGTGCGCCCGCCTGCGAAGGAGATTTCCCGCTCGCGGGAGGTGCCGCCAAAAAAAATGCCAACTTTGATTTTCATAGTACGATGCTGTGCCTGTGGGCAGTTGATTTTGTTTTTAAACGCGGCAAATTTAGTGTAAAATCACCGAAGTTTTAGTGTCTGTCTTTATAGCGCTCGAACTCTAAAGAACAGACACTCGACCTTTTCTTGATGATTGACGATTACCGCAAACACGAAATGAGTAATCATTCCACATCATCAATCCTCATTAATCAATCATCTCTCATCAATCCTTCTTCAAAAAGAGCCAGTAAGTGGTAATAATTGAACATCAACCGCTTCTCCCCCTCCGGGGGTTGGGGCCTACAACATTCCAAACACCCAAGCCGCCAATGCGCCTCCAACCAGCGGTCCCAAAACCGGAACCCAGCTGTATTGCCAGTTGCTGCCAGCTTTCCCCTTTATGGGCAACAGCGCATGCATGATCCGCGGGCCAAGGTCTCTTGCCGGATTGATGGCATAGCCCGTGGGGCCACCCAGACTCAGACCGATGGCAAGCACGAGCAGGGCAACGGGCAGTGCGTCCAATGCGCCGAGGCTGGCTTGTGGCGCGGCAATGTGCAACACCCCAAAAATCAGGATAAACGTGCCAATGGCTTCAGTTAGTACATTGTAAAACGGATGGGCGATGGCCGGCGCGGTGCAAAAAGTGGCCTGAATGAGTCCGGCATCGTCGGTGGCGTCGTAGTGTTTTTTATAGGCCAGCCACACGCGTTTGGAGCTAGGCATGGCCATTTTTTAATGAGAAAAAAAGTTAATT
>JALHRK010000456.1 GCA_022841505.1 Saprospiraceae bacterium | reverse complement strand
ACGGCGCCGGCAACGGAACCGCTAACGCTTACAGAGGCAAAATTGCACCTGAAAGTGGACACCACGGCAGACGACGACCTCATCACGGCGCTAATTGCAGCCGTCCGGCAGTCGGTGGAGCGATATTGTAACCTGGGACTGATTACGCAGACCGTTACGGAAAAATACGACAGGTTTAGCTCAAACGGGTTCCGGTTGTCTGTTTCTCCCGCAATTACGATCAGCGCCGTTACTTACACCGATCCGGCAGGAGCAACGCAGACGCTTTCCACAGATGTTTACGGGTTGGATGCTTACAGCCGTCCGGCACGAATCTATTTGAAGGAAAATCAGGTTTGGCCACAAACGCGACTGGAGCCGAACGCGGTCACAGTCGTTTATACGGCGGGGTTTGGCGGGGCATCCGACGTTCCGGGCCCGATCAAATCCGCAATGAAATTGATGTTGGGTGATTTGTACGAAAACCGGGAAGATACAGCCAGAACGATGCCATCCGCATCACAGCGCATTTTGGACCCATACCGTATTTATTACTTCTGATGGCAAAGGTAAAAGAGCATATCGGACAAATGCGGGAGCGAATCGTTATTGAACGATTTACGGCAGGACAAAACGCGACAGGGGAGGAAACCGGAAGCTGGGCAACACTTTCAACCGTTTGGGCTGAGGTGAAATATAACCTTACCGGCAGTGATGAAATGCAGCTAAGCGACAAAAAAACGGCAATTACATCCACGGTTTTTCGGATTCGCTACAATACGGCAGTGATTCAAAAAGACCGGGTTTTATACAGGAGCGAATACTTTGACATTTTGAGCATCACGCATGATCCTGGGCGAGTTTACACTACCCTGGAGACAAAATTAAGGGAATGATTGATGTTGATTTTCAAGTTACGGGAACGCAAGGGACCATCGCCGCAATGCGCAGCGTGTTGGGTTCCGTTGCCGGCGCTGAAAATCGCCTGAAAATCGCACGGGCTGCCGTTCCATACATTCAGGACGCAGCCAGGGCGGTAACGCCAATTTTCAAGGGCCCAACGGGGGAGCATTATTTGTACGACACTCCCAAACTTTTGAAAAAACTAAGGGCGCCCAACGGCAAAGGCCGCATTAAAACGATTTACCGCGCCGGCAACACGGCGGTATCTATACAGGACTTGAGTGAACGCCGCACCAAGATTGCAAAAGCAGGGGTGGCGGTTGTTGGCCCATTGATTCGACGCAGCAAGGCAAAAGGGCCGTTAGGGACAACGGAAGGGAACGCAGACGCTTGGTATGCGCATATGATTTACGGCAGCGCTAAATCGTTTGGGAGTAAAGTGATGCAAAAGGCATTGATTGCAGCCGGGACAACGAGCTTGAGCGCAATGGAACGCATTGCCCTGCGAATGATGGAAGCGGAGGCAACAAAACAGGGGCTTAAATGATCGGAAAAAGCATATACACGCTATTGACCAATGACGCCACATTTGCGGCGCTGGCGGGACTGCGTGTATATCCGACCACGGTCCCACAAAACGCGGTTTTCCCTTATGCTGTTTACACGGTCACAGGTACAAACCCGATGAACCAAAAAGACGGAGCCAGTCCACTGGATGAGGTTTTTGTTCAATTGGATATGTATTCTAACCTTTACCTGACCTCCCAGAACATGGCAAGCGCTGCACGTTCAGCACTTGATCGGGAACGGGGTACGGTTGAAGGGGTAGCCATTGACCGATGCGTTTTTGAAGGGCAACAAGACGGCGAATTTGATCCGCAATTGGGCGTTTTTTGGGTTTCGCAGGACTACCGTTTTCGGGTGAAACTTTCCGGGAGCGTTCCATCGCTTGCGGCATTCTACCGGCAGCAATTTACGGGCGTCCTGCTTAATACGGTGACGGTCACAGAAAACGGCGGGGTTTTGCCGGTCAATGCTGCGCAGATTTCTGTTTTTGTGAACGGGGCTTATGCCAGCGATTTCACAGTTTCAGGCAGTGATATTGAGATAGGATTCACTATTGAACCAACTGACGTGGTTACGGTGACTTTCTTTATATCCGACCTCATTAACGCATTTAAGCAGGATTTTACAGGGATCACAGGAACCACAGTAACGGTAACGGAAAACGGCGGCACGTTGCCAAGCGATACGGCAGCCATTACGGTGTATTTGAACGGACAACAGACAAACGAGTGGACAAAATCAGGCAGCAATATTGTTTTTGATTATTCGCTTTTTGCCAGTGACCTGGTAACGGTGAAATTCATAATCTACTAAGGGATGGAAATCAGGTTCATAAAAAACTATGAAGGACCCACGGGCAAATGGGTAGTCGGGCAAAGGCCGGACATTATGCGATCTATTGCGCTGGAGTTGATCCAACGCGGGTTTGCTGTTCCTGGCAATGGCAAACCTCACGAATCGCAGCAAACTGCCGATATGATCCGACAAACAAAGGAAGCAAACCAGCAGCCAATTGTGGTTGTGGTTGAAGATAATTCTCAAACCGCGCCTGAACAAGGCGGCAAAATCAAAAAAGCATGACCACAGGCGTATTAAACGGAACAGATTTCCGCTTATACTTGAGCGGGAACGTAATTGGAAGGGCTACAAATTGCAGCCTGGAAATGACAGCCGAAATTCGGACCATCCTGGACAAAGACAGTCCCGGCAGCGGATGGCAGGAAGGAAGTCGGGGTGTAAAGTCGGCAACGCTTTCAACTACGGGATTTCTGGCGATGGACACGACCAACACAAAAGTATCTGCCATTTTCACCTTATTCGACGCTGGGACGGTTTCTGTTTGCCGGTTTACAACGGATGAAACAGGGGATACCTATTGGGAAGCGTCGGTTATTGTCAACTCAATCAGCTTAGGTTCGCCGGTTGAAGATAACGTGACGTATGACATCGGGTTTACTGTCACGGGCGCTGTTACACAGGGCACGGAATCTTAAACGACAATTTGAACAAATATGAAAGCGAAATTTGTAAACATCGAAGCAGACGGGGTGCAATATCCCGTCTGTTTCAACATCAACGCGCTCCGGGACATCGAAAGAGCCAGCGGTAAAAGCATCGGTGAAATCGAAAGCTATTCTCAAACCATTGAAGGCATTGCCATTATTGCAACCATCGGGCTGAATCACGGCGCCAGGGTTGCAGGAGAAAAAGGCGACGCACTGACAGTGGATCAGGTTGGGGATATGTTCGACCTGGGGCAACTCACGGAAATCGTCAACGCAATTTCTGAATTTCTGCCTGACCAAAAAAAAGCGAAACCGGAAGCGGCAACCAAGAACCGATAAGCGTATGCGCAATTGAAGCGATTGCCCTGGGTGAACTTGCGATGCCTGAAATAGAGTTTTGGAATAGTTCACTCCGGGCGGTTGCCTTCCGGATCGAGGCGCATTATCAAAAGGCGAACCAGGCCGAAATTGAAAATTGGAAGCGGGTACGGTGGCAAACATCCATCCTGCTAAATATCCAGCTTTCAAAAAAAGACCGGGTGACGCCGGAGAAGTTGTTGCCGCTGCCTGGAGACGAAGAAAAACAGGTTAAGACCACACAGGTCACGCCGCATGATTACGCTCAATTCCTTATCAATCAATTCAACCGCTGATGGCATTACGCGAATTAAACATAAAGATCGGGGCAAATGCGGCGGCGCTGGATAAGGAGCTGAACCGCATCGGCAGACGGTTGGCGGCTTTTTCAAAGCAAATGCAGCAAATAGGTAGCGACCTCACACAGTCGCTATCCGTTCCCCTTGCCGGAGTTTCCGCTGGAGCGCTCACGGCTTTTGCCGGAATGGAACGGTTAGAGAAAGGATTAACGGCGGTGATGGGATCCAGCGAAGCGGCGGCGGCTGAATTAGAGAAGCTTAAAAAATCCGCGCAGCTTCCGGGGCTTGGTTTTGAAGAAGCGGTTAAAGGTTCGATCCGCTTACAGGCGGTTGGGTTTTCGGCAGATGAGGCCCGAAAGACTTTGGAAACTTTCGGAACGGCGATAGCAGCCACGGGCGGCAACGCGCAAAACCTGGACAGTGTGCAGTATCAGCTCACGCAAATGATTTCCAAAAACCGCATCTTGCAAGAGGATTTCGGGATTTTGCAGGAAAATGTACCGTTGTTGGGGAAAGCCATCACAGCGGCGTTTGGAACGACCAACCTGGAACAAATCCGCGCCACGGGCATTGGAGCTAAAGAATTTAGCGACAGGTTAACGGACGCGCTTTCAAAACTGCCTGAACTGCAAAAAGTCACGGGCGGGTTGGGCAATGCGTTCGACAATTTCAAAGACAGCGTAAAATTTTCGGCTGCTGAGTTAGGCCGGAGCATATCAACGGCGCTGAACTTAGAGAAAGTTTTGGCAGACGTTAGCAACGCGCTGGCAGGGGCAACGGAATGGTTTTCGATGTTGACGCCGGAAGTTCAAAAAAATATTGTGGTTTTCGGGCTTGTTTTGGCTGCAATCGGGCCGGTGGTTCTCATCATCGGCAAATTGGTTTCTATTGTGTCGCTGGCCATTGCCGGATTCAAAGCCTTTTTGTCATTCGGGGTTTCACTTGCTAATGGCATTGCAGGACTTGCGGCGGGGGTTGGGACGGCGGTCCGGGCGTTTCAGGCACTTTCTTTGGTGTTGAAAGCTACCGTTATAGGCGCCGCAATCGCCGTGGTGATCGCACTGGCGGCTGCCTGGAGTTCATTCACCACAGAAGTAAGCGCCGCAAAATCCGCGCAACTTGCCATCAACGATGCCAACATTCAGGCGGCGAAATCCATTGCAGCGGAACGGATCGAAGCGGAACAATTGACTGACGTCCTAAAAGATGAAAACCAAAGCCGGAAGGAAAAAGAGGTTGCACTTCAAAAATTAAAGGCAATCAATTCAGACTACTTCGGGCAACTGACTATTGAGAAATCAAAGGTTGAAGATATTACCGGGGCGCTGAACAA
>JALHRK010000455.1 GCA_022841505.1 Saprospiraceae bacterium | reverse complement strand
GTATTTGAACGTATGGTTGTTGAAAACCACATCGCCTTTTTGTTCGGCGTCAAATTTTACGGCGTAGAAATGATCGTTCATGTATTTGGCAACCGCTTCGTCTTTGAAGGTATTGGCGTCCATTTTTTTGCAATAGCCGCACCATTCGGTGTACAGGTCAATGAAGATTTTTTTCGGCTTTTTCGCATTCAAAGCGATGGCCTCATCCCAGGTATACCACTTGATGGCAACTTCTTCCGAATTGGATTGTTCGCCTTTGGGCAACACGAATGCGTAGAGTGCCGCGCCGCCGATTACAACGGCCAGAATTATCCATAATTTTTTCATGTAATTGCAGATTTTGTTTTGTTACAAGAGAATTCAAATCAAAAGTAGCAAGCGAACGGCATAAGGGCGAGGGGATTAAGATATATTTAACGTGCCAAATTCAGGGAAATGAAAAAAATCGTGCTCGCCGTTGGCGGTTCCAGCGGTTCCATTTACGCAAAAGTCCTGATGGACAAATTGGTGCAATTGCAGCCACAGCTTGCCGCCGTGGGTGTGGTGATGAGCGAAAATGCCCGCTACAACTGGGAATTAGAGCTCGGCAACCGCGATTACGAAAGCTACCCGTTCACGTTTTACGACAAAAAAGACTTCATGGCGCCGTTTGCGTCCGGTTCTGCAAAATACGATACCCTCATCGCCTGTCCCTGCTCGATGGGCCTCATGGGCCGCATCGCTGCCGGCGTTTCGGACGACCTCGTCACCCGCGCTGCCGACGTCATCCTGAAAGAGCGCCGCCGCCTCATTCTCGTCATCCGCGACACCCCTTACAACCTGATCCACATCAACAACATGAAACTCCTGACCGAAGCCGGCGGCATCATCTGTCCGGCCAGCCCCTCGTTCTACAGCAAACCGCAGACCATGGAAGCGCTCGCCGCCACGGTGGTGGATCGGGTGCTGGATCTCGCGGGGTTAGAGTTGGAGTCGTACCGCTGGGGAGAAGATGATTTGAAGATTTGAAAATCTGAGGATTTGAAGATTGGGGTAAAACCAATTGCCGGTTCCTGGACAAGCTCTAAAGACTGACACTCGGAGTGTGGTCGGTGTCCCGTAGGGACTTAATGCCGGTAGACACAGAGCATTTCGTATGGTCTTTCGTGCCGTAGGTACGCAATGTTGGCGCTATATTGGTACCTACGGCACGAAACGGGAACTACACGTCATAAGTCAACTCCACGCCTTCCCCATCGGGGTGCGACTGGCAGGTAAGGATATAGCCCTGCGCCACTTCTTCATCGTCCAAAGCGTAACAGGCGTCCATGGTGACTTTGCCGTTCAACAGGCGGGCGATGCAGGTGGAGCAAGCGCCGGAGGTGCAGGAATACGGCGGATCGTAGCGGGCATCTACCAGGGTGGATAAAATGGTTTTTCCTGCGGGCACTGCGATTTCAATGCGTTTATCACGCAGGTGAACCACAACATTGCCGGCGGCGCCGGAAGCCTTTCCATCTTTGCTGTCGCCGGGAACGGCAGAAGAAAAACGCTCGGAAAGGATGTGTTTTTTGTCAACGCCCCGGGCGAGCAGGGCGACTTCAGCCGTTTCAATCAGGGCGCCCGGACCACAGAGGTAATACTCCGCTTCTTTCGTGCGCTGCGGATGCGTTTCCAGAAACCAGGCAATGTGTGCTGCATCAATACGCCCCGAACGGCCCTCCCAATTCGTGGCGCCTTTGCTGAACAGGCCCAGCATGCCTTTCGCTTTTTCGCGCTTTGGCTGGCTGAGTACGTGAACTACATTCAATTGTTCGGCGTAGCGGTGTTCCAGTTCGGCCAGGCCGTCTTTGAACAGGATATTGTCTTCGCTGCGGTTGCCGTACAGCAGGTGAATTTTGCTCATGGGTTCCGCTTCCAGGATCGTTTTGATGATGGAATAAAGCGGGGTGATGCCGCTGCCGGCGCCGATGAGGTAGTAGGTTTTGCGGTTGCCTGCGTCGAGCGGCGTGAAGAAGCGCCCTTCCGGGGGATAAATTTCAATGGTTTGACCAACCGTTACTTTATCGTTCAGGTAGTTGGAAACCAAACCTTTTTTAACGCGTTTTACCGTCACGGCCAGGTGCTCCTCAAGCGGGCTGCTGCACATGGAATAGGCGCGGCGCACTTCCTGATTATTGATTTTAACTTTTAGGGTAAGGTACTGGCCCTGTGTATATTGAAACGTTTCTTTCAAAGATTCAGGCACTTCAAACAGCAAAGAAACGGCGTCTTCAGTTTCGCGGCGAACGGCTTTCACCGTCAATGGATAAAATTCTTTGATCATTGCTTACGATTGTTGAAAAATTTATCTTCAAACAGTTTTGTGTGAGATGAGTTCAGTTCCCATAAAAGAACCCATTTGGAAATCGTTGTTCGTTGTCGGTTGTTTGTTGTTCGTTCTGTTCTCGCATCTTCAAATCTTCAAATCCTCAAATTTTCAAATCCCCAACTTACTTCCTCCGATACAACGGGTGATAACTCAACACCGTATCCCGCAAATAGGCTGTATCCAGATGCGTATAAATTTCGGTTGTCAGGATAGATTCATGGCCCAGCATGTCCTGCACCGCTTTGAGGTCGGCGCCGCCCTCGATCAGGTGCGTGGCAAACGAATGCCGGAACGTGTGCGGACTGACGTTTTTTTCAATCCCGGCTTTTTCCGCGCAGGCTTTCACGATCAAAAAAACCATGATCCGGGTCAGTTTTCCGCCACGCCGATTGAGGAACAGGATGTTTTCGCTGCCTTTTTTGATTGGTTGCTGAAGCCGCCGCACGCTTTCCTCATAAAACCGGATGTGTTTGATCGCTTCTTCTCCGATGGGCACAATCCGCTCTTTGTTGCCTTTGCCGATGACCTTTACAAAACCCACTTCCAGGAAGAGGTTCGACAAGCGCAGATCCGTCAGCTCACTCACCCGGAGGCCACAGGCATAAAGGGTTTCCAGCATAGCCCGGTTGCGCGTCCCCTGCGCTTCGCTGAGGTCAATGGCCGCCAGCATGCGCTGAATTTCATCGTAGGAAAGCACTTCGGGAATATGCCGTTGCAAACGCGGCCCCTCCAGCGTTTCTGCGGGATTGGCGAGGATCAGGTCTTCCGTCAGCAAATATTTGAAAAAGGTTTTAAGCGCCGACAGGATTCTGGATTGCGAACGCGCGCCCAAACCCAGCCCGTTGAGCCAAAAAATAAAGGCTTCCAATTGCACCGTTTCCACCTGAGCGGGCGCCACCTGCTGTCCATGGATGGAAAAATAAGCAACCAATTTGCCCACATCGCCAATATAAGCCTCTATGGTGTGCTGCGACAGTGCGCGCTCCAGCATCATAAAAGCCTTAAAACCGTTGAGGGCAGGTTCCCAATTCATCCGTGCATTCGATTTGGCGGCAAAAATAAAGAAATAATGGGCAGGGGAAGGGAGGATTTGAAAATTTGAAGATTTGAAGATTTGAAGATGCAAGAACAGAACGAACAACAAACAACCGACAACGAACAACGACTTCTCACCAATAACCGATAACCAATAACCAGAACAGGATGCGAGAACAGAACGAACAACGTTCAACAACCAACGAACAACGACTTCTGACCAATAAACCCGAAAGTAAGTTTACAACTTTTGATAGCAATACTTTGTTTTTCAGCCAAACATCCTTACCATTGAGCAAAGCAAATAAAAGCCAGCAGCAAATGAAGCAGGAAGTCCATATTCTTTTAGGGTGCGCCGATGCCCGCGACCTAAACCAGGTTCAAATTGACACCACCCGGGAGTTCATCAAAAAATACAAAGAAAAAGGCATTCACATTGAGATGCGGGTGATCCGCATTGCTGGCTCTTTTGCATCCCGGGAAGCAATCAACGACATCAAGCGCACCATCGAAATCAACCAGCGGGAAACTTACGGCAACTTCGATAAAACGGAGTATTACATTCATATTCAGACACATGGCCACTTAGACGACCAATCTAACAAAGACTACATCAGCCATATTTACGAAATGAACATTGTGCCTGGCTCCCCGCTCAATTGCGGGATGCTGGAAGCCGCCAGTGTGGGCATCGAAATTGAGCAAATGCTGCTGGAGGAGCGGCCTTTAGTGGAAACCCCGCGCGGCGTTTTTCGGGTAGATACGGATGAAGACATTCAACGCCTGCTGAAAGACGTCTATGCCCATGAAGGCTACCTTGCCGGCGACTGGATTCGGAGCATAGACAAATTGCGCACCCACCCGCGCCTGCAAAAATCGGTGCTGGAACAGGTCATTCGCACAGACCCGGCCATGAGCCGCCTGAACATCAAAATCACGGCAGGGATTCAGGATTATTCCATTCACGGCCTCATCCGCTTAGACAACGGGGTTCCCAAAGCGCCGTTTTGGGACGATGTGCAACGCGAGATCCGCAAACGCAGCGAAAAGAAAAAAGGCGACCTGAGCATGCAATCTCAAAAACAAAAACCTTTGGCTGGCTTAGTTTCGCTTTCCGACCCGCAGTTGTCCTCGCGTTCTTTAGCCGCTCAATATTATTTTGATCTGAAAGGCCTGGAAAACAATGGCGCTTACTTAGCCAATACGGTCTTTAATATTTCAGGCAGTGGCTTCGATTTGCCGTATGCGCCTTTTGGTCCTTATGCCAACGCAGGATTTTTCTATGGCGTTGCCCACCTGAATCTGACCGATCAAATGGTGATGGGCTACGATGAAGAGCAAACTGAACGCATGATAAAAAAAATCTCAAAGGATCCGATCATGGCCCTTACGGTGAAAAAATATAACGTAAACCTCATTCCGATTAACCAAAAGACCCTGCTTGAAAAATACGACCGGGTGGCGGAAGAAGCAGCGGAGGTGTTTTGAGGAGCAAGTTGGCAAAGGGCAAGTTGGCAAGGGGCAAGGGGCAAGGGGCAAGGGGCAAGGTGCAAATGGGCAA
>JALHRK010000454.1 GCA_022841505.1 Saprospiraceae bacterium | reverse complement strand
GCTTGCGGTGGTTCTTACACCGAAACCTGGACGTTCACCGATGCTTGCTCAAGGACGATCACGCATTCCAGAACCATCTCGGTGGATCCGGCAGCTCAGGCGGCATTTACCAGCACGCCGGGCAATACCAGCATCGCTTGCGGCGCAGCGCCTCCAACAGGTTCACCGCTCACTTACACCAACGGTGAATCGGGCGTTTGCCTCATCAGCGGAACAGTGACCGGTGTCATCTCCGGTGGCCCACACACGGCTTGCGGCGGTTCTTACACCGAAACCTGGACGTTCACCGATGCCTGCTCAAGGACGATCACGCATTCCAGAACCATCTCGGTGGATCCGGCAGCTCAGGCGGCATTTGCATCCGTTTCAAACATCAGCGTGGAATGCGGCACTACGCCTCCGGCAGGAACGCCACTGAGTTATACTAATGGTGAATCTGGCGTTTGCCTCATCAGTGGAACGGTGACCGGCGTTGTTACCGGTTCTTATACAGGCTGTGGAACGGTTTATACCGAAACGTGGACATTTACAGATGCGTGCAGCAGAACTTCTACGCAATCACGTACGATTTCCACCTTTGACAATACGGCGCCAACGGTGACGGCAGGATCAATTGCTGCATGTTATCCGAATGCAGCCGCAGCAGAAGCGGCAGCCATTGCCGCAACAACGGCGACAGATAACTGTATGGTGACTTTGGATTATGCAGCAGCGACAGCGGGTACCTGTTCGGCGGTCATTACGGTCTTTGTAACGGATGACTGCAGCAACAGCAGTTCCGTTACTTACAATACCCGGATTGACAATACTGCGCCAATGATTACTGCCGGCGCCATTGCAAGTTGCTACCCAACTGTAATGGCAGCAGAAGCGGCAGCCCTTGCAGCTACTTCAGCAACCGATAACTGTCCTGGAACGCTGACTTATTCAGCGGAAACGGTTGGCACTTGTTCTGCTGTCATTACCGTAACGGTAAGCGATCCGTGTGGAAACAGCAATTCAGTTACCTTCAACACCCGGATTGACAATACCGGGCCAACGGTGATTGCCGGCACGATTTCATCCTGCTATGCCCTTGCTTCATCAGCAGAAGCAGCAGCCATTGCGGCAACTTCCGCGACCGACAACTGTCCGGGAACCCTGACATATTCCGCAGTTACCTCGGGAGATTGTTTCGCAGTGGTTACCGTAACCGTAACCGATCAGTGTGGCAATAGCAACAGCGTCACATACAATACCCGTATTGACAAGGATGCGCCAATTATAACGACTGGTTCGATTGCAGCCTGCTATTTGACTGAAAACGCAGCAGAAGCAGCAGCGCTTGCAGCAACTTCCGCGACCGACAACTGTCCTGGAACGCTGACTTATTCAGCGGGAACGGTTGGTACTTGCTCAGCAGTCATTACCGTAACGGTAAGCGATCAGTGTGGCAACAGCAGCTCTACCGTCTACACGACGCGCATAGACAACACGGCGCCAACAATTACGGCAGGAAGCATTGAAGCTTGTTATGCCGATGTGGCATCAGGAGAAGCGGCAGCCATTGCCGCAACGACGGCTACTGACGACTGCCCCGGAACGCTGAGTTATACAGCAAGTACGTCCGGAACCTGTTCTGCGGTTATTACCGTAACCGTAACGGATGGTTGTGGCAACAGCGATTTCGTGACCTACAATACCCGCATTGACGGAGCAGGGCCATCCATGGCATGTCTGGTAAATACAGTATACCTCAATACGCTTGGCGAATACACCTTGCAACCGGCAGACGTTCTCAATTTGAGCGCAACTACCGACAACTGCGGTTCCGTTTCTGTCGTCAGCATTACTCCGGCGAGCTTCACCTGTGATGACCTTGGCGAAACCATAATGGTAACGGTGGTAGCCGAAGACGAATGTGGCAACCAAAGCACTTGTGTAGCCCAGATTACGGTGGATCAAGGCTCTGTACTGCCTACGGAATGGAGCAACGATGATGTCGGCACCGCCAATGGTAGTGCGACGTATGCATCTTGCGCAAATAACGGCGTGTTTACTGTGAATTCTACCGGCTTCTCGACTTCATCTACTGATAAACTGCATCTTGTATATCAGGAATTGTGCGGCAATGGAGAAATCATCGCCCGCGTTCTGGCAGTCAGCGATGCAGGTTGGGCGGGTATTACCTTGCGGGAAACGCTGGATCCAGGGTCGAAAAAAGTGGCCTTGAAAACTCAACTGACGAGCATCGTCCGCCGCGAGATCAGAAATGTGACGAATGGCGCTGCAAGCATCCTGAACTTTAACCGTCCGCAGCACATCTGGCTGCGGTTGGTACGGGATGGAAGCGACTTTGTAGGTTATACCTCCATTGATGGCAGCAATTGGGTATTCGCCTTTGCAACCACCATCAGCATGGATGGCTGTATTTATGCGGGCATTTTTGCGGAAAGCATTAACAATGCCGTCACAACTACGGCATCATTTGACAACGTTCAAATCATCGGAGATACCAATCCGCTGATTCAGGCGCCACAAACGCCTGTGGCCGCTTCGGTGCTTTCGCCTGAAGTGTATCCTAACCCGACTACCGGGGAGGTAAACATTGACCTGCGTGGCTACGTAGATCCGGTCGGAACAGTGAAAGTCTTCGATGCTTATGGCAAATTAGTCATGCGGAAACAGTTGGACGGATCAGCACTGTTCCGTATGAAACTGGATAGCGACGACGGCGTTTATTTCCTCTCTATTGAAGTGGAAGGGGAAGCGCCGGTGACGAAACGCATAGTGATCGCGCATTGATTGGTGTCTGTCTTTAGAGTCCGATAGCTGCGTTATGCCCGGCCCACTAAATGGTCATTTACTTCAGTAAACTCCCATTTAGTGGGCTGGGCATGCCTTGCTCTCGAACTCTAAAAGACAGACAATCAACTAAATGAATGGGCACTTAAAGGAAAAGAGGGTAAGGGACACGTACTTTATCGTGAACCTTAGAGCTTGTTCAGAAATCCCGAACAAGCTCTAAATGACAGCTGCCCATTTTCAAATCATCAAATTTTCAAATCTTCAAATTTGTTGACTACGCTGCTTTCGCCAACGGCTTGAAGCGAATAACCGTTTCTACCCCATCTTTCGTGGATTCCTCCATTTGACCATCTAATTGCAGGGTCAGCAGTTGCACGAGGCGACTGCCAAAACCATTGTCTTTAGAGGGGTTGCTGTTTACCTGAAAACCAACGCCATCGTCTTTGATGCGGAGCGTCAGGGTGTTGTCATCCTGAGCCTGGAGGCTGATTTCGACCGTTCCGGAGCGGCCCTCCGGGAAAGCATATTTAAGGGCATTGGTCACCAACTCATTGACGATTAAACCCACCGGAATGGCTGTATCTACATCTAACCCAACTTCTTCCATATTCACGTTGAGGGCTACCTGTTGCTCCTTCATCCCAAAAGCGTGGAACAGGGTTTCACCCATCGTTTTGAAGTAGTCTTTCATTTCAACCGTGGCCAACTGGTCGCCCTGATACAATTTCTGGTGGATCAGCCCCATGGAGCGCACGCGGCTTTGGCTTTCCTGCACGGCTTCGAGTGCGTTGGCATCCGTTATGCCGGCTGATTGCAAGTTCAACAGGCTGGAGATGGTTTGCAGGTTGTTTTTGACCCGGTGGTGGATCTCTTTCAGCAGCAGCTCGTTTTCTCGGTTTTTCTTTTCCAGCAAATCATTGGTGGCACTCAACTCCGTGTTGGATTTTTGCTTTTGGCGAAAATTTCGATACCCTAAAAATAAAATCAGACCCAACAATAAGGCAATCCCGCTAATGGCCCATTGCATGGTATTTTGGCGGGAAATTTGGGCATCCTGCACCGCTAACCGGCTGTCTTTTTCAGCGGTTTCGTATTTCGTCAGCAACGAGGACATCATTTCATCTTTTTCGATGCTCACCAGGCTGTCTTTTTCCAACTGGTATTTTTTGTGGTAAGCTAAGGACGATTTGTAATCCCCGAGTTTTTCATAAATCATACTGGTATGCAGGTAATTTTCCGGGAGGTTGGTTTTAAAACCTGTTTTTTCAAAACCTTCAATGGCGCTGAGTTTGTAAGGAAGGGCTTCCGCGTATTTCCCCATCCGCATATAGACGTCGCCGATATTGGCTTCTGCACTCAGCGTTAAGCCATTCATTTGTGCGCTTTTCGAGTAGGAAAGCGCCAGGTTATAATCGGCTAAGGCTTCCGGATAGCGCTCTAAGAGTTTCAGGGCATTCCCCCGTTCATTGTAAAAGGGAGCTAACTCTCCCGGGGGGAAGCCCATTTCCTTTGCCAGCGTCACTTTCTTATCCATAAACTGATAGGCAGCTTTAAAGTTTTTTGTTTTGAAGGAAGCCAACCCGGCTGCCCCGAGGCTGTACAGGAGCTGGCCTTTATCGCCAATTTTTTCTGCAAGTGCAATTGATTTTTTGGCATACGCCAGGGCTTCATCCCCCTTATTTTGTTCGTATAAATCGTGGGAAATTTCTTCGTAAGCCCTCGAAATGCCGCGTTCGTCCTTCAAAGCTTCCATGATGGCAAGTGCTTTCAGGTTGTAGCTCAGGGATTCCTCCAACTGCCCTTTATAGCGGCTGACATAGGATTTTTTGAACCATGCCGAAGCTTCGCCTGTCTTATCGCCTTTGGCCACGTAGCCTGCCATGGCTTTTTCAAAATACAGGCTGGCAGAATCAAATTTCATGAGATTGGCATAGATCCTTCCAATCCTTTCATAAAACCTTGGCTCCTCCGCGTCTTTGGCTTCCCGGGCAAATTGGAGACCCTGTTGGAGGTACTTCAGCGCTTCTTCGATATCAGACTGTTCCGCCAGACTAGCGATGTCTGCTAATAATTTCAATTTAGTCTCCAACTGTGGCGCTTGGTTCAGGATGTTGATCAGGCTGTCTTTTTGGCGCAGACCGGGGCCATTAGGTTGTGCATAAATTAAT
>JALHRK010000453.1 GCA_022841505.1 Saprospiraceae bacterium | reverse complement strand
GGCTTTGAAAAGATCAGCAGGGTTGAAACGGTTGATGCCTTTGATGGTTCCAACGTACAAATCGCCCCTGTTTTCGTCGCTGAAAAAAGAAAACCGGTTGAATTCGTCGTGCGAAAACCCATCCTGCTGGTAAAAATTCCGAAAGGTTTTTTCTTTCCCATTAAAATAAGACAAACCGCCGTAGGTGCTAATCCAGTAGTTCCCCTGGTTATCTTGTAAAATTCCTGCAATGCTGGCATTGGCCAACCCGTTTTCGACGGATAAAATTTCATCTACCTGGCCATTTTCCGGATTAAACAGGATTAGGCCGCCGTTTAAGGTGCCCAGCCAAAGCTTGTGGTCTTCCCTTTCGAAAATGCAGGTTATTTTAGCACTCGATAAACCATTGCGTTCGTTAAAAAGCTGGGCAGCCCGCGTCTTCGGTTGTATCCGCAACAGTCCGTTTTCCGACCCTACCCAAATAGCGCCGTTTTTTGCCTCCAGCACATAATTTGGCAGGCTGCCTTCAATCGGGTTGGCACCTTTTGCATCTTTCCATTCCTCAAAATGACCGTTGGAAGGGTTCAAAGTACCCAATCGCCCTTTAAATCCCAGCCACAAAAGACCTGAACGGGCCAGGGCAAACGCTTCCACCTTCCAGGGCAATTTCCAGGTTTTGAACGCACCGGTTTTGGGAAAATACTGCACCAATTGGTTATCCACCCCCCAAATGGAGCCGTCGGCTGCTTTGAGGAGGTTCCGGCCCAGACTCAAATGGCCGCTGTTGCGTAATTGCCGGGTTGAACCCTTGACCGGATCGAGCAGGTACCAGCCGTGCCGTTCGGTTGAAACGACGATATTGCCCTCACCGTCGTCACAGATGCCACGTATGCTGGCGCCGTAGGGCACGCCGGAGTTGATGTCGCTGAGGTAGGTGTGCACGGCTGGCGGGTCGTATCTCAGCCATTTCAACCCCTCACCCGTGCCCGAGATCAGACCCAAAGTAAAATCGTCGCTGTAAAAAGCATTGTTTTGGGGGCTGTATTGGAGCAAATATTGGTAATCCACAAGCCGGCCATCGGGCTTCAATAAAAAAAGGCCGGTTGCATTTCCTGCTTTGTCCGAAGTTTGCAAAAAGATATTCCCCAACGGGTCTTCCTCCAAAATCAAAAACCCGAAGTTGCGGGGAAGCGCCGGGTGCAACAGAAATTGATCCGTCTTTTTGTTGTAAATATAAACGCCCGTTTGTCCCAGCATCAGCCAGATTTCGCCTTTGGAAGTTTCAAAAAAAGCAATGGATAACGCTTCTTTTGTTACCGCCGGAATAAAAGCCGGGGCGTTCAGGCTGCGTAGGCGCTTCCCGGAATGGCTGTACACGTCCATGCGGATGGAATGGTTTGTTTCCTGAGCGGCGATCCAGATATTCCCGGCTGCATCCGCATGGGCCGGGCCTGGGGGGCGATCAGCCGGAAAGTCAGCAAGTTGGAAGAAAGTTGCCCCTGCTTCGTCCAACCGCCAAAGCGAATAAGCGTCATTTTGCCGGGCGATCAAAAAAACAGCGCCGGTTTTGGTTGGCAATACCTGTTCCATCCGGAACTGCTTCGGCAGGTAAATTGGGGTTAATTGCCCGGTTGAAGGGTCTAAAAGATCAATGCCGTCGGTTTTTCCATGATAGGCAAGCACTAATTTCCCATCCCGCAACTGCGCAATAGTGGCAATGTCGTCGGCGGTGAGGTGGTAAGGCGCTGCGCGGTAGCTGTCGTACACATAAAAATTGCGGCCATCGAACCGGTTCAGGCCGTTGCGGGCGCCAATCCAAAGGAAACCCGCCCGATCCCGGAAGATCTTCCGAACCAGGCGATCGGAAAGTCCGTTATCGAGGCTGAAGGTTTCAAGCTCTACCCGAACTTGCGCAATCAGGGGCATCGCCTTTGCGTAGATCGCCAACAATCCGATGAGCAATAGTCTCGACATAATTTACCTGCTTGTCTATGCGATTTGCGATAAATATACACGCGTTTCTCTTTACTTTAGCCCTCAAATAATAAATACCATGAAAAGCCCAATTCTTCTGCCTGCGCTTACTTGTTTGCTGCTGCTGCTGATCCACTTGACCGGATGCCAGCCTGCGCCCCAAAGCCCTGTCGCGCCTCCTGCAACCGGCGACGACTATTTGTTGCTGGCAGAAGACCCCGCCAGTGGCACGTTTGGCTATTACGATAAAAAAGGCGCATTCGTTATCCCTTTTGGGAAATACGAATTGTGCATGACCGATACCTTCCGGACCTATGCGGTGGTATTGAAGGAAAATGAGTTTGTGGTCATTGACCGGCAGGAACAGGTATTATATCAGGTCTTCAAATACGACAATGGCCCCGATTTTTCTGTTGACGGCCTGTTCCGAATTGTGCAAAACGGAAAAATCGGATACGCCGACGCAAAGACTTACCAGGTGGTCATTCAACCGCAATTCGATTGCGCATTCCCATTTGAAAATGGCGTCGCGAGGGTGAGCAACAACTGCAAAACTGAAATGGAAGGCGAGCACAGCATCTGGACCAGCGACGATTGGAAGATGATTGACAAAAGCGGGAAGGTGGTTCAATAGCGTCCCGAAGTCCACAAGAATGTATAAATTTGTGCAAAGTGACCGGGTGACTTGAAGTCTAATGTCGTCAACTCAGCACAGTGGAAGACCCTGCAAGGGTCAAATGTGAATAGCCTCCGATGCAATCGGGGGGAAAGTGGGAGTAAGGAGTAACGCACAACCCCGAACGGGGTTGAATATTGACAATGGTTTGTGGTTTAATAACATTCAACCCCATTCGGGGTTAGGCGTTACACCGTTTATGCGACCAACCCCCGATTGCATCGGGGGCTATTCACCTTCAACCACTTCGTGGTTATCACTCGCTAAGTAGACGTCATTAGACTTCAAGTCACCCGGTCACTGCCAACAACCTGTTCAATAACTTTATCAAGATTCAAAACAACTCTTGAGCGCAACCGTCTTTCTCCTCACGCCGCCGTTTACCCAACTCAATACGCCTTACCCCGCTACGGCTTATCTGAAAGGCTTTTTAAATACCAAAAACATCTCCGCGTATCAGGCTGACCTGGGCATTGAAGTCATTCTGGCGCTGTTTTCCAAGCCGGGGTTAATGCAGTTGTTTGCACAAATCAAAAACAGGCAGGCAATCTGGTCTGAAAACGCGCAGCGCATGGTGGCGCTGCAAGCCCATTACATCCACACCATTGACGAGGTCGTGTCGTTTCTGCAAGGCAAAAACCCCACCCTGGCGCACCTGATTTGTCAGGAAGATTTTTTGCCCGAAGCTTCCCGGTTTGAACAATTGGACGACCTCGAATGGGCCTTCGGCGCAATGGGTACACAGGACAAAGCCAAACATTTGGCAACCCTGTATCTGGAAGACCTCTCCGACCTGATCACGGAATGCGTGGATCCCCATTTCGGCTTCAGCCGCTACGCCGAGCGGTTGGGGCGTTCGGCCAATAGTTTTGATGAATTGTACGAGCACCTGCAACAACCTTATACCTATGTAGATGAGTTACTGGTTGCGCTGCTGAAAGACCGCATGGCGGAAGTCGCCCCAAAATTGGTGTGCATTTCTGTGCCGTTTCCCGGCAATTTGTACAGCGCTTTTCGCTGCGCGCAATGGATCAAACAACACTGCCCCGGCGTAAAAACCGCCATGGGTGGCGGTTTTGCCAATACCGAACTGCGCGCACTTTCCGAACCGCGGGTGTTTGAATTTTTCGATTTCATTACCCTCGACGACGGCGAAGCGCCCATCGAACACCTCGTGGAACACGTGGAAGGGAAACGCCCGGTGGAACTGCTCAAACGCGCTTTTGCCCTGACCAACGGCAAGGTGGAATACTTCAATTTCAGCCTCAGCCCCGATTACAAGCAGGCGGAAACCGGCACGCCCGATTACAGCGACCTGCCGCTCGACCGCTACATCTCCGTGCTGGAGGTCGCCAACCCCATGCACCGCATGTGGAGCGACGGCCGCTGGAACAAACTCACCATGGCGCACGGCTGCTATTGGGGAAAATGCACGTTTTGCGACATTTCGCTCGACTACATCAAAGTCTACGAACCCGTCGCAGCCCAACTGCTTTGCGACCGCATGGAGGAACTGATTGCGCAAACCGGCCAAAACGGTTTCCATTTTGTGGATGAAGCCGCCCCGCCAGCCCTCATGCGCGCCTTAGCCTTGGAGATTATCAAACGCAAGCTCACCGTGGCCTGGTGGACCAATATCCGATTTGAAAAAAGCTTCAGCCGCGACCTCTGCCGGCTGCTCCAGGCGTCCGGCTGCATTGCCGTTTCCGGCGGATTGGAAGTGGCGTCCGATCGCCTGCTGGCCCTCATTGACAAAGGCGTGACGGTGACGCAGGTCGCTCGGGTCACCCGCAATTTTACGGAAGCGGGCATCCTCGTCCACGCCTACCTGATGTACGGATTTCCCACCCAAACCGCGCAGGAAACCATAGATTCTTTGGAAATGGTGCGCCAGTTGTTTGAACTGGGCGTCATTCAGTCGGGCTTCTGGCACCAGTTTGCCATGACGGCCCACAGCCCCGTGGGCCTATACCCCGAAAAATTCGGTGTGGTGCGCGAAAACCTGACCGAAGGCGCTTTCGCCAACAACGACCTCGTCCACCGCGACCCCACCGGCGCCGACCACGACCGCTTCAGCTACGGCCTGAAAAAATCGCTGCTCAACTACATGTACGGCATCTGCTTCGAATACCCGCTCCAGGACTGGTTCGATTTCAAAGTGCCACGCACCAAAGTGCCGCCCAACTACATTGAAATGGCGCTGTTGCAGGATGAGGAATCGGAACTGCTTAAACCGACCGCTAAAATCGTCTGGCTGGGCGTTGCGCCAATCGTCACCTATTTCACCAAAAACAAAAAAGGCCAATCGTGGGACATGGCGACGCTTGCTTTCCAC
>JALHRK010000452.1 GCA_022841505.1 Saprospiraceae bacterium | reverse complement strand
TGCAGCGTGACACGGGCGGTTTTACTTATGATATGTTCAAAGGAACGCATTTCAGGCTCGGCGTTCATTATGTTTTGTAATCGGCATTTGAAGGAGGATTTGAGTATTTGAAAAACTGAGTATTTGAAAAACTGAGTATTTGAAGAACTGAGTATTTGAGTATTTGAGGAACTGGATATTCGAAGAAACGAAACCTTTGTCGGGAAGTATCGAATCCTCAACTCCTCAAATACTCAACTCCTCAAATACTCAACTCCTCAACTCTTCACCACCCGAATCACCTTCACTCCATCTTCTGTCCTGATTTTCAGCAAATAAAGCCCACCAGGCAGGTTGTTTTCGCTCAACACTTCAAAGCGATGCAAACCCGCTTGCAGCTGCTCTTTTGCTTCAACCTGAATCAACTGGCCGTTGGTGCTGTACAATTCCACCGCAACCGGGGAAGCTGCCGACAGCTCCACCTCTACCGAAAGCCCTTGAGAAAACGGATTGGGGAAAGCGCGCGCAGCCGAAAGCAAACCATCTCCCTCCGCGTGGGTGTTCGTGAAACACTGGGTTTGCACCACAACCGTGTCGTACGCACTGGTGGCAAAGCCGCAGAAAGAGCGCAGCCGGATTTCGTAAGCCGTGCAAGCCGCCAGGTCTTCAATGAGGTAATTCGTTTCTAAATTGGCGAAGGTTTCCCAGGTCGTTGCGCCAAGCGGCCGGTAACTGACCTCGAAAGCAAGAAAGTTGTTCGGCCCCGACCAATTGAGTCCAATGCTATTGTAGGTGCTGTCCGTGAAGATATTGTATGGCTGAACGCAGGGAATTGCCGGCTCAAAAAACGCAGTAATGGTCGCGTCGTTGGTGAGGCTGAACTCGATCAGTTGGGTGAATTCATCCGGTGTAAACACAATGCCATCAATTTCCCAGTGGTCAAAAATCTGATCTGCGTTGGGCAAGGCTTCGCAGGTGATGCCGATGCCACCGAAATAAGTAGCTGAGTAAGGGTAGGAATACAGCGCGGTCGTGTTGAATTTAACCCGGCCCGTGCCTGCCGGCATTACATCTACTTCGATCTTATAGGGTCCGGTGATGCCTTCATCTTCGTAACAATCTACGATTTGTTCGGCCAGCAATGTACACTTGCCTTCCACTTGCGAGCGCATGTATTCCAGGTTTTCCTGCCACTCCTGCATGCTGCCGCCCCAGCGGTCAATTTGCCGCGGCATTTCCGGCGTAATGATCGCAACTAAGCCGTCTAAATGGCTCAGGGTGAAATCGCAGTTCAGCAGCGTGTTCATCAAATCGGCGTAGCGGTTGACGTATTGCTGCACAAATTCGGGGTTGTCGAAAAATTTCTTCCACATCCCGGTATGCGCAATGCCAGGGTCGTTTGCGAAATAATCTTCCACATTGCAAGGCGAATTTTCGAACGTGGTGGTGGACAACCCGGTGTAGTTTTGCCCCAGGTCGCAGATGTTGTCCATATCCCAGAGCGCATAACGCCAGGGCACGCCGGCGCCTTCCGTGCCGCGCCACCACATGGTATTCCAGTTCAGCCAGTCTGAATTGACCAAAAAAGTATTGAGGATGAAATAGTCAATGAAACTGCTGATGCTGATCTGGCTTTTTACATACTCATAATTGGCAGGATCGTTGATGTCGTTGTTCAGGATGAAGTCGTATACGTCGTACCAGGGTTGCGGGCTGCCGTTTTCCACGTCCATACCCCCCCAGAACTTGAGCATATCCACGTTTTTTTCGCCCTGATCGTAGTAGAAATTGGTGTAATCGGTATCCACCCGTTCCCGGCATTCGTACAATCCCCAATATTCGCCGTTGATGTAAACGATGCAATGCTGGAGGCGTCGGAAATCGAGGTCGAGCCCTCCTTTTTCGGAAAGCGTATGCGCAAAAGCATCGCGGATATGCGTGGAAGGAATGCCATCAAATACGCCCCCGGGGTAATTGTCGGAAGCGCCAGCTTTCAGGATGATGACATCGAATTCATCGCGCGGGGTCGTTTCAAAAATTTTGTATTCGATGTTGTTGTCGTAGCCATACTCGTCGCGGGCATAAAACCGCATCCCTTTTTGGGCGTAAGCCCAGGAATCGTTGCCGTGGCCGCGGATATCGCCCTGAAGTTCAAAGCGCAACACCCCGTCTTCAAAGTACTCGATGTAGTTGCTGATCTCGCCGCCAAAACCCGAAAACAGGTCGTCGAAATCGCGGGAAGCCAGCGATACCACGGGCATGGTATGGACTTCGTCAATAAAATAAGTATTGGTTTCGCTGAAAGAGGGCAGGATCGCGGAATCATTGCTAAACGTGCGGACCCGGATAACGGTGGTTTTGTCTACGGTAATGGGGCCGGTATATTCGGCGGAAGCCGCAGTCGGTTGGCCGCCGTCTGTGGTGTAGCGCACCCTGAAACCAGGCAATGGGTTTTGAATGACGACCTGGATCATGCCCGAAGACGGATAATAAAATCCAGGATCTGTTGTGATGACCGGTTTTGGCGCATAAGAGACGTAATCCGTTGCGGGATTATTCGATTGGCCCGGCGTGGGATCCGTATAGATGGCCCAGATATTGGAGCCGTCTGTTTTGCGCCCGCGGGAGTGGTTGCTTTGCGTGGGCGCCGTCATCTCGACAGCACTGACGACATTACCGGCTGCGTCGCTCAGCACGATGGATTCTTGCTTGGTTTGGGTGAGCTTAAAGCTGGTATGCACGTTTTGCCCAACGACCAGATCCCGGTCGCTGCAAAAAACGACCTGAAAGCCACCCGCCGGAATGCTGATGTTGGGAAACTGGTATTTTTCCGGATCGTCGGGGTCGTCGCTCAGGTACCAGCCGGTAAGATTTACCGCAATGGGGCCAGTATTGTGCAGTTCCACCCAGTCTTCGAAATCGCCGAAGTTATCGGCAAAATCGCTTTTGTTGGAAGCAGAAAATTCATTGATGACGACCTGAGCGGGTACATGGATTGCAAAAAGAAAAGAGAGTGCGCTGAGGAGTAAGTGTTTTTTCATGTTGAAAAAGTTGTTGATTTTATCTTAAAGTCAAACAGTAGAGGAACAACAGGCTTATTCTGCTGCTTTTATTATCTTCAAAGCCGGTTCAATGGTTTTTTCCCAGGCTTTATGAAGGTCTTCGTTCCACTTTTCGTCGTGTTCGGCGGCGGTTTTGATCAGTTGCGCAATGAAAACTTCGTAGTGGTGCAACTGGAGCCCGCTGTGTTTGGGCGAAAGCAGGATGCGTTCCAGGAAATTCCGGTTCCCGTCTGATTCCAGCAGCAGCAACACGGCATTTTGCAACATCCGGTGCTGATCCGTGTGTCCGCTGAACAGGGTCTGCACTTCCGGCAGTGCGCTAAACAGGTTTTCATAAAATTGGGCGATAAAGTTCCCATTGCTCAGCAAACAACGCTGGTAGCTGTCTTTCACTTTCAGCAACCAGGATTTTTCGCTTACCTGAATGGCGTCAATGGCGCGCAGGGCAGTTTTTAAATCTTCGTACCGCCGTTCCGGTGCTTCCTGCAACATTTTGGCAAGGATTTTTTTCATGACCGGGTACTCATTGAGCAACCCCAATTTCTCCTGCCTGAACCGGGCATTGCCAAAAAACGCATTTCGGGCATTGATGATTTTGGGGATGTTTTCCCCTTCAAACAGGCGCTTCCCGGTCAACATTTCATAAGCGAGCACCGCGATGGAAAACTGGTCAGAGCGCTCTTCGCCCCGGGCATCGAAGTGGTCGCCGCCGTCGCTCGCCGCTAATTTTTCAGGGCTGAGGTAGGCGCAATCCTGAAGTACTTTTTCAAAGTTTCGGTCGGCTTTTCCGGATTTGATGACCTCAAAAGGAGACAGCACGGGGTATCCTTCTTCGTCAATCTGAATTTTGGAAGGGCGGATGGTGGTGTGCCGCACTTTTCGGTGGCGAATGTAATCGAGGGTATCCCCCAACTGGCAGATCAATTCGCGGGTGCGCCCCAGCGGAATGGCGCCCGAGCTTCGAATGAGTTTGTCTAAGCTGATGCCGTCTATGAATTCTGTGATGATGCAAAACGGGAAGCTGTCGAAATACACATCAAAAATTTTGATGATGCCCCGGTGTTTGAACCGCGTCACTTTTTCTACTTCGGCTTCTGCCCGCTTGAGTTCTGTGGTTTGTACTTTCAAAACTTTGATGGCGACAATGCGGCCTGAAAACTCGTCTCTCCCTTTAAAAATGATGCCCGTAGCGCCTTCTCCGACTTTTTCCTGCACTTTGTATTTGCCCAGCAGCTTGCTTTCCAGCAATTGTTCAATGTTCTGCTCTAAGCCTCCCGACAGGTAAGTGGGCGATACGTAATTGCGCGCGATCTCCCGGCAATCTTTGAATAAGGTCAGTAAATCAAAATTGATTTTGTTTTCCACATGTCTTTCGCCTTCCGGCAAAAGCCCCCGGAGCTTTTCATTTTCCAATTGGTGAAACCGCGCCGATATAGCAAACCAGTCTTCCTGATATTTGACAGAAAGGTCATTCAGTAAACTGCCTAATTTGTCCAGCGCCTGCTTGGTTTCCCCGTCTGCAAGGAGCCGGTCTATGGTTTTATCCATGGACTTTGGTGCTTTTGTTGTGCTGAGAACCGCCAGGATTATTTGCAAAGGGAAAGATCGGAAAAAGCAAAACATCCGGCACATAAAAGTAGGGATTTCGCCGGATGTATGACGATTATTTTGGTGAAAGGTAGACGGTGGACGGTGGACGGTGGACGGTCTGCCCAGACATCGGGGTGGACAATGGACAGTGACGATGGGTGGAAGACGGTAGGGTGCGACCCTCGCGGTCGCCCTTTAATAACTACCCGGGAAGGGATGGCTGTAAGGGCTGAAAATTTTCAGCCCCAGCCCCAGCCCCCCCCCCCCCCCCCCCCCCGCGCCCCCGGCCCCGGCCCCGCCATTAAGGCACCAGTAACGCAATAAAAAACATATTTATAA
>JALHRK010000451.1 GCA_022841505.1 Saprospiraceae bacterium | reverse complement strand
CCCCCGGCTGGCGTTGAAAATTCTGCCTTTTCGGGGGGAATACTACGAAATCGTCCCTGAAAAGCAGCACCTGGTGCGCAACCTGGTCTATCCGGTGCCTAACCCGGACTTCCCTTTCCTCGGCGTGCATTTCACCCGCATGATCAACGGAGGAATCGAGGCAGGCCCGAATGCGGTGCTGGCTTTCAAACGGGAAGGGTACAGCCGGTGGCAGGTAGATTTTCCGGAACTCCTGGAAACCCTGGCTTATTCCGGTTTCCGCGGGTTGGCCCGGAAATACTGGCGCAACGGACTGGATGAATTGCGCCGCTCGTATTCCAAAAAAGCTTTTGTGAAAGCCTTGCAGCAATTGATCCCCGAAATTACGGAAAACAACGTTCGGAGATCCGGCGCAGGAGTGCGGGCAATGGCTTGTGATGTGGAGGGCAACCTGGCAGACGATTTTTTGATCTACGAGCAGCCGGGTGTCATCAATGTTTGTAACGCGCCGTCACCGGCAGCAACGGCTTCTTTGGCGATTGGCGAAACCATCGCGCTCAAAGCGCTGCAACAGTTTGAGTACTGATATTGTTCTAACTGTGCATACTTGTGAAGGGCAATCCTGTGGGATGTTTGGAATAAATGATTGATAATGAATTGAAAATAACGCAACTACTGCTTTGTCCCTGCGTGGTCAAAGTTTAAAATAACGAAAAATGGCAACTGCATTACGCAACATACAGATGGTGGATTTGAATACGCAGTACGACAAAATCAAATCCGAAGTGGACGCGGCTGTACTGGAAGTGATTGGATCTGCGGCTTTTATCAATGGCCCGAAAGTAAAATCTTTTCAGGCTGCACTGGAAGCTTACCTTGGGGCAAAACACGTGATCCCGTGCGCCAACGGAACGGATGCCCTGCAAATCGCCATGATGGCTGCCGACCTTCAACCCGGCGACGAAGTCATCGTACCCGCATTCACTTATGTGGCGACCGCCGAAGTGATTGCCCTGCTGCGGCTGCGGCCGGTTATGGTGGACGTGGACCCGCATACCTTCAACGTCACCGCTGAAATCATTGAGCAGGCCATTACCCCGGCCACCAAAGCCATCGTTCCGGTCAACCTTTTTGGCCAGAGCTGCGACATGGAACCGATTATGGAAGTGGCGCGCCGGCACAACCTCATTGTCATTGAAGACAATGCACAAGCCATCGGCGCCGATTACACTTTTCGCGACGGCCATACCCAAAAAACAGGCACCATTGGCCACATCGGTTGTACGTCTTTTTATCCATCCAAAAACTTAGGCTGCTACGGCGACGGCGGCGCAATTTATACCAACGACGACGCGCTGGCTGAAAAATGCCGGATGATCGCCAACCACGGCCAAACCAAGCGCTACTACCACGACTTAGTCGGCGTGAACTCGCGCTTAGATTCCATTCAGGCCGCAATTCTCGAAATCAAACTCCGGCATTTGGACGCTTACGCTGCCGCCCGCCAGGCTGCCGCCGCTTTCTACGACGCCGCTTTTGCGAACCTGCCGGATATCGCCATACCGGCACGGCAGGCCAATTCTACCCACGTTTTCCACCAATATACCCTTGTGGTAAAAAATAACCGGCGCGATGCACTCCAGGCACATTTGCAGGAATTGCGCATCCCGACCATGATTTATTATCCCGTGCCGCTGTACGCCCAAAAAGCTTACCGCGACGCCATGACCCATAAAATTGACCATTTGCCCGTTACGGATTTCCTGTGCCAGACTGTGCTTTCGCTGCCCATGCACACGGAATTGGACGAGGAGACGCTGGGGTATATTTGTGAAGGAGTTGTTCGATTTGAAGATTAGTGAATTTGAGGATTGGTGAATTTGAGGATTTGAAAATTTGAAAATTTGAAAATTTGAAGATTTGAGGGTGCGAGAACAGAACGAACAGCACTCAAGGATTTGAAGATTTGAAAATTTGAAAATTTGAAAATTCGAGGGTGCGAGAACAGAACGAACAACACTCAAGGATTTGAGGATTTGAAGATTTGAAGATTTGAGGGTGCGGGAACAGAACGAACAACGTTCAACGAACAACGCTCAACGCTCAACGCTCAACGAACAACGTTCAACGAACAACGCTCAACGCTCAACGAACAACGTTCAACGAACAACGAACAATACTCAACGCTCAACTACATGAACCACTACCAACACGAAACCGCCATCATTGACCAGGGGGCAGAAATTGGGGAAAGCTCCAAAATCTGGCACTTTACCCACATCATGGGGGGCGCGCGCGTCGGAAGGGGGTGCAACATTGGGCAGAATGTATTTATTGCCAATGGCGTTGTGTTGGGAAATAATGTCAAAGTGCAGAACAATGTCTCCATTTACGAAGGCGTTACTTGCGGCGATGACGTTTTTTTGGGGCCTTCCATGGTTTTTACCAATGTGATGAACCCGCGAAGCGCCGTAGTTCGGAAAAACGAATACCTCAAAACCCATGTGGGACAAGGCGCGACCATCGGCGCAAACGCCACCATCGTCTGCGGCAACGACATCGGCGCTTATGCTTTCATCGGCGCGGGCGCAGTGGTGACCAAAGCCGTGGCTGATTTTGCGCTGGTCACCGGAAATCCGGCGCGCCAAACCGGCTGGATGAGCAAATTCGGACACCGGCTCCACTTTGATGAGACCAACAGGGCAGTTTGTCCGGAAAGCGGGGCGGTTTATGAATTGGAAAGTAACCAAGTGCGGGAGCGCACACACGATTAGGCAAAGGCAATGGCTGCCTGAATACGTCAACAGCTTTTTGAAGAAAAGAAACAAGCCAGATTATTGTGTTCCAGAAACTGATTAAAAAAGAAAAAAAACTCTCGGTCATCGGGCTGGGGTATGTGGGGTTGCCCCTGGCGCTCGAATTTGCAAAAAAATTCAGCGTCATCGGGTTTGACATCAACGCACACCGCATTGAGCTGATGAAGCAAGGTACGGATCCCTCGAAAGAACTGGAAGGGGGCGCTTTTGACGATAAAGACATTGCTTTTACCGCTGACCCGGAACAACTTCGGGAGGCCCATTTCCACATCGTTGCCGTCCCCACACCCATAGACGAGCACAAAAACCCCGACCTTCGCCCCCTGCTGAGCGCATCCGAAATGGTGGGCAAAATCCTGAAAAAAGGCGATTACGTCATCTTTGAATCCACCGTCTACCCGGGTTGTACGGAAGAAGATTGCGTACCCATCCTGGAACGCTTGTCTGGACTCAAAATGGGGGAAGATTTCAAAATCGGGTATTCGCCGGAGCGCATCAACCCCGGCGACCGCGAACATACGGTGGATAAAATCCTCAAAGTTGTTTCCGGCAACGACGCGGAAGCGCTGGAGGTGGTTGCGCAGGTTTACGAAACCATCATTACCGCCGGCGTCTTCAAAGCCGCTTCTGTCAAAGTCGCCGAAGCCGCCAAAGTCATCGAAAATACCCAACGCGACCTCAACATCGCGTTTATGAACGAGCTGGCCCTGATTTTCGACCGCATGGGCATTGATACCCAGGAAGTGCTGGAAGCCGCCGGGACAAAATGGAATTTTCTGAAATTTTCACCGGGCCTGGTCGGCGGCCACTGCATCGGCGTGGATCCGTACTACCTGCTGCACAAATCCAAGGAACTGGGCTACAACCCCCAGGTGATCAACAGCGGCCGCCGCATCAACGACGACATGCCCGCGTTCATCGCCAAACGCTTAGTGCAACTGCTCATCCAACAAGGCAAAAACCCCCTGCACGCCAAAGTGCTCGTCATGGGCTTCACGTTCAAAGAAGACGTTTCGGACATCCGCAATTCCAAAGTGGCCGACCTTGTTAAGGAATTGATGCAGTTTTCCATTAATGTACACATTACCGACCCCTACGCGTCCGCCAATGAGGTGGCGCACGAATACAACCTGACCTTAGTTGACCAGATTTCAACCGAATACGACGCCGTCGTCGTGTCCGTCGCACACCGCGAATACCGCAACCTGACGCTCAGTTATTTCAAGAGCATCATGAACGGCGCACCGGTGTTGTTTGATTTGAAAGGCATTTACCCGAAGACGGATGAGGGTATGGTTTATTGGAGACTTTGAGAGGGAGAGTGTGGGAGAGAGAGTGGGAGAGTGGGAGCGCGCATGATCGAGGTGACCTTTCAAAAAAGGTGTTACCTCTGTGAAATAAAAACTCCGGAGAGTGCAGGAGAGCGTGAAAGGGAGTCTTACCTGGTCGTTTTAGGGAAGCTATCTTTCTACTTTCTACTAAAATCTATATACTTTAAAACAAATGTCCGCAACGCAAGCACAGATCACCAATCAACTCGACGAGCAGGAAGCCCGTTGGTTTGCGGTATATACGGCGTACAAGCGCGAAAAATTGGTGAGCAAACGGTTAGGGGAAAACGCAATTGAGGCCTATTTGCCCCTGTTGAAACACATCCGGCGCTACGAGCGCAAAGTGCGCACCGTGGAGCTGCCCCTGATCAGCGGGTACATTTTTGTGAAAATTACCAAAAAACAATACGTGCCGGTGCTGGAAACGCCGGACGTCGTCAATTTTGTCAAATTTGCGCGCAACCTCATCGCCATCCCCGAAGCTGAAATCAAAATCATTCAGCGCATTGTAGGCGAAGGAACCGACGTGGAAGTACACCCCAATGAATTTTGTACCGGCGATGCAGTCGAAATCATCGGCGGCAAACTGACCGGCCTTCGCGGCAAATTGCTGGAAGGACAGGAAAACAAAAATTTGCTGATCGAGCTGACCCATACGGGGTTGTCGCTGCGGATGTATATTGCACCGGGGTTGCTGGCGAAGGTTTAGCCCCCCAGCCCCCGAAGGGGGAGTGGGAAAGCTGGTAGGGGCGACCCCAGAGGTGATCAGTTCTACATTTTCACCACGTTTTTAAAGAAGGATTGATGAGAGATGATTGATTAATGATGATTGATGATGTGGAATGCCATATCATTTGATGTTT
>JALHRK010000450.1 GCA_022841505.1 Saprospiraceae bacterium | reverse complement strand
TTGCAGGCCGCTATTAGCCGATGCGGCAATTTGCGGCGCTTCGATACTAATGGATTGAGCCGCCTTCAGGGTGAGTACCGACGCGGAGTCGAGCGTAATTCCCGTGGCATCAAGGGTAACCTTGTTGCTGTTCTCGTCTTCTATCTGGATTGATCCAGCCTGATCGTCAACAATTACTTTTTTCCCTCCAGGGGTTGTTAATTCGACGCTCTTTTTATCATCGTTGAAAACGAACCGGATGCCGCTGCGGGTCACCCAACCTTTTTCATGGTTATTGTCATCTGAAGCGGCAATCGGCGCTGCTTTTGCGCTGCTGAACAGGCTGCCCAGCACGACACCATCGCGCGGATCGTCGTTGATGAATCCAACAATCACTTCATCATTTAACTCCGGGCGCCAAACAGCGCCGCGGCTGTCGCCCGCATCCTGGCTACCGAACCGCATCCAGATTCCGTCTCCGCGTTCATCCAGCATTGGCAAGCGAACCTGTATCCGTTGCTCACTGTCCGGATCACCGGTCAACCCCGTGACCACGCCTATCTGGAGGCCATGGACAGGCGGGATCAGGGCAGCGGCCGGTGCGTCAGCTACATCGCTGTATTCACCTGCGAACCACCGCTGGTTCATACCAAATTGTACCTGGGTAAACCAGGAGCCGCCACTGATTTCGTGCAGGATAGCTCCGACGAAAACTTTGCCATCGTGCCGCAAACCTACACCCGATAGGGTAATACAGTCTCCCGGTTTGATGTCGGCAACGCCCTGAAAACGCACCCTGCCACGAAGTTTGGCCAACTTGCTTTTGATATATTGGGCGCCAGCCCATTCCTGTAGTTCTTCGCCCGAAAGGTTTCCACTGTGTTGGAGCAACACTTTTTCCACACCCAGTTTCGTTTTAAAATCAGTTTCCGGAGGGGTTCCCGGCACTTCTATTCCCGTAGCGGCACTAACCTGGCTGGCAGCTCCTTGTACGGCGCCCACTGCACCAGCCAAAGGCCCCCCGCCCAGTGGACCGTTTTCATTGATTTCAGAAGAGGCCCGCGCCTGATCGGATGGATTCCAGGAAACTGCCATGGCGCTTGGGTACTGATCCCGTGCATCCATTTCCGCTTCGTATTCAAAAATGCTGGTGCCATAATTCAGGTTGAACTTTGGCGGCTGGTTGAAGTCAGGTTTTACAGCCCGGAGCTCTCCGTCATTGGCCACAATCAACCGTCCGTTGGCCTCCGCGCGCATGACAATAAAATCCCAGTCGGTAGCGAAATACTGAACCATTTCCTTGTGCTGCACCTGCATATCGCCACCGCCGCCGGTGATGTTGTAATCCCGAAGGATTTCTTCAATAATATCCGTATCGTTTTGATTGTAGAAGTATTTATTTTTTCGGTCAATGGTCATTTTTACCGCCACATCTTTACACTCAATTTCCAGCAGGGGCGGTGTGTTTTGGCGGATTTTTATCCCGTGCCGGATGATCACTCCCTTAAAAATGGTATTGTTGCTATTGTGGTATCCGGAAGCTATTTCTATTTCATTGCCCGGGGTAAAAATATTGGTATTGCTGGCGGGAAATCCCTGAGGCGTCGGATTTCCGTCGTGCAGGGCCAAAATAGCCAATGGAATCTTATTTGCGGCTTTGAAAACGCGAATAGAAGCGACCACTAAGGTAGAAGGAATGAGTTGCCCGTTTACCTTAATTGCCGTGGTATTCAAAAAGGTGCTTTCAGGCACAGGCGGCATCAATTGTCCTGTTCCGGCAGATCCAAGTCCGTTTGTATCTGGCATAATTTGGTTAAATATTTCAGTGAGTGATGCTGCGCCAGGCAATTACTTGGCTATCGGGGGCAGGATAATGTCGGCGCCTTCTTCCAGAAAGCGAAAACTGGTCAGGCCATTCGCTTTCGCCACAGCAATGTGGTAGCGGTGGTCGCGGTAATGCCGATGGCACATAAGGTCGAGTCGGTCTCCTTTGCGAATGACTCTTTTTTGAGTCAAGTCGGGCGAGCTTAGTCGCGATTCAAGCAAACTTTGCAATTTGGGCTTATGGCTCCTGAATTTCAGTTTTACTTTTGCCCGCAGGGGGGTACCATCGGGGCGAAACATGGTGTTTTCCACCTTTATGTCCTGTAGCAGTGCTGTTCTGAGGAAAGTCCCCCATACAACCAACAGGTAATTTGGATGGTGTAAAACGCCGTTAAACCCGGTTGTCGTTTTCAAAAAATTAACGTCTATCAACACTTCGCGCGGCTCCCCCATTGCGCCGGATCCATCAATAAGGATGTCAAATTCGAAGTCTTCACCACCCGATCCGGCAAAAAATGCCTCAGGCTCTGTTTCTCCCTGGGCTTCCCGGCGAGGCATATTTTGCTGCTCGGCCTGTTGGTACTTTTCCGGTGCAAACTGAGTAATGTAGGGCATACCGGCAGGCATAGGTACCGGCCCGACATCCATCATCGGAATGATCGTCAATTTATCTTTCTCCGGAACGATGTTGGCATAACTGGCGAGTTCGCCTAAAAATTCTGTAATCATACGAAGCTATCGTTCTTTATTGCGTTTGAGGATATCGTGGATGATCTCTTCTACGGTCGGTCGCATCTGATCGGTTTGCTGTCCTTGCCCGTTGGCTTCTCCAGCGGCGTTTTGCCGGGTTTCTATGCCCGGTTGGGCTTCATTTTCGGTACCGCCTTGCTGAATACGAGCCCGGACAATAAGTTCGTGAATTTCTACCGGCATAAGACAGAATTAAAATTGGATGGTGAATTTTTTGTAGTAAAACTCCATTGTTTCCACTGCAATCTTACTTTCCTGGGCATTAAAACTATCCAGCGACCATTTCAGGGGGAAAACGTTTTCCAGATTAAAGCTCAAAAGCGGTTCTCCCTGCGGATTGAGTAAACTGACCATAACAGTGCAGGTAGTTACATTTCTGCCGGGATCACTCATTGTTTTATCTATCCATTTCAGGACGCCGGAATCTTTGAAAAGCCCGCGTTTCAGAACCAGGTTCGGATATTTCACCGTTGTTGGGAAAGTAAAAGCATTTTCATTTTGTCCGCCCGGGGCAGATTGTTCGAGCTGAAACTCCCGGGAAAGCCCGCTGACTTCCTGAAAATAAGCGTCGCCGCTATTTTCTGCCAATCCGGGTATTCCTTCAAATTTTACCCAGAAATAAAAACTCACAGGAGGATACTCAGGCTTCTTTGCCATTAGCATAAAAATTATCCGGACAGAACCGGGAATTTATTCAAAGCGAACCCCGACAAATTCCCGGCCTGACCTTTGTTACGCAAACTCAATGGTTAATCCTTCATGAGCAAGTTCGAGTGTTTCGATTGCAACCTCGTTGCCATCGGCTTTGAGGTCTGTGCTCTGCACCTTGACCGGCCAAACGCTTTTAAGTTTCCAGGTTACCACCGGTTCATGATTTTCGTTGAGCAGGGAAATGGTTACATCCCGACGTTGGATGGTATTTAATTTTACGGTATTCCACCACTCGTAGTACTGGTTATCCCCTTTGAGGGTGCCACGCTTCAGTGTGATGTTGCTGAATTTTTGCATGCCCGGCATTTTGATTTTGTGAAATTCCGGGCTGGCGCCTTCGCGATATTCAATAACTTCTGATTGAACATCGAGGCCGCTGACTTCCGTGAAGCCAATTCGGTTTCCGCCCCAATCAACGGAATAGTGAAACTTGGGTAACGGATATACGCTGTCTGCCATGATTGATTCTCAATTGATAAGTTGTGAAAAAAATAAATTAACCAGTTTTATCCTTAATTATGCCTCGGCCATTTTGTGGGAGAAGCGGAGGATAATAAATTCAGCCGGGCGCACGACGGCCATACCGATCTCTACGATCATTCGGCCTTCGAGTATATCTACGCCGGTCATTGTTTGTCCCAATCCTACCCGCACAAAAAAAGAATCTTCCGGTTTGTCGCCTTGCAAAGCGCCGGCGCGCCACTGGAGGGTGAGGAAATTTTCAATCATCCCCCGAACACGCACCCAGGTATTGGCGTCGTTTGGCTCGAACACAAACCGGAATGTAGCTTTTTTAACAGACTCTTCCACGAAGTTGAAAAAACGGCGCACCGGCACGTAACGCCATTCATTGTCGTTACCTGCCAATGTTCGGGCGCCCCAAACAAGCGTGCCCTTCCCGGTAAAATGGCGAATTGCATTGATAGATTTACCGGCGTTCTCATCCACATTCAGCATTTTTTGATCTTCATCTGAAATAGGAACCGATGGCCCCGTAATACCGGCAACGCTTACATTTGCCGGAGCTTTCCAAACGCCGCGCTCTGCATCTACTTTTGCGTAAAGCCCTGCAACAGCCGGACTGGGAGGCAACAGGATGGGAAGGTTTGTGAGCGCAAGACGGGCTTTTTCAAATAAGCTGCTATTTTTATTTTTCAGCTCGGCAAGTGTTTTTACTTCTCCGCCATTATTGGCCAAAGTATAGCCGTCTACGTATTCCGGATCGGATTTTGCGCCGTCAATAATTTTTCTATGTTTTATTTTAATCGTGCTTGTGTCCGGGCTTCCCATGTTGTAATCAATGGTGCTCTTAAGATACGGATAATAGGCAGCACCATATTTCAATCCTTCCAAATCAAGCGTAGCATCACGGAATTTTTTGGCAGAGGCCGTAATGTCATCGTTTTTGTTGATTTTGACGTCCATAATGACAAAACGATCCTGAAGTTTAAGGGCTTGCTTTAAAGCAGCATCATAAACGCCGGTATGATCGCCGTCAATGTGAATTGCTTCAGGAAAAACGATCAGTGTGGGCTCATCTTCGTTTACCAGCTGATTCAAGCCCGCTACGAGCTTGGCTGGATCTATTGATTCTAATTTAGTGTCTCCAACAGATACGATATAGCATGGCCCCCCGCCATTTGAAAAATATAGAGCCAAGGAGTAGTACATGTTATGCACCGAGGGTTTGGCTAAATTAGATGGCGCGGGATTCTCCAGCGTTTCTGTAGACTCCCCCTTGAAAA
>JALHRK010000449.1 GCA_022841505.1 Saprospiraceae bacterium | reverse complement strand
GTATGAATTAAGTTTTCCCAATGGCAGGCTTGAACGCTTACCTCAGGAAATCAGTCAGTGCCAGGCCCTTGAAAGCCTGGAACTGAGCGGCAATAAGCTTCAATATTTGCCGGATAGCTTGGAGCAATTGCCATTGGGGAAATTAGACTTATCAGATAATCAATTCAGTGTTTTTCCTGAAATTTTGGCAAAATTCAAAAGGCGTTTGTATAATCTGAATCTTAGCAATAACCCGCTTAAACTAAGCATATTTAAAGCTGACGGTATAACTGAAGTGGAAGCTTTGATTGATGAAGGGTTAAGAAGCATCGTTGGAAACCAAACCCGGGAAGTCAGGGCAATGATTAGTCGCGACGAAATCGAGCAAGCACTCAATAAATTCAATGAAATACTAAATGATCAAACGCCATTACCTGTGGATTTAATAAAGAGGCTTGTCCTTTTGCATAACCGGTTTTCTCACAACAAGCTTGCAAAAGAAATGCGTACTGTTAGTGTTGAGAATGCGCAAATAGAAGACAATCAGATTATTTTAATTTTATTGAGTATGCTCGATGATTTTGAGTCATGGGCTAAAAAACGGACATAGCAATCAATACCTCCACCCCCTCAAATCCACCCCCTCCGGCGCCCTCCCCTTCACCTCCTCCGCCCATTTCGGAATAAACATCCGATGGTACCGGAGTCGGGAAATGGCGTTCGGCTGGGTATGATCCCCGTTCCAGCAGTGTTCGGCGCGGTCGCCGTAGTCTACTTCGCCGTCGTAGTGGGGGTCGGTGGTGGATTTCAGGATGTCTTCCATCAGGTAGACGGCATTGTTGAGGTAGTAGTTGTCCATGTCGCCGCAGTAGATTTTGATTTTGCCTTTCAGTTTTGGGCCGAGTTTTTTCCAGTCGCGTTTGAGGATGTAGGCGAGGTCGTAGTTGTCACGCCAGTGTTTGGCGACGGTGGAGTCAATGTCACCGGTTTTTTTATCCCAAATGCGTTTGGGGTAGCCGTCGGGGCCGACGGGTGAATAGACGGCTTCCCAGATGTCCCATTGCTGGCCGGAGCGGCTTTTGTCGCCGAGGGCCAGTTCGCGGTAATTCACTTCTTTCAGCGTGGCGCTGACGTGGCCGAGGTAGTCGCGCTGAGCGGGGCGTTCCGTTTTTTTGAATTTGCTGTCCAAATAATAGGCGTTTTTGTCTTTATAAATATCCACAACGGTATACGCCCGGAAATCAATTGGATCGGGGCAGGCCGAATAGCAGCCGTTGTATTCGTCGGGGTAAAATACCTGAGCCGCCAGCACCTCCCAGCCACCGGTGGAGCCGCCGTACATAAAACGCGCCCAGCCTTCGCCGATGCCCCTAAATTGTGCTTCGATGTAAGGAATCAATTCGTATGTCAGCGCATCGCCGTAAGGCCCCAGGTTTTGGGAATTGACGGCGTAAGAATCGTCGTAATACGGCGTTGGATGCTGGATTTCGATGGCCAGCACGCGCGGAAAATTGGGGCCGGTCCAGATTTTATAAAAATCGTACGCTTCCTGCTGCTGGATGCGGTTGTAGCAGTCTAAGTTGAACCGCGTACTGTACTCGCACGGCTGCGTGGTGTCGGGCGGCGTGGTGCGCCAGCCGCTGAAATCGTCCGGGAAATGGCCGTGGAAAATCGCCAATGGGTATTTCACTTCCGGGTGTTCCGCCCAGCCCTGAGGCAACAGGATATGCGCGCCGAGGTACATGTCGCGCCCCCAGAATTCGCTGAGCAGCTTGCTTTTGATTCGGATGTGTTTGACGTATTCCGTGTCTTTCGGCTGCGGAATGGGCGGAATCTGCTGGTCCATCACGACTTCAACCGGTTTTTTGCTGCGCGGGTCGAAGCTGATTTTGACCGGCTTATTGAGCAGGTTGCCGGGCGCCAGGTTCCATTGCTGGCCTTCGCCGCGGTCCATCGGCAACTTCACGGTGTGGCCGTCGCTGCGTTTGAAGGTTTCGTATTTGTGGAGCAGCGCCTGCACGTAGTATTCGCCGGCAGGCACGTCGGCCAACGATTCGAACGGGTATCCGAACGCCGAAGCATCCACGCTTTTGGATTCGCCGGGGCGCCAGTTTTCGACATCCACCCCAAACACCATTTGCGTACTGGGGCCGTCGCTGATTTCCATGCGCGGTTCTTTGTCGCCGTTGACGGAAAGCATGAGCAACAAACGCCCGTCGAATGGCCCCGGGCCTAAGCTGTCGGGGTACGTTACGATAAAAAACGGAGCACCCACTGTGGAGGAAGGGTCAGAGCAGGCATTGAGCAAGCCCATCAGGCAACAAAGCCCTAACAAACAGTTTTTCATAGTTGGCGATTTATTACCAAAGGTAATTTTTTTTTACACACTATGCAGTGTCCGTTCGTTTAGTCCGTGTCTGTTCTTTAGAGTTCGAGAGCAAGGCATGCGAAGGCCCCAAAATGGGAGCCTACTCGCGTAAGTGACCATTTTTTGTTTCGACTTCGCTCAACAACCGGTCATTGAGCGAAGTCGAAATGAACGCAGCTATCGGACTATAAAAACAGACACTTTCACTCCAGGAAACTCCCGTCAAAAGACAGCGGCATCAAATCCCCAGCCCTTTCCAGCGTAAAAATCTGGCCGGTTTCGCCCTGCAAAATAACGCGGATGGAATGCTGATGGCGCGATTCCGTTTCGCAGAGCACCTGGCGACAGGCCCCGCAAGGCGAGGCGGGCTCCGTAATGGTTTTCAACTGACTGCGCACCGTAATGGCAATAGATTCGATGGCCACGCCGGGGTGCAGCGAGGCTGCCGTTGCTAAAGTGACCTGCTCGGCGCAAAGACACATTGGGTAAGCCGCATTTTCCTGGTTGGCGCCGCTGAGCACAGCGCCGTTGACTAAACGCACCGCCGCGCCGACCTCAAATTTCGAATACGGCGAGTAGGATTTTGACAATGCTGCTTTGGCTTCCTGTAATAATTCAGCATCCGGCGCGGATAATTCTTTTTGCGCGTCGTAAATCCGCAACGCAATGTGCAATAGTTTTTCTGTCATAATTCCTTAGTCTGTGGGGGCAGAACAGCGCTCCGGCGCATGCAGGCACGGAAAATATTGCTTCTGTCCACCTTGTGATTTCGTTTTTACCTTACGCTTCCAGTTTGACAATCTGACATCCTGTTTCTAAATTGCGCGCAAATTAACAGGCATGAATAACATCCTCATCATCGGTGCGGGGCGTTCGGCTACTGCGCTAATCAATTACACGCTGAACAAAGCTAAAGAAAATAACTGGTTTGTGACGGTTGCAGATGCAGATCCTGCATTGGCGGAACGCAAGGTGAACAACCACCCCAACGGGCGGGCAACCTGGCTCGACGCGCTCAAAGACAACGACCGCCGCGAACTCATCGGGCGGGCAGACGTCGTCGTTTCGCTGCTGCCGGCACACCTGCACTTTGAAGTGGCGCAGGATTGCGTGAAGCTGAAGAAGCACCTCATCACGGCTTCTTACGTGTCGCAGGAGATGCAAAAACTCGGCGATAAGGTGCGCAACCACGAACTGATCTTCATGGGCGAATTGGGGCTTGACCCCGGAATTGACCACATGTCGGCCATGCAGCGGATCGAGGCCATCAAAGCCAAAGGCGGAAAAATCACGGCTTTTCGTTCCTATGCAGGCGGCGTAGTGGCGCCGGAAAGCGACGACAATCCCTGGCACTACAAATTCACCTGGAACCCCCGCAACGTGGTGCGCGCAGGTACGGGAACGGCGCAATATTTTGAAAATGGCAAGTTCAAATACATGCCTTACCACCGCTTGTTTCGCGAATATTGGCTTGTAAACATCCAGGATATGGGCGAATGGGAAGCGTACGCCAACCGCGACTCCATGCTCTACCGCGACATTTATGGCCTGAGCGGCATTCCCAATATTGTCCGCGGCACGCTGCGGCACAAAGGTTTTTGCGATGCCTGGGCCGCGCTGGTTAAAATCGGCATGACGGACAGTTCTTTCCCGATTTTTGACTCGGCGAAACTTTCTTATCACGAACTCATGGAGGCTTATGTGCCTGCCGGGACCGGCTCGGTCAAGGAACGCCTCGCTGCCCTGATCCGCGAGGAGCCAAATTCGCCGGTTATGGAAAAATTGGAATGGCTGGGACTGTTCAAAAAAAGCAAGATTAAGGTCGCCAACGCAACGCCGGCGCTCATCCTGGAGCAATTGCTGCTCGATAAATGGAAGCTCCATCCCAACGACAAAGACATGGTGATCATGCAGCACGAAATCGAATACGAGCTGGCGGGCAGAAAGCGCCGGCATACCTCCACCATGGTGATGAAAGGCGAAAACGAATCGGACACAGCCATGGCGCGCCTGGTAGGTTTGCCGCTCGGGATTTTTGTGAAATTGGTGATGGAAAGCAAAATCAACGCCCGCGGCGTTCAGATTCCCGTAATGCGCGAAGTTTACGAACCGGTTTTAAAGGAATTGGAAGAATACGGCGTCGTCTTTAAAGACAAGGATGAAGCCATTTGATACCACCGGCGCGCTCCAGTGGTTCTACCTCATGCGCCAGGGGAGTGCGATCCTGACGGGCATTCTGCTGGCGCAATTGGGTTTGCCGGCCGACCAGATCGGCGTGTATGAAATTCTGCAATACATTGGGGTCTTGGTCAGCGCTTTTTGGGTAACCGGGCTTTCCCAGGCGCTACTTTCTTATTTTCCAACCCTCCCCGAATCTGAGCAACGGCGACTCACGGGGAGCGCATTTTTGCTGTTCACCGGACTAAGCGCCCTGTTGCTCGCCGCATTGTGGTTTGGCCAAAGCCTGGCTGTCCCGGCGCTTGCCAGCCGCCCTGCACTGCCTTATTACGGCTTGTTTTTGCTTTGGCAATTTTTTAACCTGCCCGCTTTTCTCGTCGAAAACCTCTACCTGCTGCACAAAAAAGCGAAAGCAATTTTTTGGTTTGGGGTGCTGAGTTTTGGATTGCAGCTCATCGCTGTGCTGACGCCGATTGCGCTTGGCGCTGATTTTTCCTGGAGTTTTTATGGCCTGATTGCGCTCGG
>JALHRK010000448.1 GCA_022841505.1 Saprospiraceae bacterium | reverse complement strand
ATAAACTCCGGGTTGTCGGCTACCTGCACGGTGTAGGTATCGGCCCGGGGCTGCTCGTTCCAGGCCAGCAGAGGATTCAGTTGGGCATTGAAGGCGCCGTTGACGGGCGCTGCCAGAACCACGGGGTCAGGTAAGGCCGGGGTGGCATGGAGCACAAAGGAAGCCGACTGACTGCCTCCGTTGCCGGTTCCGGTCAGTACAATTGTGTAAAGCCCGGGGGCAACAGCAGATAATCCGCTGATGACAAGCGTGGCCTGCCCTCCGGCGCCGATGGTATCCTGGTCAAAGGCAGCAGCGGCGCCTTCCGGCAAACCGGCGACTTCCAGTCCGACCAAACCCTCAAATCCGCCCGTTGTGTCCACGCTCAGCGCGATGTTCAGCACGTCCAATCCGCAGGAACTGATCGCGTTGGGTTCGGTATGCAGCACAAATCCCAGCGCGGGCGCCTCGATGCTGAAGTTGTTGTTGGAAATATCGAAGAAAATGTTCCCGGCACAAACCACCATCACCATAGCCGTGGAGGTGTTGAGGTTGGGTACGTCCACCGGATAAAAACCATTGTTGGCGACCCCGGCGGCCAGCACAACAGGGTAAGAAAGCCCCCCGTCGGTAGAAAGCAGAATGTCCACTTCAGCGCAACTCACCGGCGCCAATTGGGTGTTGGCTACATCCCAATATACCATTTCCTGACCGCCGGCAGTCCAGCGAATGCCGGGCGCGTCGGGGTTGGTGACGACAAAAGGCCCCGCTGCATCGCTGACGGTGACGGCAACACTGGCGTGGCCGGTACAGCCGCCGCCAGGCGCATTGTCGCGCACCGAAACGCGGAAATTCATGTCGCGCGCCACGGTGGGCAGCACCTCCCAGGTAAAAGGCCCGTCGTTGACCAAAGCCGATAAAGCCGGAAAATAGCGCGTAGGACTGAGCGAGGGCGAGATGGTTCTGAAATTGGGGCCGCCTGCATTGTCGGGCTGCGGCGGTTGGGGACTTAGCTCGTCGTCGAACTGCTCCCAGCAATAGAAGAGAGGATCGCCGTCTGGATCCGTGGCCTCCGCAGTCAGGAAAAACGGCGTACCCACTGGAATCACGTATGTTTGCCCGCTGTTGTTTACTTCGGGCGGCATGTTTTCGAGCGGCGTTTGTTGCCCGCAGGTATTGCCGCCGCCGAAAGCGATGAAATTCGACATTTCCTCCAGGTTGTATCCGTGAAAATAGTCGTTGGAGTTGAGCTGCACATTGTCGCCGCAAATCCCGGCGTACGCCATGATGGTAGAGCCGCTGCCGGGTTCCAGTGCGGTGGGGTCGTTTTCATTGTTGTTGCCACAGCCTCTGAACGTGTGACTGCCGGCAAATTGGTGCCCGATTTCGTGGGCGACATAATCTATATCGAAAGGATCGCCTACCGGAGCGCCGCCGCCGGTAACGCCAATGGCTTTGGCGCCTGAATTGCACACAACGCCGTAGCCTGCCACGCCACCGCCGCCGGTGCCGAACACATGCCCGATGTCGTAGTTTTCGGTGCCAATCAAACTGTCTATGATGGTTTGGTTTTGGCCCAGCATGGCGCCTACATCGTCATTGGTGAAAGGGTCTGTTGCGGCGTCCAGAAAAATGAGGGTATCGTTGCTGGCCACTATGTTCATGCGCACGGCGAATTCCCGCTCATACACGCCATTGATCCGGTTCATCGTGGTGACCATAGCGCCCAGTACCAGGGGGACGCTGCCTCCGTGGAACTGCGCATACTCGCCCGAGCAGGACAGCGCCAGCCGGTAAGTGCGCAGGGTGCAGTCGCCGAAACGGCTGTTGCCCTGGGGAGCGGGGTCTGTGTCATCTACGGCGTGTTGCCCATGGAAAGCGCAGGAAAATGTTTTGTGCGCCGGCGGTACAAAATCCTTTTTCGCATACACCTGATAGAGCCGGTCCTGACCCTGATACAGCGGGTCAATGAACACGGTGCCGTGTTGTTGGGTAAACAGCATGGCGTGAAAACCCTGTGGTGTGAGGTCGAAGCGGATCGTCGTGGCCGGATCGTCGAGCGCGCGCCCCGCGTAAGTGCGGATGCCGGGATAACGCACGGCCAGGCCCTGCTCCATGATGGGCGATTCCCAAACGCTGAAGCGGATGATATCGCCGTTGGGGAGGGGCATTTCCAGCACGGGCGCCCGGTTTTTGGCGGCCTGAGTGCGCTCCATGGGGGCTTGTTCAAGTTGGGTGCGCAGGGTATTCAGATCCAGCGCAAACGTGAGATAGGTTTGCGGTTGGATGCGTCGCTCGCCTGTTTCCTGCTGCACGGCAGCGGGTGCTTCAGGCGTCCAGAGGGTGGAAATTCCGCCGGATTGTGCAGACGCCAACAGGGGCAGGAATAGCAAAACATAGAGCAGTAGAGAACGGTGCATAAGTAGTGGTGCTGATTTGATGATGAGTGAATGAGCTGGTTTTTAATGGAGTGTGTTCGAAATTGTGTCGCTTACCATACTTCTGGACATTTTCAAGAATCAGGGGGAAACGGAGCAACGTTTACTAAACTTTAAAAGTTTAGTAAACGTCATGTTGACAAAAATGTCCAGTAGTATGATTGCTTACCTATTGGAAATTTCAGGGATCAAAAGTAGGGTTTGTTTTGGAGAAGTCGGCTGTTTATGGAAGGATGAAATTGGTTGCTTGGGGGACAATTTAGGAGTTGCGGGGAAGAGGGGTTTCCGAGTCGATGAATTTCCGAACAAGCTATAGCAAGGTGCGCATTTTGTATTGTGGTGAAGGTGTGCTTCCTGTAGCTGATGGTGTGCATTTTGTATTGTGGTTGTTGTTTAGGCTGATTTTTGGATTGCAAATAATTCATTTTCAATAATTTATTTTTAAAAATCATAGCAAATTGCAAGATTTAGCTATTTTCTTTATCTTTGTTCAAGCGTTTGAAAAGTGCGCATATTAACGCGTTAACGGTCAGGCTATGACGACACAAACCGACCTAAAAATGAAAAATATATTTTTAGCAATATTGACAATCTCGCTCTTGACAAATTGCAATAATTCCCAGAAAAAATCTGTGGACAAAAACGACAGGCTTGAACTTGTTCCTGAGCCAGACAAAGAATTGCGAGAAGAATATGAAAAACAACAAGAATTAAATAAATCGAAATGTGCTTTTATTGACCCAGACACTTCTGTTATTGATATTAATATAAGAAATACCAAAAGCACTTTAAATATTTTAGGAAAACAAACGAAATTAGAAGGTGACTCAACTCACGTATTTTATTCGAGTGACAAAAAACAAAAACTCGGACTGACCGTGCATCCAGGAGACTATTACAGTCAAGTGAGTATTTTCAATATTTCGTATTCAGACAATTCAAAACAAAACTTCCGACAAATAAAATCAAAGGAATTTGAGACCGAAAAAGGGATTAAACTCGGAATAAGCAAAAGAGAAATTATTGAAAAACTTGGAGCTTGCTATGTAGCCAAAGATAGCACAAAGAATGGTATTATACTTAACTACAGAATTGAACTTCCAGAGGACAGCAAGACAAAATTATTGACGAGCAACAATACACCTATCTACTATGCAACATATAAACTGAAAAATGATAAACTTGAATACATTGAATTTGGCTTTGAATATCCATAGACAGAAAGAAGCCCGAATCGCTAACAGGCGTTTGGTAAAAAAGCGGGTTCAGTACTTAAATGAAGTTTTGTACTTTGTATCAACTTCAGTGCCGGCAGACAGTTTAGTCCTTCAAAATCCTATTCTCCGCCAAGCGGTAAAACCTTATTTGCTATATTATGAGACCTTCAATTCTTAAGCTTCTAATCTTATTCAATTTCTTTCTTGTTGACACCTATGGACAAGAAATCGCCGCAAATACTTGCGACAGCACATTATTGACCAGGAAGGAATATGAAAAGTGCAAGTCAGACACTGCCTGGACTGCAGACATTCTCATTAAAACAAACTATATCATTAAATTTAAAACATCTCTACTGCCAAAATATCGTTTAATAAGAAGAGACTTAAACATTCCAGCGACACTTCAAAAATCATTGGATCAACTTAAAATAATTTATGACACAGTTTTGAATAAAAAACTTTCCCTATTTCAAACTGAAATGGACAGAAATCAAAAATATGTGCAGCCAAAAGCCTACTTGTCTTCATTGCTTTCTTTTCAAATATTAAAGTTCTATCCAGACATTTATGCAATCTTATTAAATGACATGCACTTACAATTGGCACCTAAAACCACAAGTGAAGCGCAAAAAATGTATAAGCAACTTTTTGATAAAACCATACAATCCATTCCAGTCGAGTTACATCAAAAGCTAATAAAAATCACAAGCGAACTAAGTAAAGACAATAATATACTTATGGAGCAGGGTGTTACTAAAATGTTTCAAGGTCCAATTCAGGAAGGTTACAGGAGCCAATGTGATATTGTTAATTTCCTTTTATGGACAGAGTAAATACAACACATAATAAAAGGTTTTGTGCAATTGGGGCATGGCGTTGAACCCTCCTCCCTCTACCGGGCAGAAAGTTGGTTAATTCCTCAACTGCACAAAGCCCCGAACGTTATGCCTCGTCTTAAAAGACAACACCTCCCATAAAATTAAACAACGAACAAAACAGCAAAATGGAACAAAGAATTAGCGTATTGACAATTGGAGCGGACGACCTAAACGCAATGAAAAACTTCTATGGACAAGTTTTAGGTTGGACGACCGTAGCCGAGAACAAAGACATCGCATTTTATAAACTCAATGGATTCTTATTAAGTATCTGCGACAGAAAAATGCTTGCCGACTTTATCGGGGTTGACCACAACGGACAAGGTTTTCGCTCTGTGACAATTGGGTACAATGTTGACAGCAAAGAAGAAGTATTAGAACTTTACGACCAACTGAAAAACAAAGTGAAAATTTTGAAAGCGCCGACAGCGCCACCATTTGGCGGACTTTTCTTTTACTTCACTGACATTGAAGGAAACATAATTGAAGTTGCTCAAAATTCATTTATTACCCTGGACAAGGATAAAAACGCAATTGACCCAAGCCAATTG
>JALHRK010000447.1 GCA_022841505.1 Saprospiraceae bacterium | reverse complement strand
TGCTCTTCCGATCTATTATTTTCTTTAATTGCTTTTTGGTGAATTCCCAATCTGCTTTCTTTTTTGTTATTGCGGCAAACCCAATAGTGAAAATGAAGCCAAAAATTAGTCCATAAATTATTCCTTCAAAAACTCCTTGAAATATTGCGGCTAACCAAATTCCTGGAAAGTCCCAGCCCATTATTTGTCGGAAATATGCTTCACTTATATTTACATTTATCAAATTCGTTGTTCCGCCAACAAATCCTCCAATCTCTATTAGAAGCAATGCCAAATTTAATGGTTTAGTTTTTATTTCATCTATTTCGGAATCGAGTATTTGATTTTCAGCCATTGATTTTTTCTTAGTTGCAGCGAACTTATGCCATACCACACTTCGTCTTTTATTTAGCCATCTAAAGATATGTATATTTTATCATAGAAGTATTAGGAACGGTGAAAAAGTCTAATGTCGTCAACTTAGTGAAAGATAACCACGAAGTGGTTGAAGGTGAATAGCCCCCGATGCAATCGGGGGTAGGTCGAATAAACGAATTGTAACGCACAACCCCGAATGGGGTTGAATGTAAATACGCCACATCCAAAATCCCATATTCAACCCCATTCGGGGTTGGTCGTTCATCCCACCACTTCCACTTTTCCCCCGATTGCATCGGGGGCTATTCAAATTTGACCCTTCCAGGGTCGTTCACTTCGCTAAGTTGACAACATTAGTACCTAAGTCATCTCCTGGATTTCATGGAGTTGCCTCCTGTTTCCCATTCATACCCCAATACCCGCCATTCCCTCACTTTTTCAGTCATTGACTCAATAGGGCTTCCATCTAAATGAATTGCTGCTTATTTTCGTGGTTTGTCAATACTGATGAACAACTATGATTCGGACCGGTAGAGATACGCATCCATTCAACAAAACAAACCACAGGCGCTTTTTTGCAGCAGCAGCCTGTTGCCTCTTGTTTTGTTTGACCTTGCATGCTCAATTGCCGGATTATCATTTGCAGCTTTTCGGATATGCTGAAGGCATACGGGCAGGAAACATCTTGGGCTTGACAAAGGACAACAAAGGCTTTGTCTGGATCCTGTCGCCCCGAGTGGTGCAGCGTTACGATGGCCGACAGGTTAAAAACTTCAAAGCGGAAGGCGATTTGCGCCATATTTTTTGCGACAGCAAAGGCAGGGTTTGGATTTCTTCCATTGAAAAGGTTTTTCGCTTTTTTGACGATTTCCGTGGCTTCCAGGAGGTGGAGGTGGTCAAGGTGGATTCATTGGCGTATGACGGGCCCATCTTTGAAATGCCCGACCAATCGGTGTGGGTGCTCACCAGTTCCGGGTTTTGCAAATACGATGAAACGCAGCAACGGTTTTTACCTGGTTTACAAGACCTTCCATTGCCCCAACCCTACAACATCAATTCTTTTACCCGATACGGGCAGACGCTTTTTTTTAGAAAAAAAACAACGTACTACGCCTACAATACGGAGCGAAAGACGCTGAAGTCCTTGCCTGACCGTGCTTTGTACAAAGCATTTGCCTTAGATGAAAACACCGTTTTAGCCAGCACCTGGAACAACAATTCGCTGTGGTACGATTTTGAACGCGACACCATCTTTCAAGCTGATTTGCCCCTGCATTTTCAAAACAAAGCCAATCCGGCGCTGCGGGTTTTTGACATTGCCCGGTTCGCCCCGGATCGCTACTTATTGGTTTCCTGGCAAGGGCTGTTTGAATTCCGGCGCAGCACGGGTACTTTTAAAAAACTAAATCTGTTCCTGAATGGCAGACCCATTACGACCAATGATTTTGCCAACCTGCTGTTGCTCGAAACGGACAATGGAGAGGGCCGGGTGGCCTGGCTGGCAACCCAGGACGGTATCGCACGCTTTGTAGTGAACCGCCAGCAATTGGGCTTGATCCGTTTGCAGCCTCCCGAGCAAGCCTGGGAGTCCTCCGTTAATTACGTACGCCGTTTTGCCGAAGACGATCGCGGTAATCTTTGGGTCGCTACCGGCAACGGGTTGGCGTGCTTAAACAAGGAACAACACCGCTGGCTGTTTTTTCCTCCGGTTGCCGGCGCTGCGGATCGCCTGGCGCATCCGTCTGTCCGGGGATTGACTTTCGACGGGAAATACCTGGTCATTGGGCCTACGAGCCTGGGGTTGTGGCTGCTCGATCCGCATACCATGCGCTACAGGCGACCTGTTTACCCGCCTGGCGAAGAAGGCCGCAAGGTGCAACAACTCAGCGAAGGCGACTTTGTGGATGAAATCAATACCCTGAATAATGGAGACCACCTCGTTTTTGGCAGGGATGCGATGTATCTGCTCGATGGGAAAACGTATTTGTTGACACAGCTCGACATTCCGCCGGCCAAAGAGAACGCCAATTTTGCAGCACAAGGCCCGGACGGAATCGTTTGGATTGGCACCTACAAAGGTTTGCACTGCTTAGATGCCCAATTGAACTACCTGCAACCGGCGCCGTTGGCCAAAATGCCGACTTGCCTGTTTATGTGCGATTCGGGGGTTTTGCTGGTTGCCAGCGAAGACGGGTTGTTTGAAGCGCGCCATCGGAATGGTCAGGCGGAGGTGCGAAAATTGACTAATGCATTCGACAACATTCAACTAAATACAGTAATTCAGGATAAAAACGGCATTATTTGGACGACCGGCGAGCTGGGCATCCATCGCTACGATCCGGCCAGCGGTCGCATAGACCTTCTGGATTACGCGGACCAGGTTCAGGGATACGGGTTCAACGCCAACGCCTGGTTCAGAAGCAGCAATGGCGCCGTTTTTTTCGGCGGGAACAATGGGATCAACTACCTGAACCCCGAAACTTTCGGGCTGCCGGATTCCCTCTCCGCCGTGTTCATTCAGCACATCCGCATTGACGGGAACGACACGCTGTTCTACTATTTGCCGGAAAGGCCCGAATTGAAGTATTTCCAGAAATCCATCGAAGTGGAGTTTGCTGCGCCGTTTTTCAACAATCCCGATAAAATCCAGTACCGCTACCGGCTTGAAGGGTACGATGACGATTGGAAAAGTATTGGCAATACGCCGTCGCTGCGCCTGACCTCTCTGCCTTCCGGTGCTTATACCTTGCGGGTGCAAGCCAGTTTGAACAGCATGGATTGGACAGAAGCCCGCAACCCATTTGCGTTCAGCATTGCTGCGCCTTACTGGAAAAAAGGGTGGTTTGTGGCTTTATTACTGGCCCTGGTCGGCGCGGGGGGCTATGGATTCGTCCAAAATCGCAACCGAAAATTGCAGCAAAAGCAGGAAGAACTGGAAGCCGAGCAGGTCATCAATTATTTTGCAACCAGCATGTACGAGCGCGCCACGGTGGAGGAAATTCTCTGGGACGTGGCACGCAATTGCATCGGTCGGTTGCAGTTTGAAGATTGCGTGATTTACCTTTTTGACGAACAGCGCGATATGCTGGTTCAAAAGGCCGCATACGGACCCAAAAGTCCGGAACAATTCGAGATTGTGGCGCCCTTGGAAATCCCAGCTGGCCAGGGCATTGTCGGCAGTGTGGCGGCAACCGGAAAATCGGAATGGATCCGGGACACCCGTACCGATTCGCGGTATATTGTGGACGACCGCCGCCGGTTGTCTGAAATTGCCGTGCCGATCTTATCGAACAGCCAGGTTTTGGGCGTCATTGACTGCGAACATTCGGCGCGGAATTTTTTCACGGAACGACACCTGTCCGTTCTGACCACCATTGCTTCGCTTTGCGCAAATAAAATTACCCGCGCAAAAGCCGAACAGGAAAAAGAAGCCGCCAAAAAAGTGTTGGACGATACCCAGCAAAAAATGCGCGAAGTGGAAATGCAGGCGCTGCGGGCGCAAATGAACCCGCATTTCATTTTCAACTGCCTCAACTCCATCAACCGCTACATTGTGAAAAGCGACCAGGCCACCGCTTCGTTGTACCTGACGCGGTTTGCCAAACTCATTCGCCTGATTTTGGACAACTCGAACAGCAAAAATGTGGTGTTGTCCAATGAACTGGAGGCGCTGCGGCTGTACATTGAAATGGAGTCCCTTCGCTTTGCGCAAAAATTTCACTGGTGCATTGAAATGGATGAATCGGTGAACCCCGACAGCATCGAGGTGCCGCCGCTCATCATCCAGCCTTTTGTGGAAAACGCCATCTGGCATGGCCTGCTTCACAAAGCCGAAGCCGGCTACCTTTGTGTCAGCCTGCGCATGATTGGAGACAATATGCTGGAATGTACCGTGGAAGACGATGGGGTAGGGCGGGAGAAAGCCAAAGCCCTGAAAAGCAAGAGTGCGACGACCCGGAAATCGCTGGGCATGCAATTGTCGGAAGACCGTTTAGCCCTGTTGAACCAGCACGCACAACTGAATTCAAGCATTGAAATTATTGATTTAAAAACGGAAGATGGCCGGGCCGCAGGGACGAAAGTGGTGGTGCGGATACCGGTTTGAGTAGTAGTTATTGGTTGTCTGTTATTGGTTACTGGGGGAGTATCGTTGTTCGTTGTTCGTTGTAAGTTGTTCGTTAGTTCCAACATGATTGGAATGCGTCAACTACCTCGCGAACCCAAAACCCAACGAACAACCAACAACAGACAACGATCAACGATCAACAGACAACGAACAACGATCCCAACAAACAAACATCACCAAACAGCGACAACCATGATCAACTGCATCCTGATAGACGACGAAAATAACAGCCTGGAAATGATGGAATGGCTGCTGGGCAATTATTGTCCGCAGGTGACGATCCAGGCCATGTGCGCTTCTGCGGAAGAAGGCATTGCCGCCATCAACCGCTTTCGGCCGGATGTCATTTTTTTAGACATCGAAATGCCGCACATGAATGGTTTCGACATGCTGGAGCAGTTTGACAAACTCAATTTTGAAGTGGTGTTTTGCACCGCCTACGACCAGTTTGCAATCAAAGCCTTTAAATACAGCGCGCTGAATTACCTGCTCAAGCCGGTGGATCCAGCCGACCTGCAGGAAACCATTCGTCGCATCGAACAGCGGCGTTCGGCGCCTACCCGCGACCAGATTGACTTGTTGCTGCAAAGC
>JALHRK010000446.1 GCA_022841505.1 Saprospiraceae bacterium | reverse complement strand
TTTCCAGCGCAACCCCGACGGCGTGCTCGACAAATACCGGCAGAAGTTTCGCTACGTTCTGGTGGATGAGTTCCAGGATACCAACCAGTTGCAATACGCCATCATCCGGAAATTGGTCAATTACGACGGCAGCCCGCGCAACGTTTGCGTGGTGGGCGACGACGCACAGAGCATTTACGCCTTTCGCGGCGCAACCATCCAGAACATCCTCGATTACGAAGAAGATTTCAAACCTTTCGGCATCAAAACCTTCAAGCTGGAACAAAATTACCGTTCCACCGAACACATCGTACAAATAGCCAACGCGGTCATCATGAACAACCGCCGCCAGATTCAGAAAAAAATCTGGTCGGACAAAGGTGAAGGCCACAAAGTGAAGGTCATCAAAGCGATGTCGGACAACGAAGAAGGCAAACGCGTGACGGATACGATTCTGGAACACAAAAACCGGTACCACCTTTCCAACCGCGACATTGCCATTCTTTACCGAACCAACTCGCAATCCCGGATTTTTGAAGAAAACCTGCGCCGCTACAATGTGGGCTACCGCGTATTCGGGGGACTTTCGTTTTACCAACGCAAAGAAGTCAAAGACCTGATCGCCTACCTGCGCCTCGTGGTCAACCAACGCGACGAAGAAGCCCTGCGCCGGGTGTTGAACTACCCCAAACGCGGCGTTGGCGACAGCACCATCGAAAAACTGAGCGCACAGGCGGGGAGTGCAGGCAAAACCATGTGGGAATGCCTGCCGGCTTTGGATGCGGGGGCAAAAGCCAAAAAAGCCATTGCCGATTTTGTGGTCATGATTCAGGGCGCTGCCAGCCGGGTGCAAACCGACAATGCTTATGAAATAGCGCTGCAGGTTGCCCGCGGTTCCGGGTTGATTGACGTGCTCAAAAGCGACACGACCGTGGAAGGGATGGGCCGATTGGAAAACGTCAACGCCCTGCTCGACGGCATCAAGTCGTTCGTGGAGGAAGACACCATTTCGGTGCTTGACGCCGAGGGCAACTCCGATCGCACCCTGACGGCTTACCTCCAGAATATCGCCCTGCTAACCGACCAGGACGACAATAAAGCCGAAGGCGGCGACTTTGTGACCCTGATGTCGGTACACGCCGCTAAAGGGCTGGAATTCAAATCCGTTTTTGTGGTCGGACTGGAAGAAAAACTGTTCCCGTCTTTTATGGCCAGCGACTCCCCGGAAGCGTTGGACGAAGAGCGGCGCCTGTTTTACGTAGCAGTGACCCGCGCCGAACAATTGCTTACCCTGTCGTATGCAAACAGCCGCTACCGATTTGGCCAAATGCGCTTCAACGAACCGAGCCGGTTTTTGGAAGAAGTGCCCCGGCAGCACGCAGAAAGCACGGCCCATTTTCGGGGCAGCCAGGGTACAGCGGAAGATAACGCAGTAGAAATGACTTCCGGCGCTAAAGTCAGCGGCAATTTTATCCGCAGGAGCACAACCGTTTCGCGGCTTTCAACGGCAGATGCGGCCAATTTTAAAGCCAGTCCGAGCGACGCCATTCAAAAAGGCATGCGCGTGCTGCACCTCAAATTTGGAGAAGGCGAAGTGCTTGACATTGAGGGGGGAAAAGACAACCGGATTGCCACCATTTTTTTCAAAGCGGCAGAGGATGACCCCAAAAAGCGGATCATGCTCAAGTTTGCAAAGCTGCAAATTGTGTCCTGAAAAGCCAATTCCTTCCAATACAACAGCAGCTTCGTCGAAAAGGTGATGAAAGTCATAGGAAATGCGGGTTTCTGGCTCTAAATTCGCACCCGATCTTGACCTCGGGAATATTCAATGTGACTCAAACATCACCATGACAGTTACCAGCAATTTGGTTAAAAATGGCATCAGGCTCCTGCAGCACTTCGATCGCCAACGTATTTCTCCTGCAATCCAGCAACGCAGCACGCTCCAGTACCTCCTTCGACGTGCGGAATCTACTGCTTTCGGGCAGCACTACCGCTTTCCCGATTTGTTGCGATCTCCCGATTATTCCGACGCTTTCCGAAAAACCGTAGGCTTATACGACTACGACAGCATGTTCAACGATTGGTGGCACCGTTGTTTAGCCGGAGAAGCAGACGTAACCTGGAAAGGGCATGTACGCCATTTTGCGCTTAGTTCGGGGACCTCGGGCGCGCCAAGCAAATACATTCCCGTCACGCAGGACATGCGGCGCTGTTTGAAAACCGGCGCATTCCGCATGTTTGCCTGCATGCCCAAATACGACCTGCCTGCCGATTTTTATACCAAAGAATGGTTGATGATCGGCAGTACATCCACCCTGCAGGACCTCGGCCATTGTTACGCCGGCGATTTGAGCGGCATCAATGCCAGCGAGCCGCCGGTGTGGATTCGCCGTTTTTACCGCCCCGGAACCCAAATTGCAAGAATACCCAACTGGGATGAGCGCACGGAAGTGATCGCCCAGAATGCTTATAAATGGGACATCAGCCTCATCGCAGGCACGCCATCCTGGATGCAACTGACCGTGGAGCACATCCTCGATCACTATGGGTTGGACAGCCTCCACCAATTGTGGAAAAACCTGTCGGTGGTGGTCACCGGCGGCACGTCCTTTGAACCTTACCGGAAAAGCTTTGAGCGCCTGCTCGACCGGCCGCTGATCCACCAGGAGACCTACATGGCTTCTGAAGGGTTCATCGCGTTTCAGGATCGTCCCGACGGCAACATGCGTTTGTTGCTGAACAACGGCATTTTTTTCGAGTTTGTGCCTTTTGACGACGCCCATTTTGATGAATCCGGGGCAATTCGTCCCAATGTCGAACCGCTGACCATCGAAGAAATCCAGGAAGGAAAAGATTACGCCTTGCTGTTGAGCACCTGCTCCGGCGCCTGGCGCTATCTGATCGGCGACGTGGTGCGCTTTACGGATAAAGAACGGGCGGAGATCATCGTCACTGGCCGCACCAAACACTTCCTCAGCATTTGCGGCGAACACCTTTCGGTGGATAACATGACGCATGCCATCCTGAAGGTAGAAGACAAACTGAATGTCGGCATTCCTGAATTTACGGTATCTGGCGTTCAGGCGGGCTCGCACCATGCGCACCGCTGGTACATTGGCACCAATGACCCGATCGTTGACAAAGAATTGGTAGGGCGCCTGTTGGACGAAGAACTGTGCCTGCTCAACGACGATTACCGCGTGGAGCGCTCGGCAATGCTGCAAAGGCCCCAGGTGGAAATCGTGCCGGTTAGTTATTTCTACGACTGGCACCGCCAAACGGGCAAAATGAATGGCCAGAGCAAAACGGCGCGCGTGTTGAAAGGCGAGACCTTCGAAGCCTGGGAACGGTTTATTTGCCAGAAAAGACAGACTACGTGAATGATTTGTTGTGGCGGGGATTGGTGCTGGGCCTGAGTTTGAGTTTTCTCGTTGGGCCAATGATGGTGGTATTCATTCAGGTGGGCGTGGAACGCGGATTTCGGGCTGCCACGATGGCGGCTTTTGGTTCCTGGACCAGCGATGTCATGTACATCTTCCTCGTCTATTTTGGCATTTCCTATATTTTCAGCATCACCAAAGCAGAAGGATTCCGCTTCTGGAGCAGCTTATTCGGCGGGCTCATTTTAGTGGTCATCGGCCTGGCGATCCTGATACGCCGCCCGGTCGCTACCCGTAGCCCGGCGATTCCGCGCGCCGCGAATGTTGCCGGCAATTCTTCCAAATCCTACTTTCGGCTTTGGCTCATGGGCTTTGTCATCAACACGATCAATCCTTTTCCCGCTTTTTTCTGGCTGGGGGTCATGAGTTCTGCCGGCCGCAGCCTCAGCGCCGGCGAAACGACCGTGCTTTTCGGCAGTATCGTAGGAACCGTCGTTTTTTTTGACCTGATCAAGGTGCTGCTTGCCAAACGCCTGCAAGGTTGGGTGCGCACGTCCTATATCGGCTACATGCGCAGCTTTTCGGGCGCCGCGCTCGTGGTGTTAGGTGTTGTGTTGATTATCAGAGGGGTCATGTGAGGGGCGTCTGTCTTTATAGTCCGATAGCTGCGTTCGTTTCGACTCCGCTCAACGACCGCCCGTTGAGCGGAGTCGAAACGTGGCGCCTTCGTGTGCCTTGCTCTCGAACTCTAAAGAACAGACTCCAGTCCAGGCGGCTAACTAAATCGTTTCCAATACTTCCAGAATCAACTCATACTCATAGCCCTTCTGCAGTGCGTGCCGAAACAGCTTATCGCGCCGGGTGCGGGCGTCGCCGCCTTTGAGGAGGCTTTGTTGTTTGGACAACAGCTTGCGCAGGGTTTCTAAATAATCGGTTTCATCAATTTCAGAAAACGCGGCCTTGAGGCAGTACTCCGATATTTGCCGCCGCTTCAATTCCTGCCGGATGCGCACCCGCCCCCATTGTTTGATGCGAAATTTGCCGCGCGCATAGGAGCGGGCAAACCGTTCTTCATTCAGGAAATCTTCTTCGATGAGCGCCACGATGATTTCTTCCAGGTCGTCGCCATAAACCCCCAGTTCCAGCAATTTGCTGCGGACTTCGGAATGGCAGCGATCCTGATAGGCACAGAAGCTTTGGAGCTTCTGGAGCGCCTCCAGTTTGCCTGTCCATTTTTTGATGGGCTGATCGTCGGGTGGTGGCAAGGTGTGTGGTTTGTTGTTCTAAAATGGTGTTTTTTACTAAATAGGTAGCTGGAATTTTTTACCACATAGTTCACAATAGAGGTTTTCACATAGGACACATAGGAGCTACAGTTTTTTAGGGTACATAAGTTACTATGTGTTCTATGTGAATATTTCTATGTACCTATGTGGTAAAAATCACACCTGTGTGGTGAATCACTACAAAACTACAAAACCGCAACATTATGGAGTATGCTGATCTTGTGATTAAAAAAATAGTCGAACACCTGCCCAATATTGCTGGCGCGCTGGCGACCCTCTTCATCGGCTTCTGGCTGGTGGGCTGGGTAACAAAATTAGTCCGGCACACCATGATGCGCCGGAAAATTGACGAAACGGTGCAGCCGTTCTTGGCCTCTTTGGTGGATGTTGGCCTGAAAGTGCTGCTGTTGCTGAGCGTCGCGGGTATGTTCGGCATCGAAACAACCTC
>JALHRK010000445.1 GCA_022841505.1 Saprospiraceae bacterium | reverse complement strand
CGCAGGCGCTCAATAAAACTTTGGACGGCCCGATACATAGCGATTACGCTATTAACGACAGCCATAATACCAGTAGGGTCAAGCATGGATAATAACCGGGCAACCATCTGGTTTACAATACGTTCCATGACCCAATTTTTCACCGAATCGAGCAAGGTGTCCCAAAGATTGGATAATTGCTCCTGCAGGTGCCGCCATAGTGCGCCGGGGCCTTCCGTCATCACCTCCTGAATGATCGTCCAGATGCCGGTAAGCTGGCTGATCATGCCGCGCAGGCGCGCTACCCGCGCAGGGCCAATGCTGGGGTGTTCCGCTAATTTCTGCCAGATGCGTTCAATGCTGATGCCCAAAATTTCCATCACAAAACCAATGATGGAGCGCAGGCTCAGGTCTTGCGGCGGTCGAATACCGGCAGTTTCCAATTCGGCAAATAGCCACCCTGTCAAGCCCTGCAGCAAGTATTGGCCAATTTTGCCAAAAAATTGCTCGAAGCCTAACTTTATCGCACGCAACAGGTTGATAAAGAAGCCTGCTGGGTCGCGCTTGATGGTTTCATAGGCTGCCATGACCCGTTGAACGATTTGCCGCCCCACGTCAATTGGCACCTGCATGATTTCGAGCATGATCTCGATGATCTTTTTGATCACTTCGATCACAAAGGCGATGACCCGGCTGATCTTTTCCCCGAAACGATCCAGTACCCGGGCGAAAGCTTCAAGGGGATGGATGAGGTCTTGTATGGAGAAGGAATTCCAGATATCTACAAATAAATCCCGGATCATCTGGAATGAAATGCCCAAACGGGCTGTAACGCCGTTGAGCCAGGTAGCCAGCCGCTCGATGGCACCACTTTGTTCAATTTGCTGGAATTTTTCAGGGCCGGCCACCAGTTCCACGAAACCGGACAGGGTATTTTGCGCGGTGCGCTCTACCCGTTCATCCGTGACCGGGTCTTTTTCGATCAAGACCGTCATCAGACGATACCCACGAATGCTGCTGGCGTGCTGACGCAGCCAGTTGAGCAGGGAATCTTTGATGAATTGCAAGACCTGGATGGCAACTGACGAAGCGAAGTCCCAAACCCGCTGTACAAAGCTGCTGAATTCGTTGATAATTTCCTCCAGTTTAGCCTGAAGATTGCTGAGTGTTTCTATTGAGAACAAAGCCCAAATTCTTTGGAAAATTCCGCCAAGTTGCTCAAGCAGGGAAAGAAACTGGTTAACCTGTGTATCAATCCAATCCGCTGTCTTTTGCAAAGTGCCACGCTCGCGCATTTGCTCAAGTTCGTCATTGGCATTGATGAGTCGTAGAAAGTCTTCGAGTATTTCGACTGTCGTTGCGGGAACATCTTCTCCGGTGATCGGATCGTGGTGCAATATTTTCGTCAACAGCCGATATGCTGGCAGGCGCTCAATGGCTAATGCTTTGACGACGCTCAGCAAGGCGTCCTTAAGCATCTGAATCAAGGCGTCCTTCAAAGTATTGACAAAACGGACAACACTTTGATAAAGCGACGAAAATAGCCTTTCAATGTTTGCTGCGGCCGTAAAAGGATTCGTTAAAAACCCGACTGCCTCGTTGAGTAAATCCTCCAATCGGGAACGGGTAAGCCCCAAATCCCTTAGCTGGTTTTGTGCCCAATCGAAAGCTTGTTGAAGAATACCTCTGCTATTCAATTCATTAAACAGCAGTACTCCAAATACGGGAATCAGTTCCAGTAACCCCTGTACAAGATTGACTGCATTTCGGGGTACGCTCCTTTCAGTCAGCGGGTTATAACCAATAATTACGGTAAAGAGGCTGTATCCGGGAATATAATGCGCATACTCATTCAGCGTCTCTCCAAATGGTATCCGTTGAATGGCAGGCTCTGAAACACTGGATAAATCTGCAGTCCTCCGCACTGCCGCACCCTGCTGCACCGTATGTGTAAGTTCATGGGCAAGCAGAAATTCTCCGTCCTGTGTACCCGGATTGTATTGACCGTCATTGAAGTAAATATTGTTCCGATAGGTGAATGCCCGGGCGCCAATGCTGTCGCTCAGTTGAGCTGCTTCCGTGTTTGTATGAATCCTTACTGTACCGAAATCAGCACCAAAAGCATTTTCCATACGCTGTTGCGTCGCTGCGGGAAGCGGAGCGCCACCACTGGAAGTTTGCAGGCGGGATGCAAATTGGGAAGAAGTACTCAGGGCGCCATCCGATGACCGTTGAAGGTCTGGCGCGCGTTGCACTAATTTGCCTTGTATTTCCGGCATCCCTTCCCCGTCGTCTTCCTCCTGACGCTGGAGGGTGGGTGGCGTAATCTGGCCATCCGGCATAGCCCACTGTTTCTGAGGCATGCGCTGAACTTTTTCAGCCATCTCGTCTGCTTCGCGTTCCAAATGGCCATCCGGTTCGCCAACCTTTAGTCGTGGCTGAATCACATTGGATTGGGATGCCGGAGCCGCATTCACCTCACCAATTGAGGTCGAAACTTGTGGCTTGGCAAAAGTAATTTCAGCATCGCCTTTGAGCAAGCCTTCGCCAAAACCTACTCCTGCAGATTCGCTCCGGGATTGTTCCTGATCCGGGGTTTTAATTTCCCGTTGTACCTGCTCCTTTTCATCTTCTTCCGGAGCCTGAGCTTCCCGCTGAACTTCTTCCTTTTCTTCCTCCGGGGCTTTTGCTTCCCGCTGAACCTCTTCCTTTTCTTCCTCCGGGGCTTTTGCTTCCCGCTGAACCTCTTCCTTTTCTTCCTCCGGGGCTTTTGCTTCCCGCTGAACTTCTTCCTTTTCTTCCTCCGGGGCTTTTGCTTCCCGCTGAACCTCTTCCTTTTTTTCCTCCGGGGCTTTTGCTTCCCGCTGAACTTCTTCCTTTTCTTCCTCCGGGGCTTTTGCTTCCCGCTGAACCTCCTTATTTTGTATCACGTCTTGTTTCATGGCGCTACTTTCCTGCGACAAAGACGGAGTAGGCACTAAGGTCAGCTCAGCTTCATTTTGTTGATTTGCGTCTGCGAGTTTCGGTTGGAAAAAGGGCATACCTTTATCAGCTCCAAAGAAGGGTGAAGTCTTCGAAGCAGATTTTGCTGTGGGTGCATCTTGCTTGCCAGCTACGGTTTGCATGAATTATTCAGAATATTGGGGGGAAAGGCGTTCTTCCGCAAAGCTTAGTTGTCCCGGCTCATCAGGTGTTGCCGATTGGGTATTTTCTGACTGTATAGTCGTATCTGTATTATTTTCAGCATCAGGAGGCGTTTCCCCGTATTTCAGCGCCTGTTGATGCTGTTCCGCATTCTTTTGGTTGACCGTATCATCCTTACGATTGTCCTGATCGCTTTTCTGATTCGTCGGGCCTGGGCTGAATTCGATCTGAAGGTCTTTGCTCCCAAACGATGGATTGTTGTCCGGGCCGGGCATTTCATTTCCATTTTTTGGAGATTCCTGATTGCCAAGTGATGGTTTAGGTTGGAAAAAAGAATCAGGTGTGTTTTGCTGTTGTTTTATCCCGGATTGATTACGCTCGGTTTTAAAATCTTGAGTGGGTTCCGGAATATCCGGAGGGCTTTCCTTGATTACGTTACCCGCAATCGGTTCTACCGCACTTTCAGGGTTTGCTTTTGCAGGCAATCCATTTTCTGGTATTTGGGGTAAATTATCCGGTTTTTTTGAGTCCTCTTTAACAGCTTCCCGTTGCTTTGCTTTCGATGTTGCAGACGCTTTTTCTGCGGTTTGTATTTCTTCTTCCAGCGCTTTGATTTCCAACTCCTGAGCTTTAAAAGCATCGTTTTGTATGGCCTCATTTACCGGATTAGAAGCAGGTTGCAGGCCATTTCCTTTTTGCTGAGCCGCTTTTTCACGAGCTTCTTTTTCCCGCACTTCCCTCTCCCGTGCTGCTTTTTCCTTTGCAATTTTCAATTTTGCCGCTTTTTCCTTCGCCGCTTTTTCTTTGGCTGCTTTCTCCTGTGCTGCCTTCAGCTCGGCTGCTTTTTGTTCGGCTAATTTTTGTTCGGCGGCCAATTGTTCTGCTCTTTTTCGTTCTTCTTCTAATCTGATTTTTTCGCGCTCTTCTATTTTTAATTGCATTTTAAATACCTCTATATCAAAAAACGAAATGTCATGAAAAAGTGCAAAAATGTCAACATAAATTATTTTGCGCTCAACGGGCGCATTTTTAGCCCGTAGTTCGCTTTTCAAACGATCAAATTTCTCATATTCCATCAACCGCGCTTCTTCTTCTATGGCCTCTTTTACGAAAGCCTTCATTTCAGGGTCTCTCGCATATTTTTTCTGCATGGCCTTCGAGTACTTACTCGGTGTAAAATCCTTGTCGTTCGTGGAATTGCGCATATCGGTGCGAATCTGCTCCCTCACTTTGCCTTTGTCATTTGAGGGTTCTTCGTCGCCGTTAATCCCTTTTGATAATACTTTTTTGCCCTGTTCGCCAGAGAATTGCGGCTGCTCGACGGACATCTTATCATATCCAATTTCCTCCAAATTGCCTTCTTCATTAAAGCGAATCGGGAATTGGAGGTTCAGGGATAATCCGTCCATATCTGCTTTCCCCTCAGATAATACCCACTCTTTGTAGTACAAGGTAACCGTAGTCAGCCATAAATCGAGATAAACTTTAAGGCTGCCCGTCAATCTAAAAAGGGCATAGGGTGTAACGGCAACACGCGCATTAATCTCTTTGAATTGCAGGCCTTTTTCCGGGTTCCAGGTCGCAGAAATATCGCCCCCGGCCTCTGCTTCTACCCCAATGCCGGCCGAACCACTTAGAGAACCTTTTATGGCAGCCACCAATACTTTAGCGCCCAGGGAAGCCGTAATGGTCATATAAGCCTCAGCTTTAGCCATAGATCCCACAGATCCTTTGATGTCAATCTGTGCTGATTCAAGGTTATTGATATTGGTTTCTTTAAGATCAATATCGAGTGATTTCAGAATGAGCGGCTGCCAATTGAAAGTAAAATAAGCGCCACCACTGATTTCGAAGAAAATATTTACGCCCGGTACGCCAAAAATTGGAATTTGTATGGTAGGAAACTTTGCGATCTCCTTTTTAAAATCAAATCCATCTCCAAACGGAGAAAGCTTTTCAAGGTGTATTTTCCCCGCTACCAGTACTT
>JALHRK010000444.1 GCA_022841505.1 Saprospiraceae bacterium | reverse complement strand
CGTTGCTGGGGACAATCGTGACTTTTTTATCCTCCTCCGTTTTCTGGTATTTCAGATCGTCCACCGTTGCGATGAAGCTGCTTTTGACACCAACCGGGATGATTTCGTACAAAGCAGTCACTGTGTGCCCGGAACCCAATTCGCCGGCGTCTTTTTTGTCGTCGTTGAAATCCTCTTTGTTCAGCATCCGGTTTTCGTAGCCAATGAGGCGATAAGCCTGCACTTTAGCCGGGTTGAATTCGATTTGCAGTTTAACATCTTTGGCGATGGTGAACAGGGTGCCGCCGAATTCGTTGACCAACACTTTGCGCGCTTCGCTCATGTTGTCAATATAGGCGTGGTTGCCGTTGCCTTTGTCGGCCAATTGCTGCATTTTGCTGTCTTTGTAATTGCCCATACCGAAGCCCAGCACGGTCAGAAAAATGCCGCTTTCCCGTTCTTTTTCAATCAATTTCACCATTTCTTCGTCGCTGCTTGCGCCCACGTTGAAGTCGCCGTCAGTGGCCAGAATCACGCGGTTGTTGCCGCCTTTTACGAACTGCTCGCGCGCCGTTTTGTAAGCCAATTGGATGCCTGCGCCGCCTGCGGTAGAGCCCCCTGCGCTCAATTTATCAATTGCTTCCTTGATTTTTATTTTGTCCGTGCCGTCCGTCGGCGACAGCACCAACCCTGCCGCACCGGCATAGACCACGATGGAGACTTTGTCTTTCGGGCGCAGTTGATCCACCAGCAATTTATAGGCCGACTGCAACAGCGGCAGCTTGTTCGGGGCGCTCATGCTGCCCGACACATCAATGAGGAAAACCAAATTGGAGGCGGGCAGATTTTCAGTGGAAATGGTTTTGCCTTGCAAGCCGATGTGCAGCAGGCGGTGCTCTGGTTGCCAGGGGCATTCCGACAATTCCGTCACCACTTCAAACGGGTGGTCGCCTTTGGGTTGCGGGTAGTCGTAATCGAAATAATTGATCATTTCTTCAATGCGTACGGCATCTGCGGGCGGCATCTGACCCAAGTTCAGAAAACGGCGCAGGTTGCTGTACGAAGCCGCATCCACGTCTATGGAAAAAGTGGACAACGGAATTTGCAGGGCCGGCTGGAAGCGGTTTTCCTGAATAGCCGCATAATCTTCAGTGTTTTGCTCCGGATAGGGTTCGGGATAAGGCCGGTGAGGCATGCTCGTTGCGGGCGCAGGCAGGTAGCTATAACCCTGCGCCATATCTTTTTTGGCTTTGGCGGGTTCACTGGATGCTGTTCGTTCCCTTTTTTCTTCCCTCTTCGGGCTTACGACTACGACTTCGTCTAAGGTGGTGCTGCTGCTCTTTAGGGTGTATTTTTCGAATTTCCCGGAGCAGGCTTTTACCTCTATCGGTTCAAAACCCGTATAGGAAATAACGAGCGTAGCACAGGAATCCGGTGAAGTAAGCGTAAAGTGACCGTTGATGTTGGTCACAGTGCCATTGCTGGTACCCTTGATGACCACATTGGCGCCGATCAGTTCCTGGCCTTGTTCATCAAGTACCTTTCCTTCGAGGGTATAATTTGACACATTGGCCATTCTCCAGGCCGGTAAAACGAGGGCAGCTGTAAATAACAGCCAGAGCATTTTTTTCATCATGGTAGTGTATTTTTTCCTTTAGATGTCGCTTTGAATCGGATTACATAAACTGCCTGAGTTTTTTTTTGTCCTATAATTTTATACTTTGCACCTTCCAAAGCAAAGCATGGCACTATTGCGCATTTTCAGGAAAGAAAAGCCGGAGCAAAGCGACCGGGATTTGCTGGAGTTATACCGCTCCAGCGACCGGAGCGAATATTTGGGGCAGTTGTACGAGCGCTACTTAGAGCTGGCTTACGGTATTTGCCTGAAATACCTGCAGGACGAGCAGGCTGCAGAAGACGCCGTGATGGGCGTTTTCGAAGAACTGCTGACCAAAGTGAAACAACACGACATCCGGGAGTTCGACAAATGGCTGCATTCGGTGCTGCGCAACTATTGCCTGATGCAGTTGCGGAAAAAGAATCGCCAAAAAACGGAAAGTTTTGATCCTGCGCTTATGCAATCTGCCGAAATTCAGCATCCAATGGGTGATATAGACATCGAGCAGAACGAACAGGCCCTGCGCGAGTGCATGGAACAACTGCCTGCTCAACAAAAACAGTGCGTTTCGCTTTTCTATATGGACGGTCAGTCCTATAAGGAAATCGCAGATGCGCTGGAGGAAGATTTGGGGAAAGTGCGCTCGTATATTCAAAACGGGCGACGGAATTTAAGGATTTGTGTGGAAGGGAAGCGGGGGGAGGATTTGAAGATTTGAGGATTTGAAAATTTGAAGATTTGAAAAACATGATCACATCACTTCGGCGCTGGTTAAGCGGAGAAGGGCGGGCTTCAGACGAGCGCGCCCTCGATGCGGCTATGCGGGACGATCCTTTCCTTGCGGAAGCAATGGAAGGGTACCGTGCTTTTGCCGATGCGGATCATGAAGCGAAATTAGCCAGACTGCGCAACCGATTGAAGGAAAAAAGCAGCCAAAAACGACCGGGCGGATTGTATTTCCTGCCGCGCGCCATTGCCATTGCTGCTTCCGTATTGGTTTTGGCGGGAATGGGTTGGTGGATCTTCCGGGAAGCCCCGGCAGGTCAAATGCTCAGCAAAAATGACACTCCAATCAGCATTCCGCCAGATACCTCAACCGATCAGGCCATCGCCCAATTGGAACAGCCTGCTGCTGATGCAGAACAGCCCATCGCACCTGCGCCAACTACACGCTACCACTACAACAGCCGCTCCAAAGTGTTGAAAGTTGTTCCGATAACACCGGCGCCGGTTGAACAAGCAGAAATGATGGCGGAAGATACGCGAGCAGACGATCTTGCATTGGCGGGAGAGGGCGCTGCCAAACCCAAAGTATTGGATAAAATTACAGAACCGCCGACTCCAGTCGTTCCATCCGATAACCAACGCGATGTCGCTACTTACCGTCCCGCCACGGAAAGCGCGGCGCCCGCTATGCCTGGAAACCGCGCCCGCGAAGAGGCCAAAAAAGACATGGCGGATGCAGATAAATCGGCAAAAGAAAAGAAGCTCAACAACCTGCGCAACCTGGTTGGGCGGGTGACCGACGCCAGTGGCGAACCGCTCATAGGCGCTAATGTTCTGGTGGAGGGCACAACGCGCGGCACAATCACGGATTTAGACGGCAATTTTAAGCTGCCGTTATCCGGCGATGAGCAACGGTTGGTTTTTAGCTATACGGGCTATGAACCCCTAATTGCGCCCGTCAAAGAATCCGGCCCGGTGAATGTGGTCATGAAGGAAAATGCTATGGCGCTCAATGAAGTAGTAGTTACTTCTCCTTTGAAAAAACAATCCGCAGCGCAGCGCGCTTACCAAACGCCGGCCACAGCTGCGCCTGTAGTTGGCACGGAAGCTTACGAAACTTACCTTGCTCAAAATCTTCGCTACCCCGATGCAGCCCGTCAAAAAGGCATTCAAGGGGTTGTAAAATTGCGATTTACCGTGAGTACAGCCGGCAAGTTATCCAACTTTAAAGTCTTGCAATCGCTTGGCTACGGCTGCGACGAAGAAGCAATTCGCCTGATTAAAGAAGGCCCGGCCTGGCAAATCAGCGGCGATGCCCGGAAAGTGCAGGTAGAGTGGGAAATTCGATTTTAGCCCCTGCCAACTCTTCTTCTGCCAACTACTCCTCTCTCCCTCTCGTCCTCAAATCCAAAATATTGCCCATGTGGTAACAGGTTCGGCAACGGGGTTCGTACCGGTCTTTTTCACCCAGCAAAATCGTAGATTCGTCTTGAACCAGGCGGTAGGAGTGGGTTGCTAAATTGCCGCAATGCGGGCAAATGGCGTGTACCTTGGTGATGTATTCGGAAACCGCCAAAAGGTTGGGCATTGGCCCGAATGGCAGGCCCCGGTAGTCCATATCCAGTCCTGCGACGATCACGCGAATGCCCCTCAATGCCAGTCGCTGGCAATTTTCGGGGAGCTCTTCGTCAAAAAACTGGGCCTCATCCACGCCCACCACATCTACGCCTTCGCTTAGTTGCAGCAGCCGCGAAGAATGCTCGATGGGTGTGGACAAAATATAATTCGCATCGTGCGAGACCACTTTTTCTTCGCCATAGCGTTTATCTATGCCAGGCTTGAAAATTTCAACCCGCTGGTTTGCAATTTTCGAGCGTTTAAGGCGCCGGATGAGTTCTTCGGTTTTGCCCGAAAACATAGAGCCGCAGATCACTTCGATCCAGCCACTGCGTTGTCCTTTAAAATGTGGTTCCAAAAACATGGATACTTTGTTATTTTCGCTTTCCGCAAAGGTACATTTAAACCCGAAAAGGAACACCGCTGTTAAGTAGTGTCTGTCTTTATAGTCCGATAGCTGCGTTATGCTCGGCCCAAAAAGCGTCATCCCGTCCAACGGGCGGGGCTCCGATTTTTGGGCCTTCGCATGCCTTGCTCTCGAACTCTAAAGGACAGACACTCGACTAAATGAACGGGCACTAATTAGTCTGTCTTTAAAACGGTCGTTGAGCGGTGTCGAAACGACCGTTGCTCTCAGACTCTAAAGAACAGACACCAGACTAATAAAACATAAAATCACGACATGAACCGACTACACCTTCTCATTATGGCACTCGGCTTTTCTGCGGTTGCGCAGGCACAGCCGGTGGCCATTACGACGACGCCTTTCACCGCCCAGGCTTCCTGGCAGGTGGGCGACAGCCTCCACCAATTTGGCTTTCATAAAAATAAGCAGGCACTGAAGATGCAACAGGGAACAACCCTGCTGGGAGGCGTCGAACTGCGCGACGGCATCATCGAAGTGGACATTGCACCGGTAGCTGATCGGGCGTTTGCGGGCATTTGCTTTCGGGCGAAGGACGACCAGGCTCTGGAACTGATCTACCTGCGTTTTCATAAAAGTGGCCAATTCGACGCTATCCAATACACCCCCCGGTACAATGGTTTAGATTCCTGGCAATTGTACCACTCTTCCGATTACCAGGGCACAGCCACCTACAAACCGGGCGAATGGAATCGCCTGAAAATCAAGTTTGAAGGATCTCGGGCATGGGTAGGCATCAACGAGGGCGCC
>JALHRK010000443.1 GCA_022841505.1 Saprospiraceae bacterium | reverse complement strand
CAATAAAGATTAAGCTGTTTTACTATACAAATCTAACCCTCGCCTACTTTTTCATCTCGCCAATATTGTCAGACAACTACCAAATCTATCCTCCGAGCCACTAAACACCCCCTAACCTTCGTTATCTTCGCAAAAAACAGAAATATTATGGCAACGACAAGATGGATAACTGCGTGTTTTGCGCTGCTCACTTTCACGGTTCAGGCCCAATTCAACTATTCGGGCATCTTTCAAAAAACGGACATCGAGCACGAATACGCAGACAACGTCACCTGGACCGAGCTGCAACAGCGCCAGGCACAGGTAGATACGGCAGGGTATCAGCTCCTAGACATCGAATTGGCAAAAGACGGCAAAGTCAATAAGTACTGGGCCATCTGGGCAAAAACAAAACAGCATTCGGTACTGGCAGAAGTGGCCGGCTGGGACTCGCTGGTGCAAAAACGCCGCGATATGGCCAAAGAAGATATGGTTCTTACCGAATTGGAAGGACAAGCCGGTCCCAACAACGTTTTTCTGTTCACCGGCGTCTGGACGACCGGCAAAACAGCGCACAAGGTCTGGAAATTGGACTCCTGGGCCGGTTTGGTGAAAAAGAATGAAGAAATGGCCAAGGACAACCTCTACCTAGTAGACGTTGAAACAGTGGCATTTCCAGATGGTACAATGCCCTACATCGCTCTGTACCACTATGGCAAACAAACAGACCAAACGTATCTCTTCGAGGCTTCCGACCTCACCACTTTCAATACCGAACGCGTGCGGCGCTCCAAAAGCGGTTACCGACTGCTCGATTATGAACAGTTTGAACACGGCGAACGCGAATATTATGTAGGTATATACAAAAAAGGCACGTTTGACGACTCCTTTCGCGCGAGTCTGGATGAACAGGGCTTTCAAAAACTGCGCACTGAACGCGCCAAAAGTGAAAGCATCTACCTCACCGACATCGAAATTACCCGCATTAAAAAATCAACTGTAATTAAGCCCAAAAAGAAACCGGCAAACATTCAAAAAGCCGGCGCCCCGGCGCCTGCAAATGCGCCGCCGAAAACGGTCGAGAAATCGAAGATAAAAGTGGAGGTGGAGTGATTTGATTAGTTTTTTGGTCGTCAACGTTGATCGTTGTTCGTTGCTGGTTGTTCGTTTTGAGCCAAAGTCAACGAACAACGTTCAACAAACAACGAATTTAACGAAGCTGAGTCCAATCCACTTACTTCAAATAGTGTCGGTTATTCTTCCAAACCCACCGATCCGACTGCCGGTACAAATCTGTGCCAAGTGGCCGGATGAGTAATTCATCCACAAAAATCGGATCGCTGCGCAGGTTGCGGTTGTTGAACGTGAGGCGAAATTTGCTATCCCCTGCCTGCACTTCAAACGGAAATTCCATCAGGGCCCAGCCATTGTTGTCTATGGCCTTCAGCACTTCGCGGGATTGGGCGGTGTACTGTTTGCGCATGCCGCCTGTAGCCGGGTCGGATTCTACCACGACGAAATCGGTGCGCGGATACAAGTCGTGGTTGATGAACATCCACATCGAAAACAGGTAAACCCCCGGTTTTGCCTCCGGAATGGTTCCTTCAAAAATCAGGTTTTCATCGCCCATTTTGCCTTCATAGCCGCCGCTGCCCAGGTAGGCATTGGCCGCAGGCGATCCATCCATGGCGTCGTATACAAAGTTGACCGCAGGTTGCGTAGAGCGGAATCCTTTCACTTCAAACAGCGTGGAATCCTGCGCCAACGTATCCACGATTTCCTGCTTGCGCAACGCTATTTTTTTGTCGTAAATGTTCAGGTCAAGTTTGTAAAAACGCAGCGATCCATCGGTGTAGACCAATTCCGATTCCTGCAACAAGTACCCCCAGGTGGTTTCGCCTTCCGGGGCTTCGCTGACGTCGTGGACGATGAGCAAGGGCCGGCGATCCGGATAATCGTCAATGACTTTGGGCCTTCGGTATGGCTCCATCAGCATCTGGATTTGGTTGATCGTTTGCGAAACAGACGTGCGGGTCAGCATAGCGGCGGTGATCGGCAAGCCCGTTTGCATGGACATGGTTTGGGAGCGGTTGCCCGCAAAATACTTCAGGGACCACCAAAAGTTATCGGAGCCAACATTGTAGTAGGGCAAAGGCATAATTGCCTGATAATCCGTATACTTGATGCCCGGAATATCCACAAAACGCTTGCCCGGTTCGCCCATCGGAATTTCATCAAGGCGCACATCAATGCTGCGGGTAAAATTCCAGGTTTCAAAAAACAGCAGGGTGAATGCCGGAATCCAGACGGCCCATTTCCATTTTTTGGCTTGCAGCTTGTGGTACAGCCACGCAAAGGCAATGATGTTTGCCACAAAATAAAACAACCACGCAAAACGCCCTACCGAGCGAAACTGTCGCATCGGTCCGGAATAAAGCAGCAGGTCTTCCAATCCGGGAATGATAAACGGCAATCCGAACGAAAGCAGCAGCAAGACCAGCGATGCATAAAAAATCGAATTGAGGTAGACCTTCCGGGATGGCAAAAACGAAATCGGCGCCCGTCGGAAGCCCCGCCCGATCCAGGCAAAAAAGACGCCCAAAAACACCAGTGCTGCCACTAAGCCTACGTAAGCTTTTCCTTCAAAATCTACTTCCCGGATGTTAATGACTTTTTCATGAAGCCACTGAAAATGCGGCTGGGTCAGCGAGGTGAAAATGCCTTCCCATTTGGCGTTGTAGTGAAAAAAGCCCCAGGGCAAAACCGTGCGGTCTTTCACCGGGTCGCCCCAATACATCCACCAAATAAAAAACAAAAGGGGCAATACCACCTGAATGCCGTAGTGGGCCGCGTACCGCGTCAACAATTTCCTGTTGCGCTTATGCAGGTAACTGAACAGAAAATACAGGGAAATGGTCGCCCCCATAATGGCAAAGAAATAAAAATGGAACAGCGAAATGACCGTCAGGAAAAACGCCATAAACAGGCTGTTCATGATGGTGCGCTTTTCTTCAAACCGCAGCAGAAAATAGAGCGTAGCCGGCATGGCGACGGGCAAGGCCAATCCAAAATGTCCCGTCATCCGCATGTGCTGGGGCGCCAGAAAGGTAATGGCGATGGCCACAATGACGCTGTACCATGCAGGAACGTCCAATCGCCGGAAGATCAGGTACAGAAAGAGGCTGCACAACAAGATGGAAAAGAGCATATTGAAATTAAAAATCCCAAGGGCGTAGTCACCGAGGTCTACAACGTGCCTGTTGACCCATTTCAGGGCATTGGACAAGGCCGGCTGGGTGTCGGCGGGCACGGCGTGTTCGCCATACGGGTAGTTCATCCCCTGAAAATGGCGGTAGGTGCTGTCGTATTTAACGTGGTACAGAAAGGCCTGATAAGCTTTGTATCCATCTCCTCCCTGTTCGATCACCATTTTATTGGCAACGCGGAAAAAATCCTCATAGCGCAGGTAAATACAGGCGCTCATAAGAACCAACAGCGCTAAGGCGCCTTTCATCGTTTGGCTTATCTTCATGTATGGTATCAGATCTACTCGTTCAGTAAATACCGCTTCAAAAAGAGGATCACTGCTTTGGTGTAATAGTCTTTGTTCGATTTTTTCCGAAAGCCGTGGCCTTCGTCTTTGGCCAGCAAATACCAGGCTTCGCCGCCATTTTGCCGGATGGCTTTCAGCATTTGTTCCGCTTCTGTGGCCGGCACACGCGGGTCGTTCAACCCCTGCACAATCAGCATGGGTTTGGTAATTTTGTGCGCATTGGTGGTTGGAGAAATGCGCAGCAGGTGGCGCCGCATATTCGGATCGCGTTCGTCGCCATATTCTACGCGGCGCAGGTCGCGGCGATACGACTTGGTGTTTTTCAGAAACGTGATGAAGTTGCTGATGCCAACAATGTCAATCCCGCAGCGCAGGCGGGCGTTAAAGTGCGACATGGAAGCCAGCACCATGTATCCTCCGTAAGAACCGCCCATCACTGCCACCCGGGAAGCGTCTAAGTCCGGTTGGGAGGCAATCCAGTCCAGCAATTTCCCGATGTCCATCACCGAGTGTTCGCGCAGATAGCCATTGTCCAGTTTTAAATAACTTTTTCCATACCCGGAAGAACCCCGCACATTGGGCGCTACTACGGCAAGCCCCATTTCGTTGAGATAGTATTGAAAAATCGGCGAAAAGATAGGCCGGTACTGGCTTTCCGGGCCACCATGGATATAAATCAACACGGGCAGGCGACGGCGTTTCTGGCGGGGTTTAAAATAATAAGCCGGGATGTAACGGGTCTGGGAAGCATCCTCCATGTCGAAGGTCGGGTAATGGATGAGGTCGGGCTCAATGAACTGATCCGGGTTGAGGCCGCCTACTTCACTGAACGTCCATTTATCCAGCACCCCGGTTTCCGTATCCAATACGAAAGCATCGGCCGGCGCAGTTGCAGTATTGATGGTCAGCGCCAATTTTTTTTCCAGAGGATGCCAGCGCAGGGTATTGCATTCGCCTTTCGGCAAATGCTCAATCTGACGGAATTGCCTGGTTTCTGTTTTCATGATAAAAAGCAGGGAAATGCCGTTGTCGTTCACCGTAAAAGCCAGGTCTTTTCCATCGGGCGACAAACTGATGCCTTCCACATCCCAATCCATCTGTTCCCACAATACCTCGTGCTGGTGGTCTGCAAGCCGGTAATAACTCAGGTGGCGAAATTCCCCTTCCACATCCGCAGCATAATAAATGCCTTCGCCCTGTTTATCCCAATAACCTCCGTGGCAGGAAATATCTGCAAGTCCGCAAAGAATGGGTTCCAGGGTTTTGGTGGGAAGGTGCAACCGGTACAATTCGCTTTCGTGTACCGACAGGTAACGCCCGAGCGTAATCCACTCGTCGTCGGGCGACCAGTCAATCGGGTACCAGTATCCTTTACTGCTGAACACCATTTCGTCGGGCTTCGAAGGATCGTGCGGATGCGCAATGTACAAGTCGTGGTCCTGGTTGTTCCGGCGGGTACTGGCATAGACCACACAGTCGCCTTTGTTGCTCCAGATTGGGTATTCATTGCGCGATTGCCCATCGGTGAGCATCCGGTATTGCTGGGTATCTAAGTCGAAATAATAAACCTGAAAGTTTTCATTGCCCCCCGAGATCGGAAGAGC
>JALHRK010000442.1 GCA_022841505.1 Saprospiraceae bacterium | reverse complement strand
GCTTGTTCGGGATTTCCTGATCGAGCGAGGGTGAGGAAATTTTGTTTTAGACAAGGCGGATTTTGCAGAGATAGCCGGCAGCTATCTTGAAAAAATCCAACGCAGTATAAAATAAAATTTGCCACACGCAGCCGATTGAGGAATTCCCGAACAAGCTCTAAGCCGCTGTTAGCCACCGTATTTATCCTCTGAAATTGAACGCCAATGAGATTGAATGAAAATTTAAAGCCCGAATAAATGGGTGTTGATTAACATTTAGCAGGCCAAAAGAATACCTGAGTTCTGGAGAAAAATCGAAATTAGCAAACGATTTATCCAGGCCTATTCCAAAGTCAATTGCAAAGTCAGAATTGGTTGAGAAAGTTGTTGGATCATCAACTTTGTTTGAAACCGGGATCTTAATATTCGGGCCAAAAAAGAAATAGGGACTTAATTTTTCATAGTTTTTTTTGAAGACCAAATGAGCCATAAAATCAAGACTAATTGGCATCACTTCATATTCAGTCGTTGTACCGTCAATGTTTGTGAATTTGACGCTACTGTTATTGAATGATATCTCTGCTTTTGGGGATATTGATAAAAAATTGGAAATTTGATAATCTGCCAAAACGCCTAATCTGAACCCTAAGTTATTTGATAAAGACGCATTGCCCGGAAGCATTTCTTTAGCGAGTAAATTGGAATAATTTAAACCAAGATTAAAACCATATTTCATTCTTTTTTCAGCAACAGAAACTTCTGATTGTGAGAATAGGGTGAACGAGCTGGTCAATAATCCTAAGACAAAAACTACTTTTTTCATGATTCATGCATTTAAAGGTTAAGTAGATTTTTGCCATTCAAAAAGTTTTAATGATGAGTAAACGAGATTGTTGAATATATAGTGTAGCTAATATGTTAATATGCGTACTTTTTGATAGCAACAAATAATCCAAACCAAAACAACCTTCCCCAAAACAGAATCCCCCCATCCTTGTTTGGTCATCATGCAAAGCATCAAACCGTTCCTCCAACGCTACACTGTCCTCCCCGAAAGCGACTGGCAGGCTATCGCCGCCTGTTTTTCACAGCGGGTATTGCCCAAAGGCGCGTTATTGCTGGAAGAAGGCAAAATTTGTAAACACCTCTATTTCATTGAAAGTGGGTTGTTGCGTTTTTTTGTTTGGAAAGACGGCGCCGACATCACCAAGTTTTTCACAGAAGCGCCGTATTTGTTCACCTCTCAGCAAAGTTTTACCAACCTGACGCCTGCCCGCGAAAGCATCGAAGCGCTGGAAGACAGCCTGCTTTGGCAAATGTCCTACGAGGACGCCAACCGCCTGCTCGCGCTCCCTTCCTGGAATACTTTCGTCCGCAAACTCATCCAGGAGGTGCAGTACCTGACGGAAGAAATCCTTTACCACCATGGCCGCACAAGCGCAGGAAAGCAATTACCACTTTAGTCACACCGAAACGACCACGGCGTCCGCAGCCCGAATCTGGAAGGTCTGGACCGATGTTTCAAACTGGAAACAATGGGATAAAGGACTCAAAGAAGCGATGCTGGAAGGCGAATTTGCCGTTGGCGCAAAAGGCAAACTCATTCCCGACAAGGGGCCAAAATCAAAGTTCGTGGTCACGGAATTAAAACCGGGGGAATCCTATACTTTCAAAACGCGCATCCCCTTCGGCTGGCTGATCATCAGGCGCTATCTGACGAATAAAGATGGAGTGACCCGGTTCACCCACGAGGTGGAATTTACCGGTATGCTGAAAAAGATGTTGGGTAAAAACCCCGGCGAACGCTATCGCGCCATGCTGCCGGAAGTCATGCGTGAAATTGCCGCATTGGCGGAAAAATAAGCCGCGCGCGTTGCCATTCCCGGTAGGGAACCTTGGGATTGCGCAATAAGGGGCAAGGGACAAATTAGCAATTTGCCTCTTGCCCTTTGCACCTTGCCTCTTGACTCTTTACACAGCCCGCCTCACGACCTCGCCATCTCCTGCTCCACCGTAATCACCACAAAATCCGCCGGATGCGTGATGGCAACCAGCAGCGTTACCCGGAGGTAGCCGTCTAAAATTACCTGCTCCGTCAGTACATTAAAAGCATCTCCCGGCGTGCTGCCCTGCAATCCGCCGGCCTGCCAGACGGTGGTCAGGAAGTTTTCCAGCATTGCTTTTATTAGATACCAGGTATTGGGTTCGTTGGGTTGAAACACATAAGCCATTAAGGCTAATTTGGCGCTTTGTTCGATCATGGTGGCCGTTCTGCGTACGCTGATATAGCGCCAGTCCTGGCTGTTGCCGTCCAGGGTGCGGGCGCCCCAAACCAAGATGCCGCGCCCGGGAAAAGCCCGGAAGGCATTGATGGATTTGCCGCCGATGGCATCCACATTCAAGCCCTCCTGTTCGTTGTCGCTGAGCAGCTTCGTGAGGCCACTGACGCCGATGGGCGCAACATTGGCAGGCGCCTGCCACACGCCGGCTTGTGCGTCTGTCAACGCATAAATGCCGGCCATGACGCCGCTGGGCGGCAGCACATTCATTTGTTCCTGAATGATGGCTAAGATTTGTTTTTGCGTTGCCGGATCTTTGAGCGGGGCGATATTGCCCTGAACATTGGCCACAGTAACCTGGTCTGCCGTAAAGACGGTCGTTTTCAGGAACGGGTAATAAGCGACGCCGTAGCTTAATGCATTTGTTCCGGTATTTTCGCGGAAGGTTTGAATGTCTTGTTCCCATAGTTTCGGATCGGGATTCCGGGCGCCGATCACATCAAAAATGGCCATCGCGCTTTGCATTTCTTCGCATTGCAGCAGCGTCGTTTCCATCAGCGTGCCGTTTTCAGCCACCGAAAGCAGCGTCGCTTCCGGGAAGATGTACATCGTTACGGATGTTTCCCTTTTCAGGCTTTCAATCCCTTGTTGCAAGTCCGCTAATTTGACATTGGGATTGACCAACGGGTCGCCCGGCTGGATGGGGGTTTTGGAGGGCGGGCCGTAGGCGCCCACCGATACGACATAAGCTTTCCGGCCGCCATTTTCAAAAAACAGCAGGAGGCTGGCGTACAAATACCAGACGGTAGCCGGGTCGGGTTCGATGGCGTAGAGGACGCCGTTCAGGGTATAGGATTGCCCTTTGTCCGGCGCTTTTTTTAATTGGGTCAGGTAATATTCCGGCACATACTGCGGCGACATTTTTCCGGTTCCGGGATTAGCCGGGTAGCCAAAGTAGTTTAAAAAATCGCCCATGCTGGTGATCAACAACGGCTCGAACAATTTTGCACCCGCTTTTTGGTTCACCTGCGGCGTGTAGCCAATGAAGGCCGGAACGGCGGTTTCAACCTGCACGGCTGAGTTGGGAAAAGCAGACTGTTCCTGGATGTAAACGCCGGGAGTGGTGCGGTTTAAAGGCATAGCAGTAGGTTTCTAATCTTGTCTTTCAATGGAGGAAATATGCTTACTTTCCGAGCACTCAAACAAAAGTAAAGAAAACATCTGAACGCTGAAATAAAGCGATTTAAAGGCTCAAAAAAGAACGGGCAGATCAATGCTTTCGCATCCATCTGCCCGTCTCTTTACCAGGTACCTTGATTCAAAGTACCTCGTATCTGAATATTAATGTTTCACAAAACGCTGCGGCTGTAACGCTCCATTCACTTCGATGAGGAGGTAATATAGACCAGGCGTTAGTTTAGAAATGTCAATGCGCTGCTGGTTGTTATCCAGGTTGATCTGACGTAATTGCTGGCCGGTAGCACTCATCACGCGGATAGACTGCATGTTAGCTGCGGATTGAACATTCAGGACGTCCTGTGCAGGGTTCGGGAATATCCTTACGTCATTGCCTTCCAAGTCCGTACCCAGGTCAATAGCCCCCAGTTCCACTGATGGGTTGCTGTATTCCGTATTGCTGCCTTCTACTTCTCCAATAGATACCACGGTGCCTCCTTCTACGAGTGCTCCGCTATTAGCCGTAACAGTCACCGCATCAATGTAAATGAGGTCGCTGTTATCACTGGCATCACACTGGAAACGAATTTGCGAGTTGCTGGCAAAATTATACTGAGCACTGCTCAAACTTACCGTAGCTACGTAGAAGGTGTTGTTGTTAAAGCTGGTTCCTCTGGCATAAGTGGCTACAGTGGTCCAGGTAGAGCCATTGTAGAACCGCACCCAAAAATCTTCACCATTCTCCATGCTGGCGGCGTAGAAGTGGAATTCGATATCAATTGAACTGTAACCAGACAGGTTTAACACCGGAGAAGTCATTGCCGAAACGGTACCAGAGTTATCCCGAATGTAGATAGAATAACTTCCCTCATAAGAGCGGGTGCCTGAATAACGGGCACAATCATCACCGCCATCCGCCCAGCCGTCCCAGCCAGTCTCGAAGTAGGAACCAAGGAGTACCGTACTTCCACTACAAGGAGCACAATCAGGGCCACCGCAGTCTACACCCGTCTCGTTACCGTTTTGGATCCCATCGGTACAAGTAGGAGGAGGAGGGCCGCCTACACAGAAGTTGGTCGTTGCACTGGATCCGAAAGAACCGCCGGAAGCTTCCGTTCCATCACTGGAAGTAACCGTATAGCTACCGTTGCCGTAAGTACAGCAGATACCGTCACCATAAGTGTCAGAAATCGTAAAGTCATAGCAACCGTCTACCAGGCAGATATTTTCTACTACCGTAGAACCATCAGGCTGTGAACCGTAAGTACCACCAGAAGCCACTACAGAACCTCCAGCGTTTCTGATGGTCCAGCTTGTTTCTTCAGGGTAGTTATCCAAAATGATGGTTACAGTCACCAGGTTATCGTTACAAGGCCCGGCACAAGGTGCACAGACGGAACCTCCGCAGTCAACACCCGTTTCGTCACCATTCTGAATGCCGTCAGTACAAGTAGGACCAGCTACCCCACAAGTAGCAGACAAGCAGCCTGCATTGGTTACTGTATTGCGGATAACATTACCTGGCTGAGGGCCAAAACCTTGCGTAAAGTCAATTCCCGTAGTGAGGTGACAGTAACTCATAATGGTACCGCCGCCGGAAGGGCTACCGGGCAAAGCACAGCTACCTTCCACACCACCTGCACAACCATCAATAGCCGTACCGTTGCCATTCCATACACAAGCGTGAGTATGGCGCGAGCCGATCAGGTGCCCCAT
>JALHRK010000441.1 GCA_022841505.1 Saprospiraceae bacterium | reverse complement strand
ACATCCTGAACGCGCTGGAAGAACCTAAGCCGCCTTACAATACCGTGTCGTCCATTGTGCGCAAATTGGAAGCGGAGGGCTTGATCGGCTACGAGGCCTTTGGCAAAACGCACCGCTACTACCCTATTCTGAAAAAGGAAGATTACCGCGCGGATGTGCTGGAGCATTTTGTGGACAATTTTTTCGACAGCTCGCCGGCTGAACTCCTTTCTTATTTTGTAAAAAAAGAAAAAATGGACAGTGAGGAGCTTAATCGTTTGTTGGAGGAAATCAAAAGAAAAGGTTGACCCTTGTTTGTTGAGCATTAGACTTTAGCAATCGGTTTGATCCTGTTACGAACGGACAACGAACCAATAACCAACCCGCCATGCAATACCTCATTGAGTCTTCCATCTGCCTCGCGCTGCTGTACGCTTTCTACCACCTGGCGTTGCGGCGGGAAAGCTTTTTCCAGTTCAACCGGGGCTATCTCCTGCTGGCGCCGTTGCTGGCTTTTGCGGCGCCTGCCCTGAACATCCGGCTGGAACACAAGCCGGAGGCGCAGATTACCATCCCTGAGGCGCCGACAGCAGCGATTCCTGCACCCATTGTTGAATGGCCGGTGGTGGTGGAACGCCTGCAAATTGCGCCTCGCCTGATCGGACAAACTTTGGAAAAACCGGTTTGGACGCTTTCATTGGGTACGGTGGTTTGGTGGATTTATATCCTGGTAGGCTCATTTTTTCTACTGCGGCTTTTTGTCCAGATTTACCGCTTGGCGCGCTTCATCCGGCTATGCAAAAAAGAAGCGCAGGATGGATTTGTCCTGGCCACCGGGCCTGCCGAAACGCCGATTGCCTCTTTTTTTGGCTTCGTCTTCTGGACGCCCGGAAACTTAGCCAATGAAGAACGCCAACTGATTTTTGAGCACGAGCTGGTGCACGTACGACAGTGGCATAGCCTGGATCTGATTTTCATTGAACTTTTGATTGCACTGCAGTGGTTCAACCCGCTGCTCTACGCGTACCGCCGCAGCCTGCGCGAGGTACACGAATACATTGCTGACGATAACGTAGTGCGCCGGACGCGGCAACGCTACGCTTATGCCGCCCTGCTGGTGCGGCAGCATTCCACCGGGAACGGGGCCCAACCCGGTTTGGTCAATACCTTTCATTCACTCATTCAAAAACGTCTGGTTATGATGGCCAAACAGCCTTCCCGCCCGCTCCGCCGGGCCAAATATCTGCTCGCTTTGCCTTTGTTTGCAACGCTGATGCTGCTCTTTTCTTTCCGATTGGCGGACAAACTTCCGGAAGTCCGGAAAGCAACTGCCCTACTCGAAACGTACGCGAATACGCTCTCTGAAACCGTTGTATTGGGCGACAAGCCCGTTGAACACTTTGAACCGAAGCCTTATATCTTTTATTGGGGAAATTTTGAAGTGCGGCTGAATTATGAAGCACACGCCGATCAATACAAGGCAACGCTGAACCTGACTGCTGAAGCGCTGCGTGAAGCAATCAAGCAGGAACCACGCTTGTGGACCGGGGAAACACTGACCCAGCGGCTTTCTTTCAAATTCAACGGCATTTCGGTCAGCAGCGATTACAACCGCCCGGAAGTGTACGAAACCCTTCAAATTGTCTTAAAAAGCAATACAAAAGCGCTACAGGAAGGCGATCAGGTTGTCATCAGCAACATCAGTTTGCCGGAAGGCCCCAAAGGACAAATTACGATAGTCATAGAAAAATCAGCCGTTGCACCGACACCCGTTGTCAAGCCCGAAATAACATCCATTTTTTGGGGAGGAAAAACTTTTGTGCAAGGTGAAAAGCGGTACGTAACAGTTTCCGAATTTTGGAAAATGTTGCAATCCGAAGCACTTGTTCGGTTTTCAGACCAAAAAGAAGTGCAACCCAAAGCATGGAATGTCGCCCTTTACAACGAAAAAGGTGCGGTCATCCGGGCAAGGGCAGACCGGATAGACGCCTTGAGCACGGAACAACTCCGCGCGCGTTTGGGCCAGGAAACCGAGACCATCAAACCAGGGGCTGTGCTTTCATTTAGCGCCTGGGAATTACAAGCGTACGAGGCTTCGCCGGAAACACTGGATACCATCATTACTTTCGACCCAGTTACTTACGAAGAGACCGTTCAGATCATTACGAAAAGCGGTGGTGTCGTCAACCTCCTGCCTGCCACAGAATTGATCTCCCTTTCAATTGTGAAGGATCTCGACCCACGCCGCTTTCTGAAAGTAGAAGACTTGAAAGATTATACCTTTAAATGGAGTGCCTTAACAGAATACATCCCAAGAAGTGTTTTTGCACAATCCTATATCTCCAAAGGTTTAGGAAACCGCATACATGGCGATGGCAGCATCACCATGTGGAGCAGCCGGTTTACCAAAAAAGAAATCCTGTTGATGCTCCGGGAAAAACCACAACTTTTTCAGGGGAAAATCCCGTTGGAGGACTTCAATTTCACCATCAGCTACAATGGTTATGGCAAATTGATTGAACACGGAAAAGTACCCGCTGAGCTGATCGAAAAATTAGAAAAAGAACTCAAGCCGGGTGAGGTTTTAAAAATAACCGGTCTGCAGGCGCGGGAGAATCCGGTTCGCTACATTGTAATGCCAATGGGCGCTAACAATAAGCCGAATTATGGCGTAAAATTCTCTGTTAAAGAAGTGGAAACCCTGGCAATAGACAACGATCAGCATTTGGCTCGATTTACCCTTGCTGTACCTGAATTTGATGCCATTCGACCCAAATTGGAAAACTTGGATGACATCTGGCTCCAATATGGAGATATTGACCTCACGCAGTTCACCTTTGAACTGGAAGTACGGGATGAAGACCCCAAGCCGGCGCTGCCTGCCACCAAAACCCGGGGCGGCATCTTCACCATAAAAGTGGAAGTCAGTCCTAATCCTGTTAACGCGCAACAGGCTGCCAATGCAACCGTCAGCGTGCAAAAAGCAGGCGAAGGCATATTGACCGTAAATAATCTGGAAGGCAAACAGCTTTTCGCAAAAAAAGTAGCCATCGAAACCGGGGAAAACAAGCTGGAAATTCCGGCACAAGCCCTGAATGTGCCTGGCGTTTACATCATCCGGCTGGAGATGTCGTATGGGGCGGGCAGTGCGAAGTTGGTCGTAGATTAGCGCTCTTTTTTTCTGTAACAATTCAGGTTATTGTGCATTTTAATGTGAAGTTTCACGGAGTTTCTCATGTGAAACTTCACATATAATCAATGGCAATAGGTTTTGTGCATTGGTGTAATGGAGATATGACAAATCTTAGAGATTTGTCATATCTGGTTTGCACAAAACCTATTGCAGTGAAGTATAGTATTAAAACGCTGTTGATAAAATAATGCACTTTTATGCCATCACTGCTATCCATCCTGTCTGTGAACCTCTTAAAGAACCCGGTTTGCGGCAACTTTTTCCGGAATTTTCGCATCGCGCTTTTGGTATTTTCTCCATTGGCCATACCAGCCGGAGCCGCCGAATGGTTTGACCAGTCTGAAAACCTGCTTCAGGAGCCTTGTCCGTATATTTTATACTGGGGCGGCATGGAAGCGAGATTTACTTATGACAAATCCGCCGATGTTTATGCGGCTGAACTGAAGCTTTCGCCGGAAGCTGTGCTGGAAGCCATCAAGCGGGAGCCACGCCTTTGGGATGGGCAAACCCTGTTGGAAAAGCTCGCCCTGGAAGTCAACGGCATCAAAATAAACAGCGATTACAACCACCCGGAAACCTACCAGGCCAGCCTCGAGCCTTTGAAAGGGATAATCAAAGCACTGAAAGAAAACGAGCGCATCACTTTTGAAAAAATCCAGTTACCGGGTGACAAATTCGGCAGACTTACCCTACTGATTGGGCCTTCGGCGTTTCCAATGAAAGCGGAAACAAAAAGGTATGGCGTTTCTGCCGTCCATTGGGGCAAAAACACGTTTGCCCAGGGTGAAAAACGCTTTATGACCGCGGCGGAATTTTGGGATATGTTATTGTCAGAGCCACAACTGGAATATACCAATCAAACTTTTCGTAAACCGGAACAATGGAACGTGGGTATCTTTACAGAACAAGATCCTTTCCTTCGCTTGTGGGTTGACCGCAATGATGCACTCAATTTCAATCAATTGCGGGAGCGTTTGGACGAGGAATACGACAACATCAAACCGGGCGCCAGCATCCAGTTCAGTGCCTGGGGAATTTTGGATGATGCGCCCAAAAGTGAGCTGGATACCTTAATTATTTACGACCCCATTACCAAAGAAACAACCAGCACTGTTGTACATCCTGGCAGCAGAATAGCGCTGGGACTTGCAGCAGACGAAGTCGTTTCGTGCCGGATCATCAGCGACCTGGATCCGCGCCGGTTTCTCAAACTGGAAGATCAACACACTTTTCAAATTAAATGGGGCGCATTTTCTGAAAACGTCTCCGGAAGTGTTTTTGCACAGGCCTACTATACCCTGGACGAGGCTGGCACGCGTTATGCAGACCATTCAAAGACCTTATGGAACAACCGGCTCACGAAAAAAGAAATCCTGGCCATGCTGCGGCAAAAACCGGAATTTTCCCTGGACAAAAAACCTTTGACCGACTTTAATTTTACCCTTACTTATCAGGAGCGGGATTATTTTGCCGAACAGGGGCAGGCGTCCGCTGATCTGGTCAACCAGCTGGAACGCGAGCTCAAACCCGGCCAGATTGTCAGAATTTCAGGCATCCAGGCTCGGGCAAACCCCGGACGCTACGTGGTTGGATCTGCTCATGCACTGAAAAATCTGGTAGAACTGGATTCAAAAATTCAGACTGCTGAAACATTAGACGCGTTGATCTCCGGTGAAAAACAACAAGTATTGCGGTTGAATCTTACCGCTTCCGAATTTGAAGCCTTGCGGCTAAAATTAGAAAAAACACCCGGCATCTGGCTCCAGCAAGGCGACATTGACCTGACGCCTTTTGCTTTCGAGTTTGAGGTGCGGGATGACGACCACAAACCGGCGTTGCCTGCGAATAAAAAGGATTGAAAGTCGGTCAGAGACCAATAAATAGTACACGCGAGGCGGAGCCGAAGCGCGAGCAGGAGGTTCGTTTCGACTCCGCTCACTCATCGTTCGTTTCGACTCCGCTCAAAGAACCGCGAGTGATCGA
>JALHRK010000440.1 GCA_022841505.1 Saprospiraceae bacterium | reverse complement strand
TTTCCGCTGGAATACGAAAAAATCGAATTTTACGGCAGGTGTGCAGGCCCAGCAGGCCCAGTTGAGCGGCGAACTGCCCTTGTTGGATACGAAGGTGAACCGTTCGTTTTTCAACTGGCTGCCTTCGGTGCGCTGGCAATACGAGTTTTCGCGCACGCGCAACCTGAATTTTAACTACGAAACCAGCGTGCGCGAACCTTCGGTGACCCAATTGCAACCCGTGGCTGACATTTCCGACCCGCTGAACATTTATCAGGGCAATCCCAACCTCGATCCGGAATATGCGCACCAGTTCAGGCTGCACTGGATGTCGTTCAACCCGGGCACGATGAACAACTTTTTCAGCATGCTGGCTTTTACGTATACGCAGGATAAAATCCAGACCGCGCAAACGATTGACGCCAATTTTGTGCGCACCAACCAGCCGGTGAACGTGGAAAATGAATACGATTTGTATGCGACCATCTCTTACGGGATGCCGATCAAAGCCATCAACACCCGTTTAGACGCTTCGCTGAACGGGAATTACAACCGGGGCATTTTTCCGGTGAACGGCGAAAACAACGAAACGCAACGCATTTCGCCTTCCGGGGAATTGAACCTGACGTACAACTACAAAGAATTGCTGGAGGTGACTGCGGGCGCCAATGCATCGTTCAACCGCACGCAGTATTCCCTCGATCCGGCTTTGAATCAGGAGTTTGTGAACCAGGTTTACACCGCGGGTTTCAACCTTTCCCTTCCGCTCGATATTCGCATCGGTTCCACGTTTGATTATTCGATTTTTGGCGGCATCGAGGAGCGGATTCCGTTGTGGTCGGCTTCGGTTTCCAAATATCTGCTGAAAAACAAACGCGGCGAGCTGAAATTGTCGGTCTTCGACATCCTGAACCGCAACGTGGGCATCAGCCGCGTGGCGCAAAATAACTACGTGCAGGAAGAGCGCATCACATCGCTGGGCCGCTACGCCATGCTGAGTTTTACCTATAATTTGCAGGGTTTTGGCGCCAAAGCAGGGCCGCAGGTGAGGATGATTCAGAGGAGGTTTTAAGGCCGATTTTTTAGGTGTCATCTGCTGAGGCATGAAGCAGGTGACATCTCAAAAAACTGGGTTGTGACACGGAAAATTGAGACGACACCTGCCGCTTTAGGGCGGCGAGATGTCGCCTCAATTTTCGCTATGATGCTGACATTAGACTCGAAGTCATCCGCTCACTTACTATATAGTTTTTTCCAATACTGTTCCATTTGTTGCCGACCACTTATAAAGTGCCATGCTTTCTTTTCAGAATTGAAAACAAATCTTCCGTCTATAAAATCAGTTCCGATTCCTTTACATATCCAATATCTAATTAATTTGTTAAATATCAGGATTTTTTTACGCCCCAGTGCATATTCTTCAATGTGAATATCTAAAGTATCTCTTTTGCTGTCATCAATAATTAAATGATGAACTATTTCGGGGGTCGTGGTTTTGATATGGCGCTTCAATTTTTTTTCAGGTGCAACCATAATATTGGGTTGTTTAAATCCAAGGTCAACCAAGCTAAAAATTATTGAACCATTGACGTTTTTGACATCAGGTAAAATGAAAATTGTATCAAAAGCTTCCAATTCTTTATGAAAGTTATCAAGAATGGTTTCTTTGGTAAATTCCATGACTTGAGATTGACTTACAACTGTTTGCCCAAAGATTGGAAGGCACAGAACCCAAATTTGTAACGTTAAGAAAGTTTTATAAACCATGGTTTTAATGGATATTAATTGATACACGCTTGCCTGCCTGATTGTGGATTGGTGATAAAGAGGCAAATAGATAAAGCCTGCCCCGCACAACGCAGAGGTGATCAGTTCTATAAAATGATGCTCAATCGTTCATTTTTATTGATGATTGACGATTACATGATTGATAATTGTTAATGTGAGAGATACATTAACATCAAATGTGTATGCTTTACATCATCAATCATTATTTATCAATCATCTCTCATCAATCCTTCTTTAAAATATAGAACTGATCACCTCTGCGCACAACGGGGAGGCAAACATGCAAGCAGGCAAGGGGCAATCACGCTATCTTCAAATCATCAAATTTTCAAATCTTCAAATTCCATTCCCCTTGCCTACTTTTTTCCTTCCGGATACTCCCTCCAGGTATAACTCTTATGCACAATTTTCCATGCCCCTTCGTATTTCAACAATAGAAAGTAGTCGGTGAAAATTCTCGAACCCGGAATGACGATTTCTACTTTGGCCATGGCGGCGTCTTTTTCGTAATCTATCGAAATGATTCGACCAACCCGGCTCGTTTTTTCGCCTGCTTTTACGTTGGCGATGTACTTTTCTCCGTCGCGAATCCAAAGGGTGTCTTTGGCAACAGTGTATAAGTTAAAATCAGGGTGAAAGGCTTTTCGGAGTCTTTCAGGTTCGCCGTTTCCGGTGCCGTCTATGTAATCCATGAGCGTTGCCGTAATCTGCTCAAATTCCGATTTGCTGTCTGTTGTTTGAGCAGCTGCATTGAATCCTGCAAAGAGGAGGAGGCTGATGGTTAGGATGTTGTGTGATTTCATGTTGCTTGTTGTTAGGTTGCAAAGATAGGACTTGTTTCGTGAGTAGTGACCGGGTGACTTCAAGTCACCCGGTCACTTATAAATCACTGACTTTCCGGTTCTTGCAGTATTTTGGACATAATGGCTTCAAAGCTGGTCAGGTTTTCAGTCCTGTGAAATTCATCGGCCACATCAAGGATGTCATGGTGTTTATGAAAGTAGATCCTGATCTGATCTTCATTGACAATTTCAATTCTTCCTTTTGTGAATTCTTTCCTGCTGGTTTCATCGGCTATTTTAAACGAATACCACCGTTGGTTTTCTTCTCTGATTTTTATTTTCAATTGCCCAGTACCCTCGACCTGGGCATAAAGCGAGGCGCCATCTCTGAATAAAGTATAGTTGCCATTTTCATTTATTTCATAAACAAGTCCCCGGTCATTCAGGGATTGCCATTTGCCGTAAAAGTTGAATTGCTTTTGTTGGTTGCAGGCGGTAAAAAGCAGGGAAATTAAGAAGAAGGGGAGGAGGATTTTGAGCATTGATTTTTTTGTTTAGTAGACTTGTTGCGATGGGGCAGCTTGGTGAGAAAAACGAGCTATTTTTTACCCAACCATAGCCTTTTTTGAGGAGCATAGCCCTGTTCTGTAACGAAAAAAAGGTGAAGAGTGTGTGAAAACGAGCTGTTTTTAACCCAAGATGATCCCATCGCAACAAGTCTAGTGTATTGACCGGGTGAATTCGAAGTCCCCCAGCATACTACTGGACATTTTCGTTTCAGGCCTCAGACCTTATAGGGTTTTGGAAACCTATAAGGTCTCATCGCGCGAAAATATCCAGTAGTATGGTCACCTAGGCACTTTCAGATATTTAAACAGCTATTTGCATGTTTTCAATATCAGAAAATATTTTTTTAATTACGCCTTTGCTTTTTCCCCAATCATAAAGCTGACCTTTAATTTTAGCATCAATATTGACTTCTGTATAGGAAGAAAAGTCTTCGATGGTTATTAAAATATTTCCGCCCCATGTCCACATATCAGAAGGGATTTTTGCGGTTAATACCAATCCGTTAATTGCTTTGTCAGAAGATTCAAGTGGGTAGCCGTTTATCGCCAATGAGCACAAGCATTTAACAACCACCAACTGAACCGACTGATTGAATTTCTCTTTTGCAGACTTCCCTGTGCTGATTCCCAATTTTTGGTAAACAGGAACCATTACATCTGTTAACTTTCTTAGCGATAATCCTCCAATTGGAGCAAAAGCTAAATCCACCAAACCAAGAAACTCTTTTGCGGAAAGACTTTTTGATGATTTTTCTGCATAAGCTGAAACCAGCGCTCTGACTTCCGGGTATTTGATTAATTCATTAAAATTTTGCTCTAATGCCCAATTGGTAGGCGTATTGAATGAATTTTCACCATTTATTTTCGTTCCACAACTCGAACAATAGTTTCCAATTACTTTGTTTCCACAATTATGACAGTACATAGCCAGCTTCTTGTTATTGAATGCCCAGAATAGAATCAATTTATTCCACAAGGTAAAACAAGCCCTTAAACTTTGCAAGACCTAAACAAGCAAAACGTTACGCGACACCCTGCCGTATCGGGCGTAGTGACCGGGTGACTCCGAAGTCACCCGGTCACTTACTCCTTCACCCATTTCCCAACCGCAACGCCCTCCCGGCAGCACAGCCGCAACGTATACAACCCGGCTGGCAAAAATTCCGCATCCACCCGTAAAACCGAACCATTGGGATTTCCAGCGCTAATTTTCACTAATTTACCTTGTGCATCGAACAAGAAAAGCTCAAAAAGCAATGCGGGGAGGTGCGCGATTGGGTGTTTTGTCAATTTTATGACGCAAAACCTTGTCTGAAAAAAGAGTTGATCCGTGTTTCTCAAATACCTGTGAAGATTTAGACTCCAGGGTTACGCCTTAGAGCAAGGTAACACCTTTTTAGAAAGGTGTCACCTTCGGGTTTCATACCTATAAAATGACCCTGCCAATACCGAAACGCAATCACCCTCTTTTACTCAGGCTGCACTGGAGCGACTTCCTTTATTTTTCTTCTTTAAACCAACCCGCATACATCAAATACGCATCCGCAATCCGCCCAATCGTATCCTTAAACTGCTCGGGACTAATGGCTTTGACCTTTTTTGCCGGAACGCCTGCGTAAATATGCCCGGATTCGAGGCGGCTGTTTTCCAGCACTACCGCGCCGGCTGCGATGAGGCAGTTTTCCTCGACCACCGCATTGTCCATGATGATGGCGCCCATGCCCACCAGAACATTGTCCATCAGCGTGCAACCGTGTACGAGTGCGCGGTGGCCGATGGATACGTTGTTGCCAATGGTGGTGGAAGCGCGCAGGTAGGTGCCGTGCAAGATGGCGCCGTCCTGAATATTTACTTTGTTGCCTATGCGGATGCTGTTGACGTCGCCGCGCACAACGGCCTGAAACCAGACGCTGCAATCGTTGCCCATAACCACGTCGCCAATGATGGTGGCGTTTTCAGCCAGGTAGCAATTGTCGCCGAAAACCGGCGTGAAACCTCTTACGTTTTTGATGAGAGCCATGAGGTGAGGATTTGAAGATTTGAAGATTT
>JALHRK010000439.1 GCA_022841505.1 Saprospiraceae bacterium | reverse complement strand
AATAGCCGAAATCAATGGCTTCAAAATAGTAAGCCATGTCCAGTTCTTTGCGTTCCGGATCCACAAATTTCATCACCCGTTCCACATCGCCCATGGCTTCAGCAACGGTGGCAACATTGTATTTGCTCAGTACCTCGCGGTTCATTTCCTGCATGTAGTCGTGTAAATGCGGGCCGCTGGCATAGTACATCCCCCACTGGCCATCGTATTCCTCGGGCAGCGGCGGCCAGGCCGTGTCTTTCGAACAAAACGCAATGGCGTCTAACCGAAACCCGTCAATGCCTTTGTCGAGCCAGAAGCGCATCATCTTGTAAATTTCCTGGCGCAACTTTGGGTTTTCCCAATTCAGGTCGGGTTGCGCGTCTGCGAAATAGTGCAGGTAGTAGGAATCCGTGGCTTTGTTGTATTCCCAGGCGTCGCCTTTTTCATCAAAAATGCTCCAGCGATACGGCGGTTTCCCTTTTTCTGCAGGCCACCAGTGAAAATATTCGTAGTACGGACTGGTGCGGGAGCTGCGCGCCGATTTGAACCATTCGTGTTCTTCGCTGCAATGGTTGACCACCAGGTCCATGAAGACTTTGACTTTCCGGTCGTGAAATCCCTGGAGCAGGACGTCAAAATCGGCCATCGTCCCAAACTCCTTCATGATGTTCTGATAATCCGAAATATCGTAGCCATTGTCTTTGTTGGGCGAAGCATAAACGGGGTTGAGCCAGACCATGTCAATGCCCAGACTTTTGATGTAATCGAGTTTTGAAATCATGCCCTTCAAATCGCCGACGCCATCCCCGTCGCTGTCCTTAAAACTGCGCGGGTAGATTTGATATACAATGGCTTCTTTCCACCATTTTTTGTCTAAGGGGTCTGGTGGTGTTGGTTTGGATGCGTCCGTTGCCGGGCTGGAATCGCAGGCGGCAAGGAGGAGGATTGCAAAGAGGGTGCAAAGGAGGGTGTGCTGGTTTAATCGCATTGGTGATGGTTTTGTTTGTAGATGGTTGTGGTGGCTTGGGTTGAGGTGACCACTGAAACAAAGTTAAAAGTTTTTGGTAGATTCCTTTAATACCTAAACCATGCTATCACTCGTTTTCTTTTATAATTACTTGCTTCAATTCCGAAATCTTCAATTTAAGTTTTTCATTTGGCGCAAATTCTTCCATTAAATGGATTGAAATTTCGTTACTGAGTTCTTCACGAATTTCTTTAAATAGTTTGATTTCACCTGGCGACAAGTTCTTCCCTTCCCAATCATCAATCTGTCTATTTATCTGGTTTAAATTCATGAAATAAACAGAGCCAATCAGTTCTGGTATGTCTTGGAAATATTTTAGAATTTTATTTCTTATGATTTTTTGAAATCGGTTTTGATTATTTTTATCTGATTCATTTATCAGGACTTCTTTGGCTTCTTTAACAAACAATTCTTCCCAATTCTGACTCATCTTTTTCGACGCCATTTTTAATTGTGCTATTAAACCTTCAGGAGACATTTCAACTCCGTATTTATCCTCGAGTTGGTTTATAAGCAGACTCATAAAGTCACATTCCCACTCTGAACCCAATTCGTAAGCTCTAATAAATTTTTCTACTTCATTCCAATCATTCGACCCCAGGCAAAGTGCTGGCCTTTTCAGAAGAAGAGCGTATATTTCTAAATCCCAGTCTCGCATATTTTAATTGTTATTTGGTTCACAAACTTTGATTGGTTTTTCTTTTTTTAGAGGCAAACCCCTATTAGACTTGTTGCGACGGGTCTATTCAAAAAACACCTTCCCCGACCGAAAATCCGCCCACACCTTTTGATTGTTTTTGATCAACACAACATACCGTTCGGCCATGTTTTCCGATAGTTTTTCGCGTCCAAATGGCAGTTCGAAGCGCCGGATTACCTGGTTTTTAGCATCAATCAAAAGGGTCTCGTTTTCCGTCCACACCACCAATGGGCTGTTCGGGCCTTTGCCCGTGGATTGCATCAAAATGCCCGATTTGCTGGGTTCAAATTCATGGATTTTTTTGCCGTCAATGGTCATCAAAATCAATTTTCCGGTTGCTGTTTTGGCGGTCAGGAAACGGTCTTTTTCCCAAACGTTGAGGCCGGAAAATTCGAGCGGCAAAACCAATCGCCCGGTCGAATCCATCAGGCCCTTGGGCAGATTTTCACCCATTTTGCGCTCCTGAACGATCAAATACGTCAAATTCCAGTTGCTTGCTCGTTTGTGCGGCGGATCTTCGGTCATCAAATCTCCCAGCTCAAAAAGGATTTTCCCGTTCCGGTCTATCACAGCCTGCCGCGCGCGCAAACCGTCTTTTTCCCAAATTTGGACTAAGTTTTTAGATTTCAGAAAATCCGGCCCGTTTTCAAAAATCCAGTCAGTGATCGGCGTTCCTTTTTGGTCAAAATACGCGTACTCGGCCAGCCGCGTCGAGCCTGCTCGAAGCCTGCCGATTTTCATATTGTTCCCATCTTCCCTCGAAAAACGATCCCGCCCCAGCCAGTTTGCTTCAAAATACCCTTTTTCGGTCTGTTGCACCCGGTGCAGCCGCAACCCTTCTTCAAAAAACTCGTGGCTCGCCGATCGCGCGCCTGCGGGAAATTCGGCGACCAGATACGGCGACAATACCAAATATTCAACGCCTGCTTTCGGCGCCAATACCCAGTTTCCTTCCAAATCAAGTACCCCGCAAGCTGCGCCAGTCATGGGCTGGGCCGGGGTGTCCATTCCGCGAACGCCACTACTCAGGGGTTCCTCGATGGGGGCATCCGACATGACCACTTTTTCTTCACCAGGCGAAGGAGCAACCGGTTTCGGTTTTGAGGGAGGCGCAGGCTGCGCAATGGGCTTTGGTTTTTCGGGCAATTTTTTCACGACCAAAAGCCCAAATTGATCAAACCGCTCCAAAACCGTTTCGTCCGCCGATTTTTCGGGGATGCCGAACTCTGCCGGCAAAAGGTTGCGAAACCGATGGTCGAGTACCGTTACGATGCGTTTGGCATTCGACCCAACGACGACCGCGCCGCCCGTTTGGCTTCGGAAACCGGCCAATACGCGCTGATTTTTGAGCGAATCGGGCCATCGTAGCTGCGTGCCATCGAACATTGTGGCCATGTGCCCCCCATTCGGTAATGCCTGCATTTTGGCGATGACGCCATAAGCGGACTCGCGGCGCGGTTCGGGGGCGTTGTCAATATCGGCACGCCGGATTCCCCTTTTGTCGAAGGCCACAAAAAGCGCGTCGCCTTTCTTTTTTGCCCAAATGAAGGTATCGCGCCGCCCTTCCTCCAATACAATTTCTTCAAAGACCGGCGGTAAAATTTCGTTGAACCCTTTGTCGGCAATGCCTTTCAGGTCGTTCAAATAAGTGAAGCGCAGTCCGTCGGGCCAGCCCGATGCCGACCAAACGTGGTCAAATTTTTCATCCAGCAGGGTATTGCCCGCTGCATCGCGAATGCTGACCAAGCGGCTTTTACGCCCGTTTTTCCGAACCATAAAAAGCGGTGGGGCGGCTTCGATTATATCCAGGTTTTCCACTGAATCCCGCGCCAGTACAACCATGGACGTATCTAAAATGGACGTCCAGCCGCCTGCTTTGGCCTTAAAAAACATTTTTTTTGCGAATTTAATGGGCGTGACTTCAACCACATTTTTTTCCAAAAGCCGTTTGCCGTGCCGGTCAAAAAGGTTGGCGTCGCCGTTTGACCATTTAAAAATCGAAAAACCGAAGCCTTGTTTGTAGCCATATTGGGCTTCAATGGGCACGATTTCGCGGCCATCGTGATCAAAAAGGCCCGTTTTGCCGACATCTCGGACGAGGAACAGGTCCGCGCCATCCACTTTTTCGATGTCCGAATAAATGGTGTCGAGCACAATTTTGCCGTTTGCCCGCACGACACCACAATGTCCTTTTGCGCCAATTGAGCCGTCGCGTTGTTTGTTGGCGATGAAATAGCCCGCTTTCCCGCTTGGTTCGAGGCTCCTGAAAACGGGCGCTACGACGGTTTTACCGTTCCGGTCCGCGACGCCAAAACGGCCTTCGCTTTCTGCAAAAATGAGGTATTGGGCATCGGCGACAACCCCTGCTGCCACGTCTTTTGGCAAAATTTCACGAAGGTCTTTGTTCAGGAAATTGACGCGGCCATCGGCCCTAAAAATGCGAAGCAGGCCGTGGTGGAAGCGAAAATCGGCGCCGTTCGTCAGCGAAGGCCCATTGATTTTGGCCCATTTTGGCAACGTGAGAAAGTCTTCCTGGTGTGTTTCGGCGGTTTTGCCACCCGCCCGAAGGTCAATGATTTTCCAGGTTTGCTCCGCCTGAAAGGCTACAAGATGGGCGATGGAATCTATGCGTTCCCCTTTTTCATCATAATTGAGGACGGGCAAGGTGCGGTGCAGCGTCAAACGCGGATTCGGCACAACGAGGCCATTGCGGAAAAGCCGCACCGATTCGCTGTTTTTTTGGCAATCAATGGCGAGCGTTTTTTCTGAAAAAGGCTCAACCCGGCCATCAAAGTCTGGCTTGATGACCATTTTTCCGCGCTCATCCGCAAAACCATACTTGCCGTTTTGGGCTAAAAATGGGATTAGGATTTGGGCCAACATTAGCTGGTTTAAACCCGTCAAAAACATTAAAACAGTTAAAAATCGAATCATTTTTTAGAAATTTGAGATGCTGCTGAACGGGTAAAACCCGGAGAATAGGACACGCGGGGCGGAGCCTCAGCGCGAGCGGGTTCAGTCATTAATCAACCGGCTTATTTTACAACAAACTCCGTGAACGTTTTTCCATTAAATTTACACACACCATCTCTATCTGTTCCAAACCAGAGTTCGCCATTTTTGTCTTTATAAATAACATTTACCGCATTACTCGTCAGGCCGTCTTTTGTGGTATAATTAATCAGTTCTTTTCCACCTGCTTTGAGTGAAGGATTGTATCTCCAAACACCTGCGTCAACTGTACCTATCCAGAGATTTCCATCATTGTCCTCGTTTATCGTGTAAACTCGCGCCAAGGTGCCGGGGCCTGATTTGCCAGAAGCTTTAAATTCATTATTGCTGAGTTTTTTTTCTTCGGTAAAATTGATTAAGGATTTTCCATCTGTTTTGAGCGACTTGTGCTGAGCGGAGTCGAAGTCAGCTGAAGGACCATATCGAAATAATCCACCACCATTATTTCCGA
>JALHRK010000438.1 GCA_022841505.1 Saprospiraceae bacterium | reverse complement strand
AGCTTTAAACGCTTCGGGGTGGTTCAACGCGAGGTCTGCAAGGACCTTTCTGTTGAGTTCGACTTTGTTTTCAGCCAACTTAAAAATGAGCTTGGAATAGGTGATGCCCAATTGGCGGGCGCCTGCGTTAATCCTTGCAATCCAGAGGCGGCGATAAGCGCGTTTTTTCAGTTTGCGGCCTACAAACGCGTAGCCCATTGCTTTCTCTACGGCGTTTTTAGCAACCGTAAGGACATTCTTCCGGCGGCCAAAATAACCTTTGGCGGCCTTGAAGATTTTTTTTCGGCGATGCTTGGAAGCGACCGAATTTACAGAACGTGGCATAATACATTTTTTAGTGCAACACAGGGGCCTGAAGTCTTTTCGGACACTTTAGCCTGTGTTCTCGTTAAAAAAAGAGATTTTGGATGTTAGACATTAGATTTTAAACGAGGGACGTTTCCATTGAAACGTATCGTTTGATCTGTTTCTCAACATCAAAAAAATTAAGCGAGCAACATGCGCTTTACGCGCGCCTCATCGGCTTCGCTCACTACCCCTGCATCGCGGTTACGCAGCTTAGATTTTCTGCTTTTGCTGCCCAACCGGTGCGATGTGTTGGCATGAAAGCGCTTTACCTTGCCGGAGCCGGTAATCTTGAAGCGCTTTTTCGCACTTGAGTGCGTCTTCATCTTAGGCATCAGTCAATGAATTTTTGTTAAAACGAGGTGCAAAAATAGACAAATCCTCCTAACTGCAAAGCCCTTTTTACTTCTTTTTTTTCGGCGTCACGATTACGATCATGCGCCGGCCTTCCAGTTTAGGTAAAGATTCCGCCTGACCGTATTCTTCAAGCTCTTTCAAAAAGCGCAACAGGAGCAACTCGCCCCGGTCTTTGAAGACGATCGTTCGTCCGCGAAAATTGACATAAGCCTTTACTTTGGCGCCTTCGTCGAGGAAAGTTTTAGCATGGCGCACTTTGAACTCAAAGTCGTGGTCGTCCGTATTCGGTCCGAAACGGATTTCTTTGATAACGGTTTTAGCCGTTTTCGCCTTGATCTCTTTTTCTTTCTTCTTCTTTTCGTAGAGGAATTTGTTGTAGTCGGTAATGCGTACAACAGGCGGCACGGCATTCGGAGAAATTTCTACCACGTCGAGTTCGACCTGTGTGGCCCACTCTCTTACTTTTCGGGTAGGATAAACACCAGCTTCTATCGTGGTTCCGATAGTGATGCTCAATTCCTCCAGGCTATCGCCGACTAAGCGGACTTCCGGGATTCGAATTTGGTCATTAACCCTAAATTCAGGCTGTTTGAAGGTGTCTTGCCTGGAGAATTCTCTCTTTGCCAATCGTTTATTATTTAGTTAAAGCAATGTGGTCTTGCGGTTGCAAGGCCAAATATAATGCAAATATGCAAAAAAGTACACCCACAAATATTGTGGGTGTACTTTTAATCAAAAACAAGATTATTCAGTATCCGCCCATTTAGTCCAGTGTCTGAGCTTTAGAGTTCGAGAGCAAGGCATGCGAAGGGCCAAAAGTGGAAGTTTACTCGCGTAAATGACCAATTTTGGCCCTTCGCATAACGCAGCTATCGGACTATAAAGACAGACACTATTTATTCTTCGACATCCGAAATCACCGTGGATTGAGCCAGCTTAATTTCCAGGCCTTCTCCGTTCTCTTTCAGAGAAGCTTCGAGCATGGCGCCTTCCTGCGGATTTTCGTTGAGGATGAACTCCGCAAGCGGATCTTCGATGTATTTCTGAATTGCCCGGTGCAATGGACGTGCGCCGAATTGCGGGTCGAAACCTTTTTCAGCAACAAATTTTTTCGCGCCTTCGGTCAGCTCCAACGTAAAATTCAGCCCGCTCAACCGCTTGTACAAATCTTCCAAAGCAAGGTCAATGATGCTGAAGATTTCTTCCTGGCCCAATGCGTTGAAAATCACCACGTCGTCAATCCGGTTAAGGAATTCCGGCGAAAAAGTGCGTTTCAGGGCGTTCTGGATGATCGTTTTTGAATGATCTTCCGAAGCATCCTGGCGCGCTTTGGTGGCGAATCCTACGCCCTGACCAAAGTCCTTCAACTGGCGTACGCCGATATTGGAGGTCATGATGATGAGCGTATTTTTAAAATCCACCTTACGGCCCAGGCTATCCGTCAATTGTCCGTCATCCAGCACTTGAAGCAGGATATTGAACACGTCCGGGTGGGCCTTTTCGATTTCGTCCAGCAAAACCACAGAATAAGGTTTACGGCGTACTTTTTCCGTCAACTGGCCGCCTTCTTCGTAGCCAACGTATCCCGGAGGCGCGCCGATCAGGCGGCTCACAGAGAATTTCTCCATGTATTCGCTCATGTCAATGCGGATCAGCGCATCTTCACTGTCGAACATGTAGCGGGCCAGGGCTTTGGCAGTTTCTGTTTTTCCGACGCCCGTTGGGCCAAGGAAAATGAAAGAACCAATCGGCTTAGTGGGTGATTTCAAGCCAAGGCGGTTGCGTTGAATGGCTTTGGTCACTTTCAAGATGGCTTCTTCCTGGCCGATAATGATGTGCTTCAGGTCGCTCACCATGTTGACCAATTTTTTACCCTCGCTTTGCGCCACGCGCTTCACGGGGATGCCGGTCATCATGGAAACCACTTCTGCGATATCGTCTTCGTCCACCGGATAGCGCTTCACTTTCACCTCTTCTTCCCATTGCTGCTTGGCAAATTCAAGCTGCCGCACCAATTTGGATTCTTTATCGCGCAAGTCTGCCGCACGTTCGTATTGCTGGTCTTTAACCGCCTGATTCTTAGAGTCTTTCAACTCTTCAATGCGTTTTTCCAGTTCTTCCACGTGTTCCGGTACATGGATGTTTTTCAGGTGGACGCGGGCGCCCACTTCATCCAGCACATCAATGGCTTTATCCGGCAGGAAGCGATCGGTGACGTAGCGGTCGCTGAGGCGGACGCAGGCGTTGATCGCGTCTTCTGAATAGGTCACATTGTGGAATTCTTCGTAACGGGCGCGTATGTTATTGAGGATGTGAATGGTATCTTCCACTGAAGGCGGATCCACCATCACTTTCTGGAAGCGGCGATCGAGGGCGCCGTCCTTCTCAATATACTGGCGGTATTCATCGAGCGTAGAAGCGCCGATGCATTGCAATTCGCCGCGCGCCAACGCCGGTTTGAAAATATTGGAGGCGTCGAGCGAACCCGTTGCGCCGCCTGCACCCACGATGGTGTGGATTTCATCAATGAAAAGAATCACGTCGCGGGATTTCTCCAACTCGTTCATGATCGCTTTCATGCGCTCTTCAAACTGGCCCCGGTATTTCGTGCCGGCAACGAGCGCAGCCAGATCGAGCATCACAATGCGCTTGTTGAACAGCGTCCGGGATACTTTTTTCTGGATAATCCGAAGGGCTAACCCCTCAACGATGGCCGTTTTGCCAACGCCAGGTTCGCCAATCAGGATCGGGTTGTTCTTTTTGCGCCGGCTGAGGATTTGAGAAACGCGTTCGATTTCGGTATCTCTGCCGATGATCGGATCGAGTTTGTCTTCTTCTGCCAGTTTGGTGATGTCGCGGCCAAAGTTGTCCAAAACAGGCGTCCGCGACTTGGTATTGCCTTTGCGCTGCTGTTGGTAGCGGGATTGGCCTTCATCGTCGTCGTAAGGATCGTCTTGCTCAGACGGCGCCTGTGCATAAGGTTCGATGTAGCCGGTAAAATCCTGTTCCTGGCGTACGTATTCTAGTTCCGCCTTAAAAATATCGTAATCCACATCAAATTGCTGAAGGATTTTCGAAGCGGGCATTTCTTTGTGTTTTAGAATGGAAAGCAACAAATGCTCGGGGTTGATTTCCTCGTTTTTCAGCATTTTGGCTTCCAGGAAGGTAACCTTCAATACTTTTTCAGCTTGTTTGTTCAGCGGCAAGCCGTCAATGTTCAAGCCGGTAAAAGCGCTGGCAGGGCTTTTCTGGATGGAATCTTCCAGTAGGCGCTGCAATTCTGCGGAATCTACATCGAGCGATTCCAGCACTTTCATCGCTAAGCTGTCTTTTTCAGACACAATCCCCAGCAGCAAGTGTTCCGTACCGATGAAGTCATGCTCCAGCCGTCGGGCTTCCTCCCTGCTTTTGGTGATGATTTGCTTAACTTTTGGTGAAAACTTTCTATTGTTCATCTGCTAAGTTGTTCTCTGCCTGTGATTGAATAAAGCAATATTAGTACATTAAGTTTAACCGCGCAACACGCGCTGTCAAATTGCTCAAAATTGGAATTAGAACAACAAAAGGTTTAAGTGGGTTCAAGACTATTTTTCACTTATCCATTTGCGACACTTTCATCATGCGGTCTTCCACTTCCTGCACCAACTCAATGAACCTCGGATGGCGCTTGGTTTCATAAGTCCGGTGGAACGGCAAATCTACATGAATGTGTTCCACGATTTTTGAAGGCGGTGATTTCATGATGTAAATATCGTCACCCAGAAACACCGCTTCTGAAATATCGTGTGTTATAAATATGACGGTCGGATGGAACTTTAGCCACAAATCCGCCAGCAAAATTTGCATCTGGAAGCGGGTATTAATGTCCAAAGCGCCAAACGGTTCATCCATGAGCAGGATATCGGGGTTCGCCAACATGCTGCGCGCGATGGCAACCCGCTGCAATTGCCCTCCGGACAGGGTTGGGTACACCGCGTATTTATGTTCGTGGCCTTCCAACCCCACTAAGCGAATGATTTCCATTGCTTTTTCATCCTGCTCCGCTTTTTTGACGCCCTTGAACTGCAAAGCGAGCCCCACATTGTCAAGCACCGTAAGCCATGGCATCGAGGAATATTGCTGAAACACCATCCCTGCCCGCTTTTCCTTTGAAAGCGGTTTGTCGTGAATGAGCACCTGGCCGGATGTCGGCTCCTGCAATCCTGCAATATACCGCAAAATAGTGGATTTTCCGCAACCTGACATGCCCAATATGACAACAAATTGCCCCTGAGAAGGTTTATCTTCGACGAGCAGGTTGAAATCCTTGATTATATAAGAAGCGCCTCCGTCGTAGCTCTGGCTCACGCCTTTAATGTCTATGATGTTTGCGCGATCCGTATCATTATATGCTGGCATTTTGATCCTTGTTTTTTAGTTTTTGCATTTTGCAAATTTGCATTTTGCCACTTGCCCCTCAAAAAATTACCTGCTCT
>JALHRK010000437.1 GCA_022841505.1 Saprospiraceae bacterium | reverse complement strand
ATTTGCAACCCTGACAGCGTTTCGAATGCTATACGACATAAATTTGCGCTATGAAAAAAAAACTATTCTTCCTAACCACCCTGTTTTTTCCATGTGCCTTATTGTCTCAACAAATAGCGTTGGTTGATGAAATTAAAGGCAGGTACGGGGTCATTAACGGGTTGGCAATCAATGAATCCGGGCAAAGATTCTACCTGATTGAAAGCGCATCCGACTCCCTGGTTTTTAATGAAAATGTAGCTTATATTTTGCCAAGGGATCCCTTAAACACTTCGCCGTATTATTTTGGAAGGCCCTATTTTGTTGGGTTTGACGACGATCAGCTTTTTTTTGTGAAAAGGCCGGGCGGTACAGCATTATCCCTTCAGGATACTTCAATTTACGTATTCAATACGATTGTGGAAGATACCCTTTTTGCCTTAGATACTTTTTTCGTCAACGCAGCAAATGGCCCCGGGGCTAATTTGTTGTTAACCGAGTACGACCATGCCGGACAAGTCCTGAAATCAAAGCATTGGCATGCTCCCTATAACTGCGGCATGCAGGTAAATACGGTGTTAAAATATGGAAATTCAACTTTTTTCTGTGGTGAATATGCCGGTAATGACGGAGGCCTGTTATTAGACAATGAATTCTTAGATATTGGCACAGGAAATGGCAATGCTTTTTTGGGGACTTTGGGCACTGATTATGAGGCTGTTTGGCTACGAAGCGTAAGCGGCTATAACTATCAAATTGAAAATAAATTTGCCATTAATTCCAATGGCAAGATTCTTTTGGTTGGTACTTCCGCAAGCAGCTTTGTCCTTTTCTGTGAGGATTCGTTGGATAACCGGGCATTCTTTGATTGGGGGACAGATTTTCTTTATCTTGTCCAGTTTGATACTTCCGGAAATTGCATTAACAAAAAAACAATAGATTATTACTATGGAGCGACTATTCCCACGGCAATCAGCACCTTATCCGATAATTCTTTTATCATTTCAGGAACTTATAATCCAACGTACATCGGGTTTGACAGCCTCTACTTATACAACCCCGATTTTGATCAGGCCGGTTTTCTTGTAAAATTATCAGATGGACTTGACGCACAACGGGTATTTCAATTAGAAGGCTCGCAAGGCCCGAAGCATATCAGGAGTATGATAACAGACCAAAATGATCAGATCTGGATTACCGGATATGCCCAGGTGGATTCCTTGCAATTGGGAAATGAATTATTGGTGAATACGACCGGAAGCTCATCATTTGGGTTTCTGGCGGTACTGGATTCAACGTTCCAGGTAATTTCAGCTACTGTATTGGATGGTTCCGGGCTTAAGGTGGAATTGGGCCAGGATGGGAATTTTTATGTACTGACCGCAATTACTGGTGGTCATCATAAATTGTTTAGGGTTGAAGCCCCCACAGGTGCGCCAAATGTCATCGCAGCAATCAAAGATCAGCTTGAAATCAACCTCTATCCGAATCCTTTGACGACCGGTCACCAGCTACACTATGCGCTTACCAGCCATTCCGATCAATTGGTCACGCATTTGAAAATATACGACCTTTTGGGCAGGCTTATTTTTTCGGAATCTACCCATCAAAAAGAAGGCGTATTGAATTTGAATATTCCGCCCCAAATATTAATTATTGAATTTTTCACAAATGACAACACAAGGGTGATAAAAAAAGTAGTGGTTAAATGATCAGGTCTGGCGAATTGAAATCCTGGATGACGAAGAGTTTCACGGAGTAAACACAGAGTTTCACAGAGTTTTTATGTCTAACTCCGTGAAACTCCGTGTTCCTTTGTGGAACTCCGTGAAAAATAGAATATTACTCCTCAAAACACCCCTTCATCACCTCCTCCCCTACTGCCTCCGGTCTTGCAGGAGCTGCTTTTACCGTTCCATTTTTCCGGGCCTCTTTAATCGCGCTGATCCGCACCAGCAAATCTTCTACGTGTGTTTTGGAGGCTTTATCCAGCATTTTTGGCTTGGCAAGGTTGAGGTCGCCCTCGATCTGCTTCAACGTGCCCATCGCATTGGCCTTGATGTCCGATTGCTCGTAAGCGTTGCCGGACAGCGCCAGCAGGTCGGCCATCTGAGCGAGGTAAGCCCGCTGGAGACTGCGGCGGTAGGAGTTAACAGGTTTTGCGGCAAGCAATTCACTGAACACCGCTTTGCGCGTATCGTCAAACAGTGCGGAAGCGGCGTATGCGGCAGTCCCGTTCAGCGTTTCGTTTTCCATCATGCGGTTCAGGCGGTCGGCGTTGAACAGGGTGTTCAGGGCGCCGGTTTGCAGGTCGTTGATTTGCGCCAGTGCGCCCGTCGAACCGATTCTTGATTGGATGTTCTTATCAATCAGCCAATTCGGCGTGTTGAAAATCTGCTCGTTCACAAAGCGAACGGCAGCTGCCTGGCGCTCTTTTGACACATGCGTAAAAACCGCGCCGGCTTCATCGGCGGTTTTGTCGTATTCATAAACACCGCCCACGTTGTTTGCGACATGGCCTACATAGCGGCGGAGTTGTCCGACTACGTTGCCGTGCAATTCGGCGAGTTCATCGTATTCTTTTCCAGGCTCCGAAGTCCATTCAAGCAGTTTTGCTGTGATGCGCTTCAGGTTGGCGATGCCCAGCAGGCTCGCTGCCACGGGGTCGCTGCCGATGTCTTCGGTTTGAGCGCTGGGGTCAAGCACCCGGCCCTGTTGTTGACCGAAGCGGTAAATCGGGTTGCCTGCGCGTTCCAAAACCATGCGGTGCAGGATGTCTTTTTCCTGCTCCACGGTTTGCGCATCCGGGAACCAGGTGTAGCCGTATTGGATGGACCAATTGTCGTAAGGGCCGATGACCGGCATCAACCCGGCGCCTTTGTCTTCCGGTTGCGCCACGTAGTTGAAGCGGGCGTAATCCATGATGGAAGGCGCAACGCCCATGCGCTGCACGAAGCCCGGCGCGCGCAGGGAATCCACGGGATAAGCGCAGCTCGATCCCATGTTATGGGGCAACCCAAGCGTGTGGCCAACCTCGTGCGCCGCGACGAAGCGGATGAGTTCGCCCATCAGTTCTTTCTTAAATTTCACCGTTTGGGCCTCCGGATTCACAGCAGCGGTTTGGATGAAAAACCAGTTGCGGAGCAGGTTCATCACGTTGTGGTACCAGATGATGTCGCTTTCCAGAATTTCGCCCGTGCGGGGGTCGTGTACGTGTGGGCCCATCGCATTTTGGATGTCCGTGGCCACGTAACGGATCACCGAATAGCGCGCGTCTTCGGGGCTCCAGTCGGGGTCTTCGGCCTTGCTCGGCGGGTCTTTGGCCATGATGGCATTTTTAAAACCAGCTTTTTCGAAGGCTTTTTGCCAATCGTTTACGCCCTGTTTGAGGTAAGGCCGCCATTCTTCCGGCGTGGCGGGGTCAATGTAATACACGATGGGTTTCACAGGCTCTACCAACTCGCCCCTTCTGTAAGCGGCAGGGTCTTTGGGTTCCAGTTTCCAGCGGGTGATGTAGCGGCGCGCGGCAGCTTTTTGTTCGTCCAGACCATAATCAATCTGGCGGATGCCGAAATAGCCCACCCGGTCATCGGCTAAGCGCGGGCGCATGGGGGTTTCCGGCAGGAGAATAAACGACTGGTTCATGCCGACGGACAGCGTGCCCGTGATTTGGTTATCGGGCAATTTATCGCCTTTGTAGGTCAGCACGTGGCGAACTTCGGTGTTTTCAGGGAACGATTTGATGGACTCGATGTAGCTACGTTTGTCTTCCAGCCCTTTGATGCTGAAATCTTTGCGCTCGCCGTCCGACAAAGCGCCAATCATGGGCACATCGGTCGTAAAAAACGAAGTTGGTTCAAACACAATGGCCGTGCTGTCTTTATTGTAACAAGCCAGCGCAAAATTGGCCACCACGGGTTCAAAATTGTTGTTTTTGACCGAGGTGTAAATGGGCAGGTTTTCATCCGCCACACTGTGGTAGGACACCGAACGCAGCAGCACGTTTTTGCCCTGCAATTGCCAGCGCACCACCTGCTGCGGACGGCTTCTCATGCCCGCGCCGCCAAAGTTGAGGCCCTTCACGTGGCCGGAAATGCAGCTCACCACAAGGATCTCTTTTCCCAAAAGGGCAATCGGAATTTCGAAGTAATATTTGTCCTTCACCTGGTGCACCGTAAACAGCCCCTGGTCGGTGATGGCATCCGCGGTGATGATATCGGGGTATTTTTTTTCGGCGTCTTTTTTGTCGCCATCTTTTTTAGGGTCGCCTTCCTGTTCTTTTTTCGGGTCACCCTTGCCCGCTTCTTTGTCTTTTTTCTGGGCAAAAGCAGGTTGGGAAAGGAGGGTAATGGCCAGCAGGGCCAATACAGCGTAGAGTAGCTTTTTCATACGGCAAAAGTTGAATGTGAGCGAATAAGAGCGTGTTGGGGATTTCATGGTTGAGCGAGAGCGAGGAAATTTTATTTTAGACAAGGCGGATTTTGCAGAGATAGCCAGCAGCTATCTTGAAAAAATCCAACGCGGTATAAAGTAAAATTTGCCGCTCGCAGCCAATTGATGAATTCCCCAACATGCTCTAGGAGGGATGAAACTATAAAATTTGGAGGAAATGGGGAAATAAGGAGGTGAGGGGGAGTAAAAATCCCCCTTTTGGGGGCAGGTCTTGTACCGCTGAACGCTGTTCGGCGGAATGGGCAGGCGCTGTACCGCTGAACTCCAGTTCGGCGGACTGGGCAGGCGCTGTACCGCTGAACTCCAATTCGGCGGATGGGCAGGTGTTGTACCGCTGAACTCCAGTTCGGCGGAATGGGCAGGCGCTGTACCGCTGAACTCCAGTTCGGCGGATGGGCAGGCGCTGTACCACTGAACTCCAGTTCGGCGGATTGGGCAGGTGTTGTACCGCTGAACTCCAGTTCGGCGGAATGGGCAGGTGCTGTACCGCTGAACTCCAATTCGGCGGATGGGCAGGTGTTGTACCGCTGAACTCCAGTTCGGCGGAATGGGCAGGTGCTGTACCGCTGAACTCCAGTTCGGCGGAATGGGCAGGTGCTGTACCGCTGAACTCCAGTTCGGCGGATGGGCAGGTGCTGTACCGCTGAACTCCAATTCGGCGGATGGGCAGGCGTTGTACCGCTGAACTCCAGTTCGGCGGAATGGGCAGGTGTTGTACCGCTGAACTCCAGTTCGGCGGAATGGGCAGG
>JALHRK010000436.1 GCA_022841505.1 Saprospiraceae bacterium | reverse complement strand
CGCTAATTATTGATAAAAAAAAAAACGCCCGCTGACGGCACGAAGCACACAGCGGGCGTTTGTTATCTGAAAAAGAGCAGATTAATACCTGTCTTTGTTGTAGCGATCTCCGCCGCCACCGCCGCCACGACGATTGCGATCTCCGCCGCCGCCATAGCCGCCACCACCGCCGTAGCCACCGCCACCGCCGTAGCCGCCACGGTCTCCGCCGCCGCCGCCACCGCCACGGTAGCCGCCGCCGCCACCACCGCCGAAGCCGCCACCGCCGCCACCGGTTCTTTTCTGGGGATCGGCTTTTTTCACGACGATTGTACTTCCGTCGAGGTCACTTTCGTTCAGTGCGTTAATAGCAGCGTTGCCTTCTTCGTCATCGGACATTTCAACGAAACCGTACCCTTTGGAGCGGCCCGTGTCGCGGTCCATGATGACCTTTGCAGAATCTACAGCTCCAAACGCTTCGAAAGCTTCACGAAGGTCGTCGCTGGAGGTTTTGAAATTCAATTTTGCAACAAAAATGTTCATTACTGAAAAAATTGAAAAAGTGAATAAAGTATACGTACTAAAATAAAAAACAAAAAAATTGCTTTACCAAAAGCCCCGGCACAGTGAACGACAATACGCTTCGGCACCCCGACACCCGGGTAGGTTCAGAAAAGCACAATCCTGCTGCGCTTAAGGATAGCAAAAGAATGGTGGAGACTACTTTTGGAGAGGAGACCAACAGACCGGCTAAACTTAAAATACGATCATCCAATGAAAAAAACATTCTGCCATCGTGGCGTTGGCTTCGTCTTTTGAGCCGAATGGTAAAGACCCTGTTGGGCTTTCGAGTTACAAATATAACAACAAAGCTTTCCTTGCGCAAGAGGGGGTACAAGAATCGGCCTGTTTTTTTGAAATTACAGTAACATTATGCGATTTTGGGGGTTATTTACTACAACAAACAGGTATATTGCCCAATAAAAGAAGGGCGTAGCCCATTCCAACAAAATTGATTTCGCGCCTGAGTGCGCAGAATATAGAGACACAAACATGAATCAAAATCCGCTATTTGACCACGAATCGGACGATGTCCGGCGCTATTTCACCATAGGCGAAATTGCTGAGATGTTCAATGTCTCCAAATCGTTGATTCGCTTTTGGGAAAGCGAATTTGACGTGTTGCGCCCTGCAAAAAACAGCAAGGGCGACCGCAGGTTTACGCGCCAGAACATCGAGCAGTTCCGGTTGATCTACCATCTGGTGAAAGAGCGCGGCTTCACGCTGGAGGGCGCCAAAAAAGAATTGGTGGCCACCAAAACCCGGCAACGGGAAAAAGAAGCCATCATCGCCCGACTACAAGAGTTGAAGGGGCTGCTGGAAACGTTGAAGGCCATTAACCAGTAACCATCTCACGATCTCAAGATCTCAGCGCCGCTTCAAAAAAGTGCCCCAATGGCTGTGCCGCGTGGAAATAGGTCATCACGACATCCGCAAAATCGTCCTGAAACAAGACCGAAGTGGGCAGCGTGGCAAAATAGTAAAAGGCTTTATTATAAATGAGGGGTTGCGTTTTGGCGGCTTCTTCCAATTCTTTGGGCAGGCGTTTGTTCACTTCCCCGCGGATGCTCCCGAATTTTTCCACAAATACCGGATCAGCTATTAAACGTGCAAACTCCCCGGGATTGGCTGCAATGTGGTCCCGGATTTTTTGCAGCGGCTCTTTTTCGGGCATGTATACGCCGCTGTAGACCTCCACCTGCTCGTGGTTGAGCTGGAGGTAAAGCCCGGGGAAAGTGGTGTTTTTTTTACCGCCCGCTGAAATAATGGCGGACGTGAACAATTTATACGGACTTTTATCCTGGCTGAACCGGGTGTCGCGGTGCAATTGGAAAATGGCGTCTTTGGGCGTCATAATCACGCGATGGTCAATGGCTTCGATCCGGTTAATCAATTCCTGGATCAACGCAGCGAAAGGCTGTTTAACGTGTTTTTCAAAACGCGGTTTGTTGGCCTGAAACCAATCGCGGTTGTTGTTTTGAGCCAATTCCTCGAAAAAGCTCACAAAGTCGGGTGTGAAGTAGGACATGGTATTTAAGTTTTATGGATAGAATGTTTTTTACCGCATAGTTTTTTTTTATCATATAGATTTTTTTTACCACATAGTTGTTTTCACAACTTGTCCCGTAAAGCGGGATAGTTCACATAGGAGTTTCCACATAAATGGGGGTGCATCAGAACTATGTAGTCTATGTGAAACCCCCTATGTGTTCTATGTGGTAAAAAAATCTAAGCTATGTGGTAAAAAAATCATTAACTCCCCAAGTCAAAGTACCCATTCCAGATCAAATCCAGATCCTTTTCAATGGAATAATCCTTTGCGTAAAGCAAATTCAGGCGCTCGATGGTTTCTGCGTTCAGACGATCCGATTGCAAGCCCGTCAGCGGTGACAGCACGCCGGGAGCAAGAGATGGCAGCGCAATTTCCCTGGCATGGGAAATATGATACCCCACCCAGGTTTTCCGTCCGGCCAACACCTTCAGCACGTTGCCCACAAACCCGCCGGGCCTGCGCATCCACAACAAATGCAGGGGCAGCGTCAGCAGCAATCCGATAGCCACCGAAATATCCAACAAGCGTTTGTGGCGTCGGTTCACCGGATCGGCAATGGCAAAGCGGATGTCAATGGTATACAACTCGCCGGGTTCGTTTTTGGAATGGCTGCCGATGATGGACAGGCTTTCTTCCGGGGCAATTTTGTATTCAATCACCGGGCCCAACTGCGCCATCCATCGCATGATGTCCTGAGTGGGCACGTCTTTCGAGCAGAAAATAATTTCATTGGCTTTGTAAATCTGGACGACCTCCCCCAATTGGCGCAGCGTTCCCAAAAAAGTGCGCACATCGGCAATTTCCCTGGGCGATACTTTCCCGATGTAATTGACTGCCGCACCGGCCTGGTACAACAATTGCCGCACTCGATCGCATTCTGCTTCTCCGCCCACAATAATCAGGTTGCTTTGGCGCGTGCGCCCTACGTGGAGGTTGCCATGCCTCCAGAAATGCAGGAACAGCCGCAACGCAGCCGTAGAAAAAACAGCCCAGGCTGTGCCCAGCAGAATTAACGCCCTGGAATTGCGGTACTCCGCATCCAAAAAACCATAAATCGCAGCGATGAGCAGCGATCCGACCAACAGCCCGCGGGCTAGCCGGCGCAAATTTCCGGGCGCGTCGTAGCCCCCGCTGAGCCAGACACTCATTAACCAGATGGCCGTGTACATTGAAAAATTCAGGTATACGATCAGGTAGTTGTAATATTCGGGGTCGTGGAAATGGTATACGGCCCAAAAGTTCTTCAGGAAAACCAACCCGGCGTAAATGAGCGCACCGTCGAGCAAAGGCAGGGAGAGCTTTTTCCAGGCGCCCGCCAGCAAAGCCAATAGCGCCCGCAGGTAAATGGCCGCCCGGAGCATGGCGACAAACAACTGGGCTTTCCGACCGGTAAAATGCTTCCGCGCAAAAATGATCATGGCCTGGTAGAAGGCCCGCACGTAGTTGAGGCTGCCTTTTTTGGTGCTTTCGCCTTTATAGTGGATGATGGTCGTGTCCGGAAAATAGTAGTTCTGATAACCGGCTAATTTGATGCGGTACGACAAATCTATGTCTTCGCCATACATAAAAAAAGCCTCGTCGAGCAACCCGGCCTTATCCAAGGCGCTGCGGCGCAACAGCATAAAAGCCCCAGAAAGCACATCCACCGGGTGAACTTCTTGTTCGTCCAAATAGCCGAGGTGGTATTGGTTGAACAGCTTAGATTTTGGAAAAAAAGAAGACAACCCAAAAGTCCGGCAAAACGCCACCCACGGCGAAGGAAAACCGCGCTTCGACTCGGGCAGGAATTTCCCGGAACCGTCTATCATGCGAACGCCCAAAGCGCCGGCGTCCGGGTGCGCATCCATAAAAGCCACGCATTTTTCAAACGTATCTTCTTCCACCACCGTGTCGGGATTAAGCAGCAGCACGTATTCGCCCGATGATTGCCGGATGGCCTGGTTATTGGCCGTAGAAAAGCCCACATTGTCGCGGTTGGCAATCAAATGCACTTCCGGAAACTTCTCCTGCACCATGCGCACCGAGTCGTCCACGGAGTTATTGTCTACGACCCAGACATCGGCGCCTTCCAGCCCCCCAGAACTGGGAGCTATGCCCTTCCGGACCGAAAGCAGCGCCTGCTCCAGAAAATAGCGCACATTGTAATTGACGATGATGATGGAAAGCTTCATGTATGGCTATTGGCTTAACGCCTAAAAGTAATTTTTTACCGTAAGTGTTTGAACTTTAAACCTATAAGGTTTTAAAAACCTTATAGATTTGTCGGCGGCTTGCGCAAAACAAAAGTATAAAAATCTGGGTCAATAGTTGTGGTGCTCCGTGCTTTCCGGGATCCAAACAATTTTTACCGTTTCATTATCCGACACAAAACGCTGGATGATGCGCGTCGTTTCCGGATTTCCCACGCGTTGGCGCACCACGTCCCGAAGGGCATTCACATCATCCGCGCTGTCGCGATCTATGTACCCGAACCCACAATAGGCGCCGTCTTCCACCAGAATAACGGCGTATTCATCGGTGTGGCGCCCCCGGTCGAGTATAAAAAAATTGCGGTCGAATACAGTTGTCATGGCCTCCATGGCTTGCTGAACCCGTTCGTTGTAGGTTTCCGGGGCTTCCTGGCCTGCGCAGGCGCCACGGCATTGCTTCAGGTGGAATTGGAAACAGGCTCCTTTGCCCGGTTGGATATTGCAAAAACGCCCGCATAGTTCAAAAGCTTTTATGGCGTATTGCAGCCGCCCCCGGGCATGACTAAGCTTTGGAAATTCAGCGACCAACTGCAATTGCCTGCGCGTTTTGGCGGTGACCTGGGCAACATTCAGACACAGATACCCCCCTTCGTTGACGTAACTGTGAATCAGGTACGGAAAATTGCGCTGCCGTTGTGCGCGGTTGACCGACGGACTGATGCGTTTGATTTCTTCCGATTCCAATAACAACGCGACCAATTCACTGCCCGTATGTTCGTAAGAAATATCGTGTACCAATTGCTGTAACTTGCCCGCTTTATCTGTTTTATCAGCAAAATGTTCGGCTACGCGCTTTTGGATATTGATGCTTTTGCCCACGTAGACGACATTTCCCTGTACGTCGTGAAAGTAATAAACGCCGC
>JALHRK010000435.1 GCA_022841505.1 Saprospiraceae bacterium | reverse complement strand
GCCGTCAAAGAAGCTTTGGAAACAGGATCATCGGACGATGAATTTGAAGCATATGTTGAACTTTATTATTCGCCAAAAACTGCGCTCGAACTCAAAAGAAAACGGCGGGTTGTGGGTGGTTGCAGCCAGGACGATCGGCCCCGTGTTCATGCTCTGAACATCGCTAAACTATCCGCTGAGACGACCAGTTGGGAGTTGTTCCTCCGCGCGCATTTAGACATCATGAACGACCGGTTTGACCGGGTCTCCGATGGGAGTTATGCCTGGGCGGGCAGGAAAACGTATATCCGGGAATTGGAGGTGCTGGACATCAACGTGCCTGATCTGCTGCTGGGCATCAGTCTGCGGATTGAAAACCCAAGCAACAACCATTACTACGGCAGCATCGGGCGAATAGGGAGAGCCTTAACTGAATCCGAAAAAGCATCGGAAATTGAAGCAAAAATACTGGAAATGATTTCGGATCAGGAGCTGGATGATTACAACAGAATCCTGATGTATTACCTGTTTTTGACCTATACTTACCACCTTGAGGGTGAAAAAATGCAGGAAAGCAGTAAAGAAAAACTGAGCGCTGCAATCAAGACGCTGCCGGAATACCTGGCGTCAAAAATCACGATCAAATGATAGACTTTTTGCGCCGGGTATCCATCCCCTGCGTGGATTCCCGTCTAATGTCGTCAACTTAGTGGGAGATAACCACGAAGTGGTTGAAGGTGAATAGCCCCCGATGCAATCGGGGGTTGGTCGCATAACCGGGGTAACGCCGAACCCCGAATGGGGTTGAATGTTAACATACCACACTCCATTGTCAATATTCAACCCCATTCGGGGTTGCCCGTTACCTCACCATACCTACATTTTCCCCCGATTTCATCGGGGGCTATTCACATTTGACCCTTGCAGGGTCTTTCACGACGCTAAGTTGACGACATTATTGGATTCCCGTCACAACAAGTCATCACTTCCTCCTGTCAATCACCTCTTTATAACTCACCAATTCAATCCCCTTCCGGATAATCGCCTCTTTAACTTGTTCACTTGTAAACAGATCCGTCACATCTTGCCGTCCTTTGGCCACGTCTTCGTACCCGATATGATAAATCGCCCTTAATTCTTCGTTGTCGAAGCCCGGGTGTTCTACGTACACGTAGGTTTTTCCGGCTTCTAGCCCGTCGAGCATTTTGATGAACGCCTGTATTTTTTCTTCTGGCGTTTTGTTTCTGGCGTCAAACCAGGTGTAGGCAACCTGGATGTCTTTTTCCGGCTCCACGTCCACCATCGTCAGGTTGTATTCCTGGCCTATTTTCCGGGCGAGCGCTTGCACTTTGGGGTCAAAAGCGAGGCTGTTCATGTGGCCGGAAACGTGGCTTAGGCGGGGGATGTATTTCAGCGCCATTTCGATTTGCGCCCGCATTTCTTTTTCAATGTCTTCAAGTTTCCAGTCATGGTTCATCACGGCCTGTTGCGGGTAGTGGCTGTTGGGATAAAGCATTTGGTAAAAATAGCCGTCTTCGTTCCGGAGGCTTGGGCAGTCAGTCAGCGGCCGCCATTTAATGTTGTCCCACTCGCTGGTGATCGCAAAATGCAGGCCCACGTCAATGCCGGGGTTTAGTTCCAATAATTTAACCGCTTCCGGAAACCACGGCGACGGCACAATCACCTCAATGGACGTTTGGATGCCTTCTTTGTAGCATTTGATCAACGCCTCGTTTGCGGAATGCGAAAAACCCATATCATCGCCCCGAATGATCAGGCGCGGCGGGTTGCTGTGTTTTTGGGTCATCACGCCTTTGGCCATTTTCCGCTCTGTTCTTTTATTAAACAGGGTTTGTACATCAATGGAGACATAATCGCCTTCAAAGCTGCACGTAATGGTTTCGGTATGCGGGCTTTCGATGTAGCGCAGTGTCAATTCCAGCGTTTTTTCATTTTTCCAGGTATAGCTGCCCGCAGTCTGAAACGGTGCCAATCCCACCCGGTTTGATACTGCACGGGCCACTAAATAAGGGCCGTATTTCGTCGTTTGCCCCGGCGCCCAATGATCCAGTCCGAACGAAAGCACATGCGTTGCGGAATCTGTTTTTAATGCCACCCGGCAAACCTGGTCTTTGAATTCAAACCGGATATTTTTGAAGTTGTTGTCGCTGGAAAAAATGCCAAATGTCTGGCCTGAAATTTTGGATTCCAGGGCAGAACTTGCGCTTTTTTCAGGTTTTGGCAACGCCAGCGAAGCCGTTTTTAAACTCAGACTTGCCCTCGCTTTGGGATTGGCCGGCAGCTTTCCTTCTTTAATGGCCGGAAAAAGATGCTTCCAAATCAGGTTAAATTCGGCCTGCATATCCGGCGTTTCCGAAGTAATGGCGATCACCGCGTCTTTTTCCGGAAAAACAAGGATGTATTGGCCAAAAGCCCCGTCGCCTCGGTAAGAATTATTCCGGCTGCGCCACATCTGGTAGCAATAGCCCTGCAGCCAGTCGCTCGAATCCCGTTTTCCCTGCGTCGCGTTCGGATCTTGCAAAATTTTCATTGTGGTGGCTTCCTCCACCCACGAGGCCGGCAAAATTTGTTTCCCTTTCCACACCCCTTTTTGCAGGAACAACTGCCCGAACTTCGCCATGTCTTCGGTTTTGAGGCGCAGTCCCCAACCGCCAACGTTGATGCCGTCGGGGTTGTTTTCCCAGTCCATACCGGTGATGCCCAACGGGTCGAACAACCTGGGTTTCAAATAATCAATAATTTTTTCGCCCGTCAATTTCTGCACAATCGCTGACAGCATAAAGGTCGCGGAAGAGTTGTATAAAAATTTAGTCCCCGGCTGCTGTACAATCGGAATGGCAAAAAACGCTTTTACCCAATCTTCCTCACGGGCGGTAATTTTTGAAGTCGGATCCTTTTCGTGCCCGACGCTCATGCTCAGCAAGTCTTTAACCCGAAGTTCTGCCAAATAAGGCGGCATCGTAGCCGGCAAATCTTCCGGGAAAAAGGAAACTACTTTATCGTCCACCGTCAGCCGTTTTTCCGCAACCGCAAACCCGATGGCGGTTGCTGCAAAACTTTTGCTGCACGAATACAGGGTATGCTTCAAATCGCTTCGATAAGGATTCCACCAGCCTTCTGCCACGACTTTCCCGTGCCGCAGCACCATAAAACTGTGGAATTCGTGGTTGCTTTTGGCGGCCGCTTCCAAAAAATCGAGGATGCCTTCGGACGAAACGCCTTCTGCTTCGGGCGTGCTCCGGGGCAACGCTGCCGGTTTTTGACCACATAACTGGAAGGTTACGAACAGGAGGAGGATGGCGTACTTCATGGCGTTGATTGTGACTGTGTTTTGAATATTGGAAATGCAGGTTGTAAAATAAGGAGGTTATTGAGAAAATCCCTCCAACAACCTTCCCAATTCATAAACTTCCTCAAATCCATTGTATAAAGGCGTCGGCGAAATTCGGATTACCCCGCCCGGTTCGCCAGAGAGGTTGTCTTCGCGCCAGTCGCAAAGCACGGCATTGGCAGCGAGGTAATCGAACAGGCGGCGGCCATTGGCGCCCGTGCGGACGGAGAGCTGGCAGCCGCGTTGCGCCGGGTCGGCGGGGGTGATGATGCGCAGGTTTTGGCCCTGTTCGATGCTGCGTTGAAGCACAAATTCCAGATAACCGGTCAGCTTCAGGCTTTTTTCGCGGAGGTTCGGCATGCCGGCTTCGGCAAAAATATCCAAACTCGCTTTGTGCGCCGCAAAGCTCAGGATTTGGGCGTTGCTCAGTTGCCACCCGGCTGCCCCGGGCATGGGGTGGAAGCCTTTGCGCATGAGGAAGCGGCTGTTTTCATCGTGGCCCCACCAACCGGCAAAGCGCGGCAGATCGGGGTTGTTGCCGTGCCGTTCGTGCACAAAAACGCCACCCGGGCCGCCCGGGCCCGAATTGAGGTATTTGTAGCTGCACCACACCGCAAAATCAGCACCCCAGTCGTGCAGGTGCAGTGGCAAATTGCCTGCCGCGTGCGCCAGGTCGAACCCGACGTAAGCCCCGGCTTTATGGCCCGCATCCGTAATGGCTTTCAGGTCGTAGTACTGCCCCGTATAGTAATTCACGCCGCCGAACAACACCAGCGCCGTTTGCAGGCCGTGCGTTTCAATGGCTGCGAGGATGTCTTCGGTACGCAGGGTTTCTTCGCCCGGCCGGGGCGCAACTTCCACAATGGCGTCATCCGGGTTCAGTCCGTGGTAGCGCGCCTGGGTTTCGAGTGCATATTGATCGGAAGGGAAAGCGCCGGCTTCCATGATGATTTTGTACCGTTTGCGGGTGGGGCGGTAAAAAGAGACCATCAGCAGGTGCAGGTTGGTCGTGAGGGTATTCATCACCACCACTTCTTCGGGCAACGCGCCGGCGATGTGGGCGGTTTGCGGTTGCAAAAACTTGTGGTAGTGCATCCAGGGCAGCGCGCCTTCAAAATGGCCTTCTACCGCCAATTCACTCCATTGATCCAATTCGTGCAAAACGGCATCGCGGGTGCTTTTGGGCTGCAACCCCAGCGAGTTGCCGCAAAAATAAAGCGCTTGCTTCCCTTTGATTTTCGGGAAGTGAAAGGCATCGCGGTAGTGCCGCAAAGGATCCTGACGGTCTTGTTCTTTTGCAAATTCCAGGTCGAACGAGTATGGCTGCATGGTGTGGTGTGAAATTCGGAATGTTGTAAGTAAGGGCATTTCGGGCTTCAGACCCTATAGGTTTTAAAAACCTGTAAGGTCTCATTACGCGAAAATGTCCAGTAGTATGCGGCAAAGATAGTGAGAAACGCTGCTTTTCAAATGCCGCTTTTTTGAACTTTGCAGCGCAGGTTTGCGAGCTTTATGCCCCGGTCGTTTAAAAAAAGGGGGAATTGATTTGGTTAAAACAAAAAGAGCGTATATCTTTGCCCTGCTTTTGAAAAAAGCGCCTAAAAAGTTGGTGCGGTAGCTCAGTTGGTAGAGCAATGGACTGAAAATCCATGTGTCGGCGGTTCAATTCCGCCCCACACCACAAACGAAAGGGATTCTGCGATGCAGGATCCCTTTTTGTTTTCCAACAGCTCCTTATTTCCTATTTTTGCGCCCGAACAACAAAGCCTTAACCATGCGCAAACCACTGATCGAGTGTGTTCCCAATTTCAGCGAGGGCAGAAGCCCTGAAGTCATCCGGCAAATTACCGACGCCATCGCTGCCGTGGAAGGCGTCCGGCTGTTGGACGTTGAC
>JALHRK010000434.1 GCA_022841505.1 Saprospiraceae bacterium | reverse complement strand
TCATACAAAAATTGTCTTTGAAGATATGTGCGGATTCGCATCAAGAGCCTTTCTCCGGTCGCAGATTCCCTTCGGGAATGACAAACATGATGCATTATGCATGCCTCCAACAATCGCCGGTAGCAGGAATGACAGCCATGTAGTGAGCAAGCATAGGGCCACAACCAGCAGAGATGCAAACAGCCATCATTACATCTCCAAAACTCCCAAAAAATCCCTACATTTGATCCACACGCAAACAACATAAAAACAACCATGCAATCACCACGCACCCACCTCATTGATCAATTCCGGCGCACCTTTGATGGCGAAGCCTGGCACGGCCCCGCTGTCATGGAGATCCTGCGGGACATTCCGGCAGAATTCGCTTCGCGGCGACTCGGGGAGAGCCATTCCGTCGGCGAATTGGCGGGGCATATTTTGGCCTGGCGCGAATACGCCATCGCAAAACTCGAAGGAGACGCCGATTACAAAGTGTTGGAAGAAGAAAATTTTCCGCCGGTGAGCGCCGAAAACTGGTCGGAAATTTTGGTGCGCCTGGAAGCTTCCCAACACGAACTGCTGGGACTGCTGGAAGCGATGTCCGACGAGCGCATGCAGGAAATTGTGCCCGGCAAAAAACATACCTTTTCGGTGCTGCTGCACGGGCTGGTACACCACGATGTTTATCATTTGGGGCAGTTGGTGTTGATGAAGATGTATTTACCGCAATAGTTTTTTATTTTACCACATAGGGTTGTTTTTTTACCATATAGGTTATTTTTTTTACCACATAGTTCACAATAGTTTTTTTCACAATAGTTCACATAGGCGGCTTCCCCGTGCTATGTGTCCTATGTGAAAACCCCTATGTGCTCTATGTGGTGAAAAAGAACTATGTAGTAAGGAGGAAAAATCACGTGAACCCGCAATCCCCATCCCCGTCCTGTATTTCAAAATTTTCATGGTAAATTTCTGGATCAAAAACTCTGGAAATCAGGTAATGCCGCCGCACTTCCCGCTTAAAAAAAAGGAGGCTTTTTTGCTGTAGTAACCGCTCCACCAGCCCAGGATGGAATACCGTAAACGTATTCACCTGCCAGCGGTGTAGATGGAAATTAATTACCCGCAAAACCGCATCCCAATTGTTGCCCACGTAACAAAACGGTAATTTCAGGAAGCGGTTCCGTTTGGAAAAGACCAAAAAACCAAGGAGCTGATTTTGCTGGTTTTTGATTTTAATCCCATAAAAATCAAAAGAAAAATCGGTGGAGGAAAAGTGGTAGCGCTTCCCAAAATCGTCTTTTTCGGGCGCAGCGAGTACCCAAGGATTTTGGAGCATCCAGTTCAGTTCAGCGGCGCCTTTTTGGAAGCCGTTTGCGCTGCGGGTGCGCTCGATGAAAAGCGCCGTTTCTTCGTCTACTTCCCGAACGTATTCCAGTTTTAAATCCCCGAGGCTGGGTTTCCAAATCAAAAACCGGACATCCAATACCGCATTTGCCAAAGCATCAAAACCTTTTAGTAAAAAACCGATTTTTTCAAACCACGGGCTTCGGGGCGTCAGCAATGCGTACAGGTCGGAACGGAGGTAGAGCCGGAGCCCGCGTTTGACCTGTAAATCCCGGAACAAGCCGGTTTTGTCGTACAGCTTTTTGGCCGGCGCAGTGAATTCCGTGGCTAAGACTTTTTGCCCCCAGGCTTCAAAACAATGTTGCAGCAGTTTTTGCGCAATTTGTTTCCCCCGGTGTTCCGGCGCAATCCAAAGACAAGACATCCAGCCGCATTTCAGGTTGCCATTCATGCGATCGGGCAACACGCCGAGGTAGCCCACTAAGGTTGGTCCTTCGTACGCCAGCAGCAGCAGCACGTCTTCCGCTTCCGCCCGCGGATTCCGGATTTGCGAAAGCGCCCGGTGGCGGGAAATCGGGATCACCGGCGACTGCCCGTATTCCTCCGAATGGATGTATTTGGCCAATCCTTGCGGGTTGAGCCCTTTGATTTCGATCATGTTCTGCGAATGCTGTTTTTGCCAACTAAGGATTTAAGCAGGAAGTAAAGGTACTCATTGTTCAGGATCTCCCAGGCGTTCAACCGGCCCGTTTCAAACGGAATGCGCTGGATATGCTGCGGGAAATGGTCCCGTTTCAAGCCTGCGGAGCCAAAAGAGGAGGTGATTGCGGGCGCCTGTTCGTAAATGTTTTGGAAAAAAGCGCTCGAAACCCCGTAATCGGTAAACGGAAATGCAAATGCCCGGTAGGGTAGGGCGAAGCGGGTGCAAAGGTCGTCCACGCTTTCCCGCGTCTGGCGGATTTGTTCTTCCAGGCCCAAAAAACGGTATTCCGGGTGGTCGCAACTGTGCGCGCCGAAATAGAAACCCTGGTTTTTGAGCGACAGAATTTGTTGGCTGCTCAGGTAAGGTTGTTGTTGAGCCAGATAGTCTGCAAAATCGTAGTCAATGATAGTTGCAAGTTCGTCCAGCGCTCCCTGGTTTTGGTAGGAAATGGACAAAAGCGCCGACCGGATATTTTGATGATCGGGTGCGTATTTTCTGAGCCATTGAATCACCGGATCGCCTTGGGTTTGCTGCTTTTCGCGTTCAAATACGCCGATTAATAAACTGGCTTTGTAACGAAAAAACAAGCCCTGGTTGTCTACAAAATCGCTGTTGAGAAAACAGATGGCCGGGATGCCTTTTTGCAGCAGCAACGGTGCAATCAGGTCATGGAATTCGCGCAGCCCGTCGTCGAAGGTCAGCAGGAAAGCATTGGTTTTTGGAGAAACACCATGGTGCAGCAGGTTTTCTAATTCCGTCGGGTTTATTGGCCGGTAGGTTTTTAGCAAAAAATCCAAATCTGCGGTAAACTGTCGCACCGTTTTTACCGGGTACAAATGCCGGATATGCTCCGGGTTGTTGTCCGAAACGGTGTGGTAAACGGGAACGATGAAGCGTTGCTCCGTCAGGGCCGCCAGCCAACGCGTCGGCAGCAGCGTTCCCGGTTTCCGGAAAAGGTGCAGAAAGGTATTTCGGTATCCGGCCATAAGGGCTCAAACATAAGCATTTGCAGCGAAAAGGGGATACAACGAATGCGCTGCGGACTTTTGAAAAAACAGCCCGGACGCCATCAGGTAAATATCGGAATTAATGGCGCCGATACTCGGGTACACCTCGTCAATGTTTCCCGCGTGGATGCCGCCTGCCGCTTTGATGAAGGGAATCGCCGCTAAGTTGAGCACTGGTTTGTTGACGGTAGTGGCAAACAGGGTTTGATGGCCTTCTTCAAAAGCCCATTTGACTAAGGTGTACGACAGTTTGAGCACGGTTTTCCGGTGTCCCGGCAAAAAGGCCAATTGTTCGAAATAGCAAAGGTTTTGTTTTTCATAAAAAGGCAAATCAATATACCAGGCCGCGCGGTGGCGTTTTTTCCAAACCTCCGATTCCCGAAGCAGGCGATCGGGTAAGAGGATGCCGAAGCCAACCACTCCCTGTTCGGTTGCTGCGACTAAGCAATACGCGTTTTGGATGTAACTCTGGTAGGTTTTCAAATCTGTTCCCAGCAAAAAACCGCCTTTGGTGCTGCCGCCATCCGACAGCTTCAGGGGCAATTGGTCTTTGATTTGAACAAAAGCGGCGGCATCCTCCGGCAGGGCCCTCCTAATGATGGTGCTCATGAACGATGTTTGGGCCTTTGAGCTGGTTGAGGATGGCTTTGAAAAAATTCCGAGTGCGCTGGTTTTTGGTGAGGTATGGTTCTGGAAGTGCTTTTCGCTTTTCCGGCAGCTCGTACCACGGAATATTTGGGTATTGGTGGTGGGTGGCGTGTTCGTTAAAATTCATCAAAATCCAGGAAATCACTGGCACGCGGTTCACCGAGCGCACGTTGTAGCGCACGCCGTCGCCAATGGTGGTGTCGTAATGAAAGATGTAAACCAGCAGCGACAACACCCAGGCAAACGACAACATCGGATAACCCAGCGTGTATAAATAAATGGTTTTCCCAAATGCCCAATAAACAGACAGGTGCAATAAAACGCCCAATGCAAACAGGCCGATGGAGCTCAATTGGTCCCGCATCGTCCAACCCTTAAACGCCGGGGATATTTTTACGGACAAGGCAGGCGGGATGAATAAAAACAGGACAACCGATACCAGCGAATGGATGAAAAATCCACCGAAAAACACACTCAGGTACCAGATAACATGGTAGTAAATCTTTTTGGCAAGGCTGGGCGGGCGTTTTACGACAAAGGTGTCTAAATTAGATGTGTGCTCGTCTTTTCGGTTGAAGCCGTGGTGGAAATAGTGGATTTTCCGGTAAATGGTAATTGGAACCATCAGCGGCAACAGGACGACACTGCCCCAAAAGTCATTTCGTGCGGGCTGGTCTGCGAATAGTTTTTTATGCGCAGCTTCGTGCCCCACAATGTAGAACCGATAAAACCAAAGCCCCTGAAACAACAAGAGCGGGCCATAAACCAGCCCTTTCCAAACAGCGGGCAAGGCCAGCCCCTGCACCCAAACGGCCAGAATGCTGATCAGGAGAAAGACCGAAATGGTTTCAGCAATCAGTTTTGCATTCCTGTGCATGGTCGTGCTTGTTTTGTGCCGATTTATTTTGCCAGTACCATCAACGAATAGCCTCCCAACAACCTGACACCGAAGTCTTTATTTATAACATGCAGAATTTTTCGGGGCAGGTAGAAAAATTTAGAGGGCAGGGTGCGCTGGTTGCTGGGCAAATTCAGGGCAGGGGTGTAGAAGTGGTCTATAATTTCAAGGCCACAATCTTTCAACGTGGCAAGGGCGGTTTCTTTGGTAAAATATTGAATGTGCCCAACGGATTTTCTGGGCGCCAGCAAGGTGTTGCGAAATACCGCTAAAACAGTGATGTCGAGCGGGATGTGGAATATTTTATACGTCGCTTTTTGGCCGGCAGCCCGGATCAAGCCGAAATAATCCTCAACGTGCTCAAAAACATCAATCATCAGCAAGAGGTCATAATGGGCTTCAATCTCATACAAAGATTGCATCTTGAATTCCAGCCGCTCTTTGGCGCGTTCTTTGCAAAATTCCAGTGCGTCGGTTGAGATTTCGTAGCCGGTAAACGTGACCTCCGGCGGCAGCAACTGATGTAGTTGGTTCAGAATTTCTCCGGCGCCACAGCCGATCTCGCAGACTGATTGGAGTTGCAACTGATTTTTAGCAATCATTTTCAGAATCTGCCGGGCTTTCCAGGGAGAATCTTCGATGT
>JALHRK010000433.1 GCA_022841505.1 Saprospiraceae bacterium | reverse complement strand
GCTACGAAGAAGGCCTGCGCATCATGAAAGAAGCGGGCCTGGATTCCATGCCCGGCGGTGGCGCGGAACTGTTCCACCCTGAAATCCGCGAGCAAATTGCGGGCGACAAATGCACCGGCCAGCAGTGGTTAGACATGCACCGAATCTGGCACCAGATGGGCGCCTACTCCAATGCAACCATGCTCTACGGCCATGTTGAGCGCTTCGAACACCGGGTGCACCACATGGAGGAATTGCGAAAACTTCAGGATGAAACGGGCGGCTTCCAAACCTTTATTCCCCTGAAATTCAGGAACAAAGACAACCAGATGTCGCACGTGGCGGAAAGCACCGTCATTGAAGACCTCCGCAATTATGCCATTGGCCGCATTTATCTGGACAATTTTGACCACATCAAAGCCTATTGGCCGATGATCAGCCGCAATGTGGCCCAGTTGTCGTTGTCCTTCGGCGTAGACGACATTGACGGCACGATTGACGACACGACTAAAATTTACTCTATGGCGGGGTCTGAAGAACAAAACCCGGCGATGAGCACCAAAGATCTGGTGAAACTGATCCGCAGCGTAGGCCGAAAACCCATCGAGCGGGACACCCTGTACAACGTCGTGCAGGATTTCACCGACCACGTTTTTGAAGAAGACGAAGTGTTTCGGGGTTACGTATCGCTTCCGATTGTAAATGCGAATTAGTGTCCGTCTTTATAGTCCGATAGCTGCGTTATGTTTGGCTCCAAAATCGGTCATCCCGCCCGAGCGGGACTCCCGCTTTTGGAGCCAAACATGCCTTGCTCCCGAACTTTAAAGGACAGACACCGATCTAAGAAGATAGACACAAATTAGGGCCATGAGCAAAACACTGTACATCATACGGCACGGAGAAACGGATTACAATAAAAACAACATTGTACAGGGGAAGGGCGTGGATCCCAGCCTGAATGACAAAGGGAAATTGCAGGGTTTGGCTTTTTTCGAGCTTTACCGGGAGACGCCCTTTGAGGTAGTGCTGACTTCTACCCTGAAGCGGACGCACGAAACGGTCCAGCCTTTTGTGGAACAGGGACTTCCATGGGAAAGCCTGGCCGATATAGACGAGTTGTCCTGGGGCATACACGAAGGCAAACATTCCACCCCGGAGATGAAACAGGATTTTTACCACACCATCGGGGAATGGCAACGCGGCAATTTTGACGCCCGGGCAAAAGCCGGCGAAAGCGCCACTGAATTGGCCGAGCGCATGGACCGCTTTGTGAAACACCTGCACGAACGCCCTGAAAAACACTTGCTGGTTTGCACCCACGGACGGTCGCTGCGCGGGCTGATTTGCAAACTCAAAGGAGAATCGCTGACAGAAATGGAGCGCTACACGAGTTTCAATACTGCGCTCTGGAAGGCGCAATTGCATGGAGAAAATTGGGTGTTTGAATTGGAAAACGACATCAGTCACCTGGCTTTGCCGGAACTGGCGCCACATAAATAAAACGCATGTCTGCAATCAAAATCACGGCAGTCAGTTACTTGAATACCAAGCCATTGCTTTACGGGTTATTGAAAAGCGACCTGGCGGCTGATATTGAGCTTCAGTTGGATATTCCTTCGGTTTGCGCAAAAAAACTTTTGTCCGGACAGGCCGACCTGGGACTGGTTCCTGTGGCGGTGCTGCCCGAACTGATTTCGCCGCGCATTGTTTCCGATTATTGCATTGGTGCAGATGGTACGGTGCGCACGGTCTGTATTTTCAGCGAACGCCCACTGGAGCAGGTGGAGCGGCTCTACCTCGATTTTCACTCCCGAACTTCGGTGGAGCTGACAAAAATTCTGCTTTCAGAATATTGGATGCTCAATCCGGAACTGACGCCCGCGCAGGAGGGCTACGAAGCGCTCATTGGCGGCACGACAGCCGGGTTGGTCATCGGCGATCGCGCGATTGGACTGGAACAGAAATTTCCCTACGTTTATGACCTTGGCGAAGCCTGGAAAAATTTGACCGGCCTGCCTTTTGTGTTCGCGGCCTGGGTCAGCACCCGGCCTTTAGACCCCGGTTTTCTTAAACGCTTTAACGATGCGCTGCACACCGGAATTCACGATATTCCGCAACTGAAATACCTGCTGCCTTCACCGCACCCTGACTTTAGTGTGGAAGACTACTTTTTGCACAACATCAGTTACCACCTCGACACGCCGAAAAAACAAGCATTGTCGCTTTTTTTGGAAAAAATGCGCGCCCGGGTAGAACCCTCCCTCCGGCAAAGTCTGGAGGTGTCGTACTGAGGACCTTTTGCCGGATACTTCACGCTGTTCGGTTTTCCCGCTTTACTGGGCATCGTTGTGCATGACCTGCAGTGTGGACACAAGTGGCACAATGACCACGACGGGCGTTATGTCTCTTTGTTTCGCGGGCTTTAGGCCGCCTAAAAATATGATCCCGGCGGCCTAAAGCCCGCGAAACATACCGCCCGTCATGGATCGTTTCGCAGGCTTTAGTGCGAGACGTATATTATGAACTACGAAAGCACAACTTTTCAGTGAATGTTCTGTTTTTTTGGATAAAAAATGCCAGCGATGAAGTTTGCATTATTTTTAATGCCTGGAATACTCTTACTTTCCGGCGCCTATCAAAACAGTACTAAAACAAAGGATAACACAATGTCTGAAAATTTCGAATTGGCCACCTTGGGTGGCGGTTGCTTCTGGTGTGTGGAAGCCATTTACCAGGACCTGAGAGGCGTTCAATCGGTCTTGCCCGGCTATTCGGGTGGCACCCCTGAAACCGCAGATTACAAGTCTGTTTGTTCCGGAATCACCGATCACGTGGAGGTCATCCAGATTAAGTTCGACCCGTTAGTCATCAGTTTTGAAGAAATCCTCGAAATTTTCTGGAGCACCCACAACCCGACGACGCCCAACCGCCAGGGCAACGACGTGGGGCCGCAATACCGCTCGGCGATTTTTTACCACAGCGAAACGCAGCGCGCCATTGCAGCGCAATCCATCAAAGAAGTGGCGCCAAAGTTCTGGAGCGATAAAATTGTGACGGAGGTTGTACCTTTTGAAGCATTTTACGAAGCGGAAGATTACCACCAGAACTACTACAAAAGCGTAGGCAACCGGAATCCGTATTGCACCATGATCATTACGCCGAAAGTGGAGAAATTCAGGAAGGTGTATAAAGAGAAATTGAAGAATTAGGCGCTTGGTTTTCAATTCAGCAGCATAAAAAATAGAACAGCAAAACGGTACAGATTGCAGCCAATCCCTGTAAGCCGGTCATCGTTGTATAACTTCGGTAAGCGTCGCGCACCGAAATGCCACTGAATTGCGTCACTACCCAAAAATAGCTGTCGTTGGCGTGCGAAACAGTCATCGCGCCGGCTCCGGTGGCCAGTACAACTAATGCCAGTTCCAGGCCGCTGTCGAACCCTGCGGCAGGAAGGAGTGGCGCGAGCATTGCAGTCGTGATTACCAGGGCCGAGGTGGAAGAACCCTGCATGGTTTTCAAAAACGCGGCAATGATAAAAGCCAGTACAAGGAAAAAACCGCCGGAATCCGGATATCCTTCCAGGGCATTTTTCAACCCATCGGCAAATGGCGTTGCTTTCAGAACGCCCCCTAAGGCGCCGCCTGCCCCGGTGATGATGAGAATAGGTCCGGCCAATTTGATGCCCTTTTCCGCCCACGTAGCCTGACCCGAATCGGGAAAAAGCAGAAAAGCGAGCAGCGTTCCGATGAACAAACCAATCAAAGGCTGGCCGGCAAAGGCAAGCGCGGTTGCAATTGGACTTTTCCATTGTAAAATGTTCACAATTGAACCCAACGCGATCAACACGATGGGCAGGCCAAGCGGAAGGAGCGCTTTGAAAAGCGGAACCGTGTTTTTTTCAATAATTGGAGGATGGTCAACTGCCGCAATTTCCATAGCAGGTCCCCGCCTGAGGGCCCACCAATACGCGATGCCTGTAGTTGGGATGGCTACCACAAGGCCCAGTAACATGACCAACCCCAAATGCATGGAAGCGCCCAGATTCCCGGCGGCGGCAATCGGGCCTGGCGTTGGAGGCACCAGGGTGTGGGTTGCGTATAAACCCGACGCCAATGCCAGCGTCAATGAACCTTTTGCAGTGCCAGTTCGCGTGGCCACCGCTTTTTTCAAACCGGAAAGAATGATGAATCCGCTGTCGCAAAATACAGGAATACCGACGAGCCCGCCAATGACGCTCATGGCCAGCACCGGGCGGTTGCTGCCCAATAGCCCAAGCACCGCATCTGCCAGCCGAAGTGCAGCACCGGATTGTTCCAGCGCGACACCGAGAATACTACCTAGTACAACCACCACTCCAATCTGTCCCATCAAATCGCCAAACCCTTTTTGTAAAGCAGCCAGCACTGCTGTCGGCGCCATTCCGGTCCCAAAACCAATAGCCAGCCCGGCTGTCAGCAAGGCAAAGAATGGATGTATCTTGAATTTGGCAGTCGCCAGAATCATAGCGGCAATGACAAAGAGGATAATGAGCAGGGTTGATGCCATTCGTATTTTTTATGAATGCGATGTAAACGACTTGACCGATTGCAGGAAAATGCCTTATATTTGAGAACAAATATGAGAATACGGATGCAAAGTTGCTAACAACTGATCTTGACTTTGAACACCTAAACGGAGTCTACGTTGAAGTACTCAAAATTGAAGCAGGAAAACCAGGATCAGATTGAACAACGACCATTCCTTTGACGTTATCTTCTATCGTTAGAAATCGTAATTATACACGATTAAGATCTGGAACAGTTGGTTCCAAACTTTGAAAATTCTTGAACAAACGTAAATTTGCACAATAATAAACTCGCGCAAAATGACTGAAACAATGAATATGGTGTCAACCCCTGTTACGTTAACGGATGGCGCTGTGAAACAACTCAAGCGACTGCGCGCTGAAATGAACGTCCCGGAAGACCACGGTTTGCGCGTGGGCGTAAAAGCCGGTGGTTGTTCAGGTTTCTCGTATGAATTGGGATTCGACCTGCTCAAAGAACAGGACGATGTCTTTGAAATAGGCGATCTGAAGGTTTTTATGCAAAAAGCACATGGCCTTTATTTGCTGGGTATGGAAATAGACTGGGTGGATGGCCTCGAAAACCGGGGATTCACGTTCACCAATCCCAATGCGAAAGAATCTTGCGGCTGCGGAACTTCGTTTTCTGCATAAGCCACATTCTGTCCTACCATTTAATACCTAACACAAATGCCATGCCCCGGCGT
>JALHRK010000432.1 GCA_022841505.1 Saprospiraceae bacterium | reverse complement strand
TCCCCTCGCCCAAGCACATCCTGATTGATAAAGACAGCCAGGGCAACCTGGTGGATCGGCTTTACAATCCAGAGCAAACGGCGGAGGATATGCTGAAGATTTTGGGGTATTGAGGAAAATAAAGGTTAAAGGAAAAAGTTGAAAGGTTAAAGGAGCCACTTCACAAACTATTCTATAGGATCTATTTTGGCGTCTTCAACTGCCTTTTTACCTTCTTCATCAGAAGGTTCCCGATTCTCTATATCCCGTTCAAAATCTTGAATGAGTCTGGCTATTTGATTATCTGCGAGAGAAGATACTTCTGATTTATCATATATAGATAAAAGGATAACAGTCGTATGAATAGCTCCATTTTCGTCCTTTTCGACCTCTAATAAATAATTGATAATTCGAAAGCCTCCACTTTTACCTTTTCCTTTGCTTTTGGAGGCCAATCGAACTTTATATACGCCTTCAGTTATTTTGTCTCCTTGCCGAGGATTTTCAAGCAAGGATGCCCGGAACACTTCCAACTCATCTTTCAGCGTTCTGAATTTTTTCAGGTATTTTTTCGCCTCTCTTCGGAAATTATCCGAAACGAGTATTTCAACACTCATGGAGGAACTCGCTTAAAGTCTGTAGTTTTTTCTTTCCCTGTTTAACTTGCTTTACTTCTTCAAGGGCATGATTTATCCCTTGCAGGATTTCGAGGGTTCGCTTCATTTCGTTAAATTCTTTCTCAAACAGATTCCAGTCGGCTATCGAAATTTGAACAGCAACCGGGCTACCTTTTGCGTCGGTTAAGTAATGTATTGATGACATGATGGTTTGTTTTGATTAGTATGGATACAAAATCCTCACAAAACTAACGCTTTACCTTATTTCTTGGTTCAAGAATCAAGGTTAAAGTAAAAAGGCTAAAGATTAAAACACAAATGACTTGAAATCCTCGCAACTTCTAAATCTCTGGAACCAATTACCTCCTTAACCCAATTGCGCCATAAACGTTTTCAACTTCCCGACTTCTTTTTCGCCAGGCGCCGTTTCAAAGCGGCTGTTCAAATCAACCCCGTATAAAGCTGGTATTTTGAGCTGTTTGAGCGCTGCGATGTCGTCTTCGCCAATGCCGCCGCTCAGAAAAAATGGCGTAATGCCCGTGTATTGTTGCAGCAGCGACCAGTCGAAAGCAACGCCCGACCCGCCGTGCTGCGGGCTTTTGGTATCGAATAAAAAGTAGGCGCACCAGCCCTGGTAAGCCTGGGTTTCCTCAAAATCAAATTCATCATCCACGGCGAAAGCCTTGATGATTTTGGCGTGGTGCAGGGTGCTGATGTCCCAGTACTGCTTCAGTTCGCGGCAATATTCAGGGCTTTCGTTGCCGTGCAATTGGACAAAATCCAGTTCGTAATCGTGCACCGCGTTTAATATCCGTTCGATTTCGGCATTGACGAAAACGCCCACCTTTTTCACCTTTGCAAAGAGCGGCTTGTTTTTGTTAACCCAGCTTTCAAATTTGGGGTTGTCGGCATACCGCGGCGAGCGCTCATAAAAAATGAACCCAATGAAATCAACCGGCAACTCCAACAGTTGCGTGATGTTCTCCGGCTCTTTCATGCCGCATACTTTTATTTTCATGCTGTTTAGTTTCCAAAAATATGACCGAAAAAATAAATGACCCAGACTATGACATACAGCCCGGTCGGAAAAACAATGCCCCGCATAGAATCGGTAAACCGCTTTTTCTGGTATAGGTTGAGGGGCCAAAGGTTAAGGCAAATGGCAAGAATAGCCGTGGTTCGCTGCCGGAAATCCATGGAAAAGCCGCCCGGTTTTATCCAGCCCAACGCTTCAATTTGTTCGTAAAGCATCAGCAATACCGCGTATCCGACAAAAGGAACCAGCAATCCGACGAGTAGGCCAACCCAAAGGGCATTTCGATTCAGTAATGAGAACATGGCAATTTTATTTTTTACAAAAACCCGGATGTTATAGAATGCAGTTTTCCAAAAAGGATACTCTTAGAGCTTGTTGGGAGCAGTATTTCACTTAAACCTAAACACGTTGAAATTCAAGGTCTTTCATTAAGGACACGGCCCGGTAGTTAGTCAGGTCGTGGTGCGAAGGAACCACGGAAATATACCCGTTGTCGAGCGCCCAAATATCGGTGTCATTCCCCAGGTCTTCGTTGACAAACTTGCCGGTCAGCCAATAGTAGCGTTGCCCGCGCGGGTCAATCGCCTCTGAATACTCCTCAACCCAACGCGCATCAGCCTGGCGGCAGACCCGAATGCCTTTGATTTCTGCTTCCGGCAAATTGGGAATATTTACGCTCAGCAAGCTGCCGTGTTCCATGCCATGCGCCATAACGTAGTCCATTATCCGGCGAACAAAAGGTTTGCCAGCTTCAAAATTGGCAGAAAACGAATAATCGAGCAGTGAAAACCCAATCGAAGGAATGCTTTCCAAAGAAGCTTCCATCGCTGCCGACATCGTTCCGGAATAAATAATGTTGATGGATGCATTGGAACCGTGGTTGATCCCCGAAACGCAAAGGTCAATCGTCCGGTCTTTAAAAATGACATTTTTGGCCAGCTTGACGCAATCTACCGGCGTGCCGGAGCATTCGTAAGCTTCAATGTTGTCAAAAACTGACGCGGGCCGGAGCCGGATCGGGCGGTCAATGGTAATGGCGTGCCCCATGGCAGATTGCGGCGAATCGGGGGCAACGACGACCACATCGCCCAGGGTGCTGGCTACTTCTACCAGGGCACGAATGCCCTGCGCCGTAATGCCGTCGTCGTTGGTTACTAAGATCAAAGGCTTTTTCATGAACTGCGTATTCTGATGATGAGGGTGCAAAAATAAGCGGGTTTGGCTATTTAACGGAAATATTGATCAGGCAAAGAGGCGCTCAATTTTCAAATCTTCAAATTGGCACATCTTCAAATTATTTTATTTTTACTCCATGAATAAAATGAACATCCGCAAAGCAACACTCGCCGACATCCCGACCGTCCACGACTTAGTGCGGGAACTGGCCATTTACGAAGCATCCGAAGCGGCTTTTACGGCAACGCTGGAGGATTATACCCGCGATTTTGAGGCCGGAAGATTTGAAGTGCTGGTTGCAGAAACGCCGGACGACGGTGTGATCGGCATGGCTTTTTTTTACGAAACCTATTCCACCTGGAAAGGTGCGATGCTGTGGCTGGAGGATTTTGTAGTGAAAGCAGCCCACCGCAGATCAGGCGCAGGGCAGCTGCTCTTCGACGCTTATGTGGCAGAAGCCCGGCAACGCGGCTGCCGGTTGGTCAAATGGCAGGTATTGGATTGGAACGAACCTGCCCTTAATTTTTACCGCCGGCAGCAGGCCATCATCGAAACGAACTGGTGGAATGGGAAAATTTTCCTGACCTCATAGAAAAAACAAATCTTTAAAAAGAATTATTTGTGAAAACTAAAAATTACTTTCTATTTTTACCGCGCACTGGGTAAGACACCAGTTTTCATTTGCAACTTCGCAACAAATTCCAAAGCCCCTGCCACAAACACAGTCTGATAGTCCTCTGAACATTCAAACACATTTTACAAATTTCGCAACAACCTATGTTGTCGGTTTCTCCGACGCTATTCGGGTATTCCGGCTACAGCCATCGGATAAATATAGTGTTTCATAGTGTGAGGAGTGGCCGCCCCGGCGGTTGCTCCTTCTTTGTTTGTTCAAAATGGTTATTGGTTATCAAGGAGTATCGTTGTTCGTTGTAAGTTGTTCGTTAGTTCCCAATATGATTGGAATGTGTCAACTACCTCGCGAACCCAAAACCCAACGAACAACTTACAACAGACAACGAACAACTGCTCCAGGAACCAATATGATTGGAATGCGCCAATTCCCTCGCCAGCTCAAAACCCAACGAACAACCAACAACAGACAACGAACAACGGTTCCAAATAACCAATAACCAACCTACCCCCCATAATTCAGCACCGGCATCAACCACCTTTCCGCCTCTTCCACGGCCATTCCTTTACGACGCGCATAATCTTCCACCTGGTCTTTGCTGATTTGGCCCAGGCCAAAATATTTGGAATCCGGGTGTGAAAAATACCAGCCGCTCACACTGGCAGCCGGGTACATCGCGAAGCTTTCCGTGAGTTGGATGCTGGTTTTATCTTCCACGTCTAACAGTTGCCAGAGCGTTTGCTTTTCGGTGTGTTCCGGACAGGCCGGGTAGCCGGGCGCCGGGCGGATGCCCTGGTAGTTTTCTTCAATCAGCGCGTCCGTGTTCAGGGTTTCCGTTGCAGCATAGCCCCAGAATTCCTTGCGCACGCGCTCGTGCAGGCGTTCAGCAAAAGCCTCTGCCAACCGGTCCGCAAGCGCTTTCACCATAATGGCGTGGTAGTCGTCGTGGTCTTTTTCAAATTTTTCCACCCACTGCTCGATGCCAAAGCCTGCCGAAACGGCAAAAGCCCCGATGTAGTCGCGGCGTCCGGTGTGTGCGGGCGCAATGAAGTCGGCCAAGCAGTTATTGGATTGGCCCGGCGCTTTTTGTACCTGCTGGCGCAAATGGCGCAAGGTTGCCACCACCGTTTTCCGGTCTTCATCGGCATACACTTCAATATCGTCGTCGCCCACGCTGTTGGCGGGAAACAGCCCCACCACGGCGCGCGCAGTAAGCCATTTTTCGTCTATCATGCGGCGCAGCAGGCTGCGGGCGTCGTTGTACAATTTTTGGGCTTCTGTGCCAACAATTTCGTCCTGCAAAATGGCTGGAAACTTGCCCGCCAATTGCCAGCTGGAAAAGAAGGGCGTCCAGTCAATGTATTGCGCAAGCTCTTCTAAGGAATAATCATCAAAAGCCATCACCCCGGTTTTGACAGGCACAGGGGGCGTATAGTCGTTCCAGTTGATGCGGAATTTGTTCGTTCGGGCCTGGTCTATGGTCAGAAATTGTTTGGAAGACTGCCGGTTGGCCCGAGCTTCCCGGACACGGACGTATTCATTTTTGGTATCCTCAATATACGCTTCCCGAACCTGGTCGTCGCTGCCGATGAGGGCGCTCACCACCGCCACGCTTCGGGAAGCGTCAAGCACATGCACCACCGGGCCGGCGGAATAATGCGGTTCAATTTTCACCGCCGTATGGGTTTTGGAAGTCGTAGCGCCGCCGATCAGCAACGGAATCGTAAATCCTTCCCGTTGCATTTCTTTGGCAACATGCACCATTTCGTCTAACGAAGGCGTAATCAGTCCGCTCAGGCCGATGACATCCGCACCG
>JALHRK010000431.1 GCA_022841505.1 Saprospiraceae bacterium | reverse complement strand
ATTACCTTCCAAAATGGCGTCTAACTCCTGGATGATTTTTTCCGGTTGTTCCCAATATTCAACGCCCTCCTGCGTCATATCGTTGATCATTTCTGCCTTTATGCGCAGGATTTCCGACCGAAAGGGAGTATTTATCGTGCAAATGCGGTTTGCAGCAGTTAAAAGACGAAGGTGTATTCCTCTTCCTAACAAACTACTGCCGCCGTAATCCCAGGTTTGCATAAACCAGGTCGGATAAAAATACTCGATGCTGTCTTCCGGGAAAACCTGCGTACAAAACTGGAAAAAGGCGTCGTCTTCACGCTCCGGCGTTTGCGCAGCCTTCTGCGACCAAACCCGGTAATCGGAAAACAGGTAATAGGCCGTGCCTTCCGCCACCAATTGCGGTTCAAACGCAGGCAGCAGCGGTTTTATCCAGAACAGGTCGGGCGGCGGACCAGCGCCATCGCCTTCTGGCAAACGCCTGATCAAACTGTCGCGCAGGGTGCTGCCTTTCAGGTAATTTTTGGCTAACTGGCTCTGATTTTGAATATTTTCAAAGTCCTGCCGCCATTGCAGGGTTTGTTCGTACCTGTTTTTGCCCAGCAAAGCCTGAAAACGCTTGGCGCCAAGCCGGGTCGTGTCGCCTCCAAAGTCAACAGCAGCAGCATACACCCACCCTTTTACCTCCCCGGCCTCAACCTTGAGCCAGGGTTCGTACAGGGGTTGCCCCTGCACCGTAAGGCGGGTCATAAAATCGCTCACCTCATCCAGATCGAGCAGTGGTGTTCCTTTTTCAAGCTCTTTCAACACCTTGCCGTTTTCGCCGGGGGAGTCGCGCAACGGGGTTCGGTCCGTTTTGACGGTCAGCGCATTTTCCGGATTTCCTGCATCTGTTTGTTGCTTGTTTTGGCAAGCGCCAAAGGCCAGAAAACAGCAGCAAATCAAGCTATTTCTAATAAAAAGAAACATTGAATTGTGTTTTAATATGAGAACGGAGTGCAGCGCACCGGAAAATTGATTACGGCATCAGCTACCTACCCTTTTACGCCCTCCCTGCCATGTTACTCCCGACAGGGAGTCTGCAACACAAGAACAGCTGTTTATAGTTTTGCAGACTCCCTGTCGGGAGTGACAAACGATGATGTTTTATGCACATTCGAAACTCGCCCTTACAGCACCTGTTTTGATCCGAGAATCACCTGAAACTACATGAGCCACCTCCAAAATTCAGGGGTGGCTCATGTTTACGAGTGCCTTTCGGTAAATATAAATTTGCTAGTTAGAGTGTCTGTTCTTTAGAGTTCGAGAGCAAGGCATGCGAAGGCCCCAAAAATGGGAGTCCCGCTCGGGCGGGATGACCGCTTTTTGTTTCGACTTCGCTCAACAACCGGTCATTGAGCGAAGTCGAAATGAACGCAGCTATCGGACTATAAAGACAGACACTGCTTAGCCCAGGTATGAGCGCAAAGCATTCTTATTGTATGACTTACGCAAGCGACGAATCGCGCGTTCCTTGATTTGCCGAACCCGTTCGCGGGTGAGGCCGTATTGCTCGCCGATTTCCTCCAGCGTAAGGGGCTGAGAGCCGTTCAGTCCATAATAAGCCGACAACACCTGCACTTCGCGGGGCGCCAGAATGGACAATCCCTGCTGCACTTCCTCTTTGAGCGATTCTTCCATCAAGGTATCATCCGGGCTGAGGTTGAGGTTGCTGGGAATGACGTCAAGCATGGTTGAATCGCCTTCTTCCCCGCTGATGGGGGCGTCTACGGAAAGGTGGCGGTTCGTGTTTTTCAGCATATTTGACACTTCCTTCGGCGTCATCTCCAGAATTTCGGCCAGCTCTTCGTTCGTCGGATCGCGTTCATACTCCTGCATGAAGGTGATGAACGCTTCATTGACTTTATTGTAAGAACCGACTTTGTTCAGGGGCAGGCGAACGATGCGCGAATGTTCCACGATAGCCTGAAGGATGGATTGCCGGATCCACCACACCGCATACGAGATAAATTTAAACCCTTTGGTTTCATCAAATCGCTTGGCAGCCTTGATTAGGCCCACGTTGCCTTCGTTGATGAGGTCGCTGAGCGACAGGCCCTGATTTTGATACTGTTTGGCGACAGAAACCACAAAGCGCAGGTTCGATTTAGTCATGGTCTCCAAGGCATCCTGACTACCTTCGCGAATATCGCGCGCCAACTGCGCCTCCTGATCGGCAGACAGCATCGGAATTTTACCGATGTCATTAAGATACTTATCCAGCGCGAGGCTCTCCCGCGTGGTGATCTTATTGGTAATCTTTAATTGGCGCATACACAATAGGGATTTTGAGAAACGATGTCACAAAACTTTGCTCTTGAAAATACACGTTTATATTAGAAAAAAGTTGCCTTGTAGCCGTAAAAAATTGAAGAATCATTCACCTTGTGATATACAAATAAGTCTAACAAAAGGTTTCAGCCCCGGAACAAAAACGCCTGAGCCCCGCATATTGCGAAGATCAGGCGTTAAGGTACGCATTTTATATTAAGAGCTTGTTCAAAATTCCATCAATTGGCTACAAGCGGGAAATTATGTTGTATACTTCGTTAGATTTTTTCACCATAGCTGCCTGCTATGTTTGCAAAATCTGCCTCGTCTAAAACAAAATTTCCTCGCTATCGCTCAATCATGGAAATTTGAACAAGCTCTAAGATACTAATGCTATTCTTCGTTGCGGTCGTTCCTTCCCTCGCGCGGGTTGTTGCCACCACGCGGCGGAGCAGGCAGAATCGCCTTGCGGGATAAACGCAATTTTCCGGTTTTTTTGTCCAATTCGATGATTTTGAACTTCACTTCATCGCCTTCCTTGAACACATCTTCCACGTTGTCAATGCGCGAGTGCGACATTTCAGAAACGTGCAGCAACCCGCTCTTACCGGCAAAGTCTACGAAAACGCCGTAAGGCATGACCGTTTTCACAATCCCAGTATACTCGTCTCCGACCGTCGGGACGAACGTGATGCGGCGGATGCGGTCGAGGGCTGCCTGAATGGACGCTTTATCCGAGCTGGCAATGTTGACCACACCTTTATCACCAACTTCCGTGATGTTGATGATGGTGCCGGTTTCAGCCTGCATTTCCTGGATGACTTTACCGCCAGGTCCGATTACAGCGCCGATAAAGCTCTTGTCAATGATCAGTTCAACAATGCGCGGGGCATGCGGTTTGTAATCTTCGCGGGCCGCTGGCAAGGTTTCGCTCATTTTATCGAGGATGTGCAAACGACCGGCGCGAGCCTGATCGAGGGCCTTTTCCAGCAATTCGTAAGGCAAACCGTCAATTTTGATGTCCATCTGGCAGCCAGTAATCCCTTTCGGGGTTCCCGTAATCTTGAAATCCATATCGCCCAGCGCATCTTCATCGCCAAGGATATCGGACAAGATTGCAATGCGCTTGCCATCGGAAATCATCCCCATCGCAATACCGGAAACCGGTGCTTTGAGTTGTATGCCGCCATCCAACAACGCCAATGTGCCTGCACAAACCGTTGCCATGGAAGAAGAACCGTTCGATTCCAGAATATCCGATACAATGCGGATGGTGTAAGGACTGTTATCCGGCAAAACCTGACGCAGCGAGCGGGCAGCCAGGTTGGCGTGGCCTACTTCGCGGCGACCGGGGCCGCGCTGTGGTTTCACTTCGCCCACCGAAAAGCCCGGAAAATTATAGTGCAGGATAAATTTGTCGTAGTGGTTCGACAAGGCGTTGTCCATCATCGCCTCGTCATTTTTCGTACCCAGCGTGAGCGAGGTCAAGCTCTGGGTTTCCCCCCGGGTAAAGATCGCCGAACCGTGTGTGGAAGGCAGGTAGTCCACTTCGCACCAGATGGGGCGAATTTCGTCTAATTTTCTGCCGTCCAGGCGAATGCTGTCGTCCAGCACCATCTTGCGCACCACGTCTTTTTTCAGTTTGTCGTAGTAACGCTCGATGAATTTGCCATTTTCTTTTACGTATTCTTCGCCTTTCTCTTCAGTCAGGTCGGCGATGATTTTCGCTTTCACCTCTTTGAAGCTGGTGCTGCGGGTATGCTTGTCCAAATAAGCGCGCGAAATCGTCAGCAACTGGTCGCGGTAAACTTCCACTTTTGCCTTAACTTCTTCGTCTTCAGGGATCGGCGCCACTTCGCGTTTGTTCAGTGCTTTGTCGCCAACCAATTTCGCCAGGGTCAATTGTACCTCACACTGGGTTTTGATGGCTTCGTGTGCGATTTTGATCGCTTCCACGAGGTCTTTTTCAGAACATTCTTTCGCTTCGCCTTCCACCATCATTACGTCCTGCATGGTAGCAGCCACGATGATGTCTAAGTCGGCGTTCAACAAAGCAGTGGTGCTCGGGTTGACCACAAAATTACCGCCGATGCGTGCAACGCGCACTTCAGAAATCGGGCCGGCAAACGGAATATCGGAAACCATCATCGCTGCCGAGGCTGCAAGTGCAGCAAATGCATCCGGCGGCGTGTCTTTGTCGCCGGAGATCAGGTTAATGATGATCTGGGTTTCATTCATGTATCCATCCGGAAAGAGGGGGCGGATCGCCCGGTCCACCAGACGTGAAATGAGGATTTCGTAATCAGAAAGGCGGCTCTCTCTTCTGAAGAAGTTGCCCGGAATACGGCCTGCTGCCGCAAATTTTTCCTGATAATCAACCGATAAAGGAAAAAAGCTTTGTCCTTCTTTGGCTTCTGTCGCTGATACGGCAACGGCAAAAATCATGGTGTTACCGCAACGAACAACGACCGAACCATCTGCTTGCGCAGCTAATTTGCCAGTTTCAATGATAACTTCCCGGCCATCCGGTAAATGAAAAGAGGTAGAAATTGGAATCTGTAGTCCCATGGGTAGGTAAAACTTAAATTAGATGATCAATAAACGCTTTTTTTTCCGCTGTGTCCTTAGTTCTTTGTGTCGTTCCGGGTGGGTGTGATGCCGATTAGGAACGTGTCGTAAATAACTTCCCTGTTTGGGCGGTCTCTTTTTTCACCATGCTGCGTTGCTTCGGCGGTCACTTAGCTTAGGCTAAGCTCCCTTCTCGCGCCTTGCCTGATGAAAAAATAGCCTCGCCGAATCCAGGTAACTTATTTACGCCATGTTCCTTAGCAAATTGGAAAGGCCTGAGAAAGCAGGTTGGATAAAACAACAAGGAAGCATTGTTGTCAATGCTTCCTTGCGATGTCTTACTTACGAATGCCTAATTTTTCAATCAAAGCACGATATTTGCCAAGGTCTTTTTTCGATAAATAGTTGA
>JALHRK010000430.1 GCA_022841505.1 Saprospiraceae bacterium | reverse complement strand
TTTTGAGTAGTTTTGTGGTATTTCATGACGGTTTTCCTAAAAATACGAGAAGAAAATCCGACGTTGATTTCTGTCGTTTTTTCTGTTGCGGTAGGTAGTAGAAGGTGATAAAAATGGAAGGTCAGGATGATTTGAAACGTTCAAGAGAAGAACCAGAAATTGTCCAGTTCCAGGACACGGCTCGCACGCCGGGTTGGATTAGGACATGGGTTCACAGAGAGTTTCCGATTACTTTTGAGCCATTGGAAACAGAAAACTTCATTCCACTTGTCCAAGGCTGGCACGGATTTAGTTTTGTTCATCCTCCTCACGAGGAAGCGCAATTGTGGTGTGAAAAAGCCGTGCTTGAATCTCAAAAGGGGAATCCGTCGGTTCTTTTGCTGCCCGCTGTTTTTAACAGCATTTACTGGCGATCAGTGATTTGCCGTGGTGCAACGGAAATTCGTATTTTGAAATGCCCAGTGAAAAGACCCGGAGCAAAAAAACAAATCGTGAGTCAGATGGCACTCGTGATTTTTGCTGGGAGAGATGGATTGGCAGAAAGGGAGGACCCGCCAGTTTTTATGGTTGAGCCACCAGAGTGGGAGAACAACTATTACAAACGCGCGAGAAATCTTGCTCGTTTTAGCATTAAAAATTGATTTTTAAATCGATGTTGTTCCAAGTTCAGCGCTCCAATTTGCAGCAGTGTTCGCAGCCGTGCCAATAACTGTAAAAAATCCCCATCCTCCTCGAGAAACACCAGGCACAGCGCCAGCCAAAGTAGTAATCAAGGACGTCTTGGCGGCATCGGCCCATACACTCACCGCGCCGGTGCTATTGTTCACAATTTTGATTTCATATCCCAAAAGACCACCAACCGCAATCGGCACAATTACATTCTGCGTGGTTACACCTGTAAAATAAGTGCGCTTGCTGCTATTAGCGCCAATGTAATCAAGCACAGTGTCACCCGCAGCCGTTACAAAAGTTTGATACAACTTAGTGAACGCTTCGATTTGCCGATCAATGTTATTGAGCCGAAAATTAAGCCACGCCAAACTCACAGAAGAAGCATTAACTGCAATACTCAGAGCACTAGTTGCCGAAACAACAACAGCGCTTTGTCCCATACAAATAGAATTTGCAACACCGCCAGCTGCAGTATTTGCGCCAAAACAAATCGAATTTGAACCGTTGACATTTGCGTTGAGTCCTATAGCAATACCGTTACCCCCGGTTACATTTGCGGCATTTCCAACAGCAACGGCGCTACCGGCGTTGTTAACAACAGCGCTAGGTCCAAGAGCAACTGATCCTTGAGCACCGGTGTTGAGACATTGAGCGCTTTGACCAATTGCAACAGATGTAAAAAACGCATACGAAAAGTTTCCAATTGCAAGCCCATTATAATAAGCTTGAGCTCCACGACCAATTGCCATTTGGCTGGCACCGGTGGTAGGGTTTCCAAAACAATACGCTTCATAGCCTATGGCAATATTAGCCTCGGTTGCTCCATTTCCTGCTCCGCAATTTGCTCGAACACCGATAGCAATGCTGGAAGCAGTACCTCCGTTGTTTGCGTTTGCTTGAAAACCGATGCAAATGGAATTGGGAGCAATAGTCGTACCACCAACACCGTTGCCGATAACAACTGAATTCGAGCCGCACACAGCTTTTGAGTTTGTTCCGTACCAGCAACCTTGAGTTTGCGGCGCAGAAGGAAATTGAAATCCAGCTGCAGTATTGTCCATGACAACAACGCTTCCAAGTGCGACATTTGCAACACTTGTCAATCGGCCTTTGCTGTCAACGGTAAACTGTGCGACATTTGTGGCATTTCCATAGGTCCCCGCAATTACACCTGACGCAATTAAAGTTGGATTTGGATACGTCCCGGTCAAATCTCCTCCCGCTGGCCCGGTAGGAAAAGACGGAGGAAAAGAAATTGCAATATCCGCGGCCGATGTTAGTCGTCCTTTTGCGTCGACGGTAAACTGGGGCACAGTTGTGGCGTTTCCGTAAGTTGCAGCGGCAACACCAGAAGCAATCAAAACCGGATTTGGATATGTTCCAGTCAAATCTCCTCCAGCCGGTCCGGTTGGCGCGGAAGGAGGAAAAGAAATCGCGACGTCGACGGCCGAAGTCACGCGTCCCTTTGCGTCGACGGTAAACTGGGGCACAGTTGTGGCGTTTCCGTAAGTTGCAGCGGCGACACCCGAAGCGATCAAAGTCGGACTCGGATACGAGCCAGTCAAATCTCCTCCGGCGGGACCCGAAGGAGTAGCAGGAGGAAAAGTAATTGGGACATCTCCTGCAAAAAGCAACCTTCCATTGGAATCAACTTGAAATTGCGCAACGTTTGTCGCGTCTCCGTAAATTCCCGGAACAACCCCCGTGTTAATCAAAAACGGGCCCGGATAAGTTCCTGTTAAGTCCCCAAAAGCCGGACCCGATGCACCACCCGATCCTTGAGCAATTGAAACATTTGAAATTGCGGTTACTCGACCTGCCGTGTCAACAGTGACTTGAGCAACATTTGTCGTGTCTCCGTATGTGCCCGGTGTCACGCCCGTTGCAATCAAAAAAGGATTGGGATAATTGCCAATCAAATCTCCTCCAGCAGGACCTATTGGCCCGCCGGATGTCGCTGTAGCGGGGTCTAGATTGTTCAAATAGTTTTGAACAAGTCCAGTTGAAAATCTACTCATGGCCCCTTATCTTTTAAAAAACAAGTCGGTTTTTCTTTTTTTAAAGTAAAAAGAGATTAAACACGCGTTTAATGGCAACGATTCACCCTGACCGTCCCAAACAACTTGTTTCAAGATACCTGAATGAAGAACAACCTGCCGGAGGAGGACCGCCTTCACTTGCAGTAATTACAACTGGTTTGATTCCTCTTTTGGCTGCAGACAACACACCTTTGGGAAACGCACAAGTTACACGATTTGTCAACAACGACGGAACATTGAGCGCAGAAGTAACCTTGCTTTTTTCAACAACTCCGAATGCTGCGTTTATGTCGTATGCGTCTCAGCCGCCGGGACCACAAGTACTTTTGCAAGGCCTTACGACAACATTTGTTGATTTTGGGCACACGTTGATTTTGGGACCCGGTTTCAACACTTGGAGAGCAGCGAATGTCCGTGTGAACGCAAACGGGTCGCTTTCCGGAATTATTTTAAATGATTCTGTTGATGTCGGAACAGGTCCTTCAAGCCACACATTTTATTTGAGAGAATAAACTTAAGGATAATCAGTTCCCATCCACTTAATACTGTAAGAAACAATGGCAGACATGGCTCCTGCCGTCACCGGGCACAGGTAATTGAAATTCACCTGAGTGGCAGCGGGGTTCAACGTCACCGTGGCACCCTGGCCGCCTGCAGAACCATACGAATTGTTCACAACATACGTATTTGTGACAACCGAAAAATTGGCTCCAAGTCTGGAAATCAGAACCAAATTTTTCTGGAAAAATGCTCCGCCGACGCCAGCCTCGTTGCTCTTAGCGACAATATCAACCTCCAAAAAATAAGAAGTATCAAAACGAGTATCAGCGATGGGGAGACTCAAAAAAGCAGCGCTCGCGCCAATCGTCCCAACGTAAGAAAACGTTCCTTTGATCAACTTATGATCAGTAGAAGGATATTCCTCCACAAAATAGCTGATAGGCGAAAAAACGCCGATGATTCCCGGGGGGTTCGGGGCAGGCAAGCCATAAGCAGGAGCAATGGACTCAGCGGTGACGCTGATCGGGGCATTTTGAATTCTCGAAATTGTAGGATTGGGGTAAGTTCCTGCCAGATCACCGCCGGCTGCTCCACTTGGTGTTCCGCCTGCCACGGCCACTGATGTAGCATTTGTAACTCTTCCTTTTCCATCAAGCGTCAATTGAGGAATAAGAGACGGCGAACCATAAATTCCAGCGGCAACGCCAGATGGACCCAAAGTAGGATTGGGATACGTTCCTGCCAAATCTCCGCCGGCGACACCAGACGGCGAAACAGCAATAGCAGCATTTGCGACACTGGTGATCTGTCCTTTGGCATTCACTGTTATCTGGGCACTTTCAGTTGTGCTGCCGTATGTTCCAGCCGTCGCCCCGCTTGCAGCAAGTGTCGGATTGGGATAAGTTCCAGTCAAATCTCCTCCTGCCAATCCAGAGGGGGCAACAATGATCGGTATACTGGACGCGGCAGTGACACGACCTTTGGCGTCGACCGCGACCTGGGCAACGGAGCTAGCGGAACCAAAAGTTCCTGCGGCCACCCCACTTACCGCCAGAGTGGGATTAGGAAACGTTCCAGTCAAATCCCCTCCTGCAGCCCCACTCGGAGCAACAGAAATAGGGACGTCAGCAGCAGTCGTCACTCTTCCTTTTGCGTCCACTGTTACTTGAGCAACAGACGAAGCACTTCCGTAAGTTCCAGCTACCGCGCCGCTTGCAGCCAAAGTAGGATTCGGGTAGGTTCCAGCCAAATCTCCTCCTGCAGCACCAGTAGGAGGACCGCCTCCGGGAATACTGATAGCAACATTTGTGATTCCCGTGACTCTTCCTTTGGCATCAACGGCTACTTGCGGAACTGTTGTGGCGTTTCCGTAAAGTCCGGCAACGACACCGGTCGCCGACAAATTCGGATTGGGATAATTTCCTGTCAAATCACCTCCTGCGGCGCCAGAAGGAATACCACCGGCAACAGCGACACTTGTCACGCCCGTGACTCTTCCTTTTGAATCCACAGAAATTTGAGGAACAACCGTGGCACCGCCGTAAGTTCCCGCAACAACTCCGGAATTCACAAGCATCGGCCCCGGATAAGTCCCTGTCAAATCTCCACTGGCTGGTCCAGAAGGACTGCCGCTTGCAGCAGCAACAGCAGTCGCAGCAGTTACTCTTCCTTTGGCATCCACTGTAAAACGCGGAATGTTTGTGGAGTCGCCATAGACTCCTGCCGCGACTCCCGTCGCCGACAAAAAAGGACCGGGATAAACGCCAGTCAAATCGCCCGATGCTGCGCCAGTAGGAGGACCTCCGCCAGCGGCTCCAGCGGGGTCAAGACTGTTAATGTAATTTGAAGTGAGTTGTTGGGGAAATCGACTCATGACCCTTTCTCTTCAAAAAATTAATTTTTTTTTTCATGTATCAGGGTTTATACACAGATGCGGCGGACAGCCCAACCGCCAAGCCCTCAGTCTACACAGTCCTCAAAAAGCCGCTACTCACTTGGGCGGCTGCTAGTGCCACGGCTGCTTTGTTGGCAGGAACGGGCTTCGTTGATGCGGCCACTGCTTTTGACGGTGGCCTGGGAGCGACCGTTGGGATTAT